>JAFKKS010000377.1 GCA_017304555.1 Hyphomicrobiales bacterium
ACTCCGCGTGGCCCCCGACCGGGGCGTATGGGTTCCAGGATTTCGCGGCGGACGCGCGTATTGTCGCCGATACGCTAGCCGTGCGGCACGGCCGTCGTCCCGCCGCGATCGGCGCGTCGCTCGGCGGACTGGCGAGCCTGCTCGTCGCCGGTTCCGCCGCCGAGGGCGATCCGCCGCTGTCATCCCTCGTCATGGTCGACATCACGCCGCGCGTCGATATCGAAGGCGTACGGCGGGTGCGCGGCTTCATGCGCGAACACGCACGGGACGGTTTCGCCTCGGTCGATGAGGCTGCGGCCGCCGTCGCCGCGTATTTGCCGCACCGGCCGCGTCCGCGCTCCAACGACGGCCTGAAGCGCAACCTCCGGCGTGGCGACGACGGGCGTTGGCGCTGGCACTGGGACCCTCGGTTCCTGGAAGGGCCGCGCGGCGTGGACGAGCACGACGAGGGGCGGGAAGCGGCGCTGGTCGCGGCCGCACGCAATGTCACGATTCCCGTCCTTTTGGTGCGGGGCGCCTCGTCGGAACTGGTGCATGATGCGCACGTCCGCGAATTCCTGGACCTCGTCCCGCAAGCGGGCTTCGTCGACGTAGCCGGGGCCCGCCACATGGTCGCTGGGGACAAGAACGACGCCTTTTCGACCGCAATCCTGGCCTTCTTCGCCGATCAGGTGCGATCCGCCTCCGGGCCGGTAGCGGCGGAGAGCCGACCGTCCTAAGTAGAAGGGAATGGTTGGAGCTAAGGCAACGGCAACCGATCCGTGCTACAAGCACCGCCCACTTTGGAAACGGCATATTCAGGTGCTTCCATGGCTCAGCATCAGACGCGCTTGAAGACCACACTCGGCACCGTCGACCCGGTCTGGGCGCAGATCCGGCGTGAGGCGGAAGAGATCGTGAGCCGCGAGCCGGAACTCGCGAGTTTCATCTACTCCTCGGTTCTGCATCACGAGACCTTGGAAGGCGCCGTCGTCCACCGTCTGGCGGAGCGGCTCGACCATTCGGATGTGTCGGGCGAATTGATCCGTCAGGCTTATGCCGAGGCGCTGCGCGACACACCGGAATTGCGCGATCTGTTCCGCGCCGACATCGCGGCGACACTCGATCGCGACCCCGCGGCCGACCGTTGCATCGAGCCGCTGCTCTACTTCAAAGGCTTCCACGCCATTCAGACGCACCGCCTCGCGCACTGGCTATGGAGCAAGGGCCGGCAGGACTTCGCGTTCTATCTGCAGAGCCGTTCGTCCGCTGTGTTCCAGACCGACATCCATCCGGCGGTGACGGTCGGCCGCGGCATCTTCCTCGACCACGCGACCGGCCTCGTCGTTGGCGAAACCGCGATGATCGAAGACGACGTGTCGATGCTGCAGGACGTGACGCTCGGCGGCACCGGCAAGGAGGATGGCGACCGTCATCCGAAGATTCGCCGCGGCGTCCTCATTGGCGCCGGGGCGAAGATTCTCGGCAATATCGAAGTCGGCGCCTGCGCGCGCATCGCCGCCGGTTCCGTCGTCTTGAAGGCCGTTCCGCCGCGCACGACGGTGGCGGGCGTTCCCGCACGCGTTGTTGGAGAGGCAGGTTGCGCGGAGCCCGCGCGCTCGATGGATCAATTGCTCAACGACCTTGCGCACAAGTTCGGCGCAACGGACTGAAAGAATTCATTTCACACGCAGAGCGCCGTCGCCGATTTGATGGCGGCCTTTCTCGATGAACAGGGAGACGACCGTTGGACGTCAAAGAAATCAGTAAACTCGACGCGTACCTCAAGCGCTTGTTTGCGAACCCGAAGATTCGTGTCGTCCCACGCCCGAAGAAAGATGATTCCGCCGAAGTCTATATCGGCGAGGAATTCATCGGCGTCCTGTTCGTCGACGACGAGGACGACGACCGCTCGTACAATTTCCAGATGGCGATCCTCGACACTGATCTGGAATAGGCGCGTTGCCTGCGAAACGTCAGGAGGTCGGCGGCGTCAGCCTCGCGAGCAGCTTGTCGAGACTGGCGGAGACGTTCTGCCAGTCGCCGAGCCAGTCGCGTGGAAAGCGCGCGGTGAGATCGGCGGCGCCGATCCGCCGTTCGTAGAGACAAATCCCGGGAATGCTCGTTGCGTCGCGCGTGCAGCGCACGAGGAAATGTTCGGGGCGGCCGGGGTCGAATAAAATGTCCTCGCCCTGATACGGCGTGCCGTCGCGGAATGCGATGCCGACCAGACCGGTCGGATCGTTGAAGCCCTTTTCCGCCGCGTAACGCGGGTAGATGGTGCGCAGGCGCTCATCGAGTGAAAGCGTGCCGGCATTGCCGACGATGCTGACGAAGACCTGATCGGGATGGCTGCCCTCGGCTGAGGGGTACGGCTTCTCGGCCGGGTCGGGCGGCGTGAGGTCGGGCCAGCGGAAAGCGAGATCGAGGCGATGCTGCGCGCCGGGCTTGCGCTGGAACGCGACGCGCACGGCCGCAGGCGGGACGTTGAAGGGAACGCCTGCGACGGTCACGGGCAGGGAAGGCGGCGCGTCGGCTGCCGCTGCCGCCGGCCAGCGCGGCCACAGAAGAAACGTTACATAGCCGATCGCCGCCACGCCGATGAGGCTCGCCGCAGCGAAGCCGGCAAGGGCTCTATAGCTCACATGCATCACGCCGAACTTCACCCTCGCGGCCCGTCGTCCCATGATGGCCCTCGGACGCAGGATTGGATCAGCCGCTATCAAACACCACTGTGGTTAACGAATTGGGTGGGGCGTCGGGCGCGTTTACCCTTTTTTAAGGATAAGCTGGCGGCGGCGGAGTTGCGGACGCAATATGCGCGCGATCCCTGGGTCCGAGGCGCCATGTCCGTTGCGTTTGTTCAGAGTTTGCTGTCGCTGGCGATTGGCTTTGCGTCGGCGGGATTGATAGCCAGCGCCTATCAACTGGCGACGGCGCGGCCGCTCAGCTTTCGCCTGTTCGGCCAGCCGGAGCGCACGAAGGCGCTCGCCGCCGTGCCGCTCCTCGTTTTCGGCGCCCCCTTCGTCATCCTGCGCAACACCATCCGCAATCAGAGCGTGGCAGAGCGCCGGACTGAACTGGTCGCGGTTGCGACCGTCGTTTCCGGCTTCTGGAGCCTGATGTCCGGCACCGTGGTCGTGATGGGATTGCAGGCGCTCGGCGTTCTCGGCTCCTGAGCCATTTCGATTCACAAAAGGGCTTCGTCTCGCCAATTGAGCCGGCGCGTGGCAAAATCGCGCCTCCCCATCGCAGAGTGTCCACGAAGCGGCCGGTTGCGAGATTGATCTGTCCGGAGCATCGCGATGCTCCATCGCAGGAGCGTTGAAGAATGCCGATTTACGAACTCGACGGACAACAGCCGAGCCTTCCGGCGGATGGCCGCTATTACATCGCCGAGACCGCCGTCATTATCGGCAAGGTCCGCATGCTCACGGACGCGAACATCTGGTTCGGCAGCGTGCTGCGTGGCGACAACGAGTGGATCGAGGTCGGCGAGGGCTCGAACGTTCAGGAGAACTGCACCTTCCACGTCGATCCGGGCTTTCCGCTCACGGTCGGTCCCGGCTGCACCATCGGCCACAATGTCGTGCTGCACGGCTGCACCATCGGCGCCCACAGTCTGGTCGGCATGGGCGCCATCATCCTCAACGGCGCGCGCATCGGCGAGAACAGCCTCGTCGGCGCCGGAGCGCTGGTGACCGAGGGCAAGACGTTCCCCGACAATTCGCTGATCGTCGGCTCGCCGGCGCGCGCGGTGCGCACGCTCGACGAGAAAGGTATCGCAAACGTGCGCCGCGCATCGGAGTGGTACGTGAAGCGCTCGCAGCAATATGCGAAGGGCCTCAAGCGCATCGGCTAACGCGGCGAACGAGCGGACTGGAACAGCGATCGCGTCGTCGCACGCTCAATCGTTGATGCCGTCTCGCCCTTCGATCGTCATTAGTGTCGCGGTCAGCAGGGCGACCAGCTTCTCCTGACCGCCGCTTTCCGCGAACACTTCCGTTTGGGCAAGCGTCAGCGTCCGGCCGGCCTTCACGACCTTGCCGCGCGCGAGAATGCGTTCGCCGACGGCGGGCGCGACGAGATTGATCTTGAACTCCGTGGTCAACACGCCTTTGCCGGCAGGCATGAGACTGAGCGCGGCATAGCCCGCCGCGGTGTCGGCAATGGCGCTTAGCGCGCCGGCGTGCACGAATCCATGCTGCTGCGAGATGGCGGGCGTGGGGCGTATCGCGATCTCGACGGACCCCGGTGAAACCTTGCCCAGCGTCGCGCCCAACGTGCGCATGAGCCCCTGCTTGGCGAAGCTGGACCGAATGCGCTCTTGGCCTTCAGCGCTCTCCGCATCCCTTGTCATGTCAAACCCCGTTCCATCCTGAAGAGGTTTGTACGCGAGAGATGCATTTTGAGAAGGCGTATTGCCTCTGAAAAAAGGGCGGCCGGCCTCGGGGGAAGGCCGGCCGCGACGAACCCGGTCGTGGGGACGAAGGGGGGCAGGGGACCGGGTACGCCTAGCTCCGTTTCGCGATGTCAGCGTGACGAGGCCGTGAGCGGCGCCGGCCGCGGATCGCCGAGGGCGACCCACGTGTTCGGGTTGTGCTGCGACTGACGCTTGACGTAGTGGTAGTTGGTTTCCGACCAGAGCAGGACTTCCGCGTTCTGGTTGTCGAGCACGAACTCGCCCTTGTCGGTTTTGACGGTCAGCACCGCGTGGCCGTCGCCGTTCTGGTCACGCACGACGGTGACCAGCAGCGAGGAGAGCGGCCATCCCGCCTCCGCCAGCATGCGGCGCTTGAGCAGCACGTAATCTTCGCAGTCGCCGTATCCGTCGTCGGGGTAGGACCACTTCTCCGCCACGCCCCAATGATCCATGTCCGTCATCGGCTTGATGCGCTCGTTGACGAGGTTGTTGATGTGTACGAGGTGCGCCCAGGTCTTCTGCGTGAGCACGATCTCCTGCAGCATGCCGGCTTGCGGCGCGCAGGTGTCGGGAGTCTCTTTGCAGAACTCGACCCAGCCGATCGGCGCGCGCGTTGCCGTGCCGACCGAGATGAAGAGCGCGGGCTCGCTGGCGGCGGCGGCCGCCCCCGCGGCGCCGGCGGTTGCGAACGCAATCGCGAATGCGCTTAGTATTGTGCGGATTTCTTTTTTCATTGTGACCCCATCCCCTTGTAGAGGTCACTTTTCGCACAAAGACTTTGAGGTCGGTCTAAGTTGACTTGCTAAAATCGAGAGATGGATGAAAGTACAGATTAACTGTACTTCGCCCGTTAAGCTTGTGAATACGACGTCTGTAAAATTTTACGGATCGTGCAGAGGCGATTAACGCATTGGCGCGGCTGACAGCGCTCACAGCACACAAAGCCGCCGCGCGCATGGCGCCGGCGGATGCGACAGGTTCTCGGATGCTCGGGTGAAAGGGCGCGCCGGCGCTTATTCGCCGGTGACGGCCTCTTCGAGGAAGTCAGGGTGCTGCAGCCGGGTGAATTCGACGGCGAAGCCGTCTTCCTTGACCCGGATCACGCGCGCTTGGGTACGGCCGAGCTTGATGAGTGCACCGACCGTCGGCTTGGTTGCGCAGGCAACGGCAGCGCCTGACAGCGACATGTCGATGATCTGGCAGGGGACCGTCTCCCCATCCGGCAGCGTCATGATCGAGCGCGTGTTGCGCGGCACCAGACGTCCGTGCCGACGGTCTTCCGGCAGGCCGAGAATATGCCGGTTGGCAAGCCAGGTGAGTTGCGAGGCGAGCTTGTCGCGCTTACGCGGCGTCGCCGCGATGGTCATCGCGAAGCCGTTCTGCAGCGCGCGGGTGACGGTGCCCTCGAGCCGGCCGACGTGGTCGATATAGGCGATGATGCGTTCGCCCGGCCGCCCGATCATCGGCGCGACGAGCGCCATGCCGCCCGGCGACATGTCGACGACCTGGCACGGAAACTCGCGCCGGTCGGACAACATGTAACGGCCGAGGAGATTGACGCGCACACGCTGGAAACGCCGGCGCTCGTCGCTGAGCGGCGGCGCGCTTATGTTTTTTTGCGGAAGCGACATGCGCGGCAGCCTTGCGGAGTTCAGGTTGTCCCGCTCCACGCTAGGCAAGCAAGGTTAAGACCCCGTTAGCTCCGGTAACCATCTGCCACCTAACGTTGACCACCATCGTGGACGACCAGGTGCCGGCGGATATCCGCAACATCGTCCGGGATGGTCACGACCGGGATTGGCACACGGTCGTGGCGCGGGCCGAGGAACCGGTGTCCCGTAATCGCCAACGTCTCGACCGGCGTTGCGCCGATCCAGTAAGGCACACTGAGCGGCGCGATTGCGCCCATGACGCGCATATGGGTCTTACCGCGCAGTGTCAGGGGGAGCAGGAGGACCTCCAACTCCACTGAAAGGTCGCTGCTGGTCCAACCGACGGCGCCGACGACCAGGCCGACCGACTCGCTGGCGACGATCCGTGTCAGATCGAACAGCAGGCGCTGCTTGGGCGCATCCCATAGGTCGATGAAGGCGCGGCCCTTCAATTCGCCGCCGAAAAGCGCGCAGAGCCGCGTTCCTGCGAGGCGAAAAGGGTGTCTTTCCTGTGTGTTGAACGCGACGATGAAAGTGTCGCTCAAAGCTGAGCGAATGGCCGCCGGGTCGATTTCGCTGCGGTCGGGCGCCGGACGGTCGCCGCGCTGTATGTTCCAATAATCAAAGATCTGACGGTTTGAAGGATGTTTCATGACGCGCTCCGGCCGCGCTGTGCTTGTCCCTTTGCGGGACAAGATCGGCGGCTTTCAGCGTGACGGAGCATGTCCCGTGCCGCCGGGAACATGCGGGGCGGACCCTGGCATGCGGGCGGTACCCGAACGTTAATCTCGGCGCGCATCGCCGCGATGTGCGGAAATACGTACCAGAAAGGTGAACCAGAACCTGCGCCGTTGCGACCAACTGTCAGAAGGCAAAGACGTTGGGAGATCGTCATGAAGAGTTTCATTCGCCTGCTGACGCCGCGCATGGCTCTGCATCTGGCCCTCGGCATTGCCGCGCTTGCGGGCGCGGTTGCCATCGATGCCGGCCGGCAGGCCCGGGCGGACGGCGCTTGGTGTGCCGACCAGGGCGGCCGCGGCGGCTACACGAATTGCGGCTACTACAGCTTCGAGCAGTGCCTGGATGCGGTGAACGGCGTCGGCGGTTCCTGCCGGCCCAACAGCCATCCGGTCATCTTCATCGAACCGGCCACGGTCCTGATCTATCGCCCGATGTGAGGGCGCAAACCGACACGCGGATGACGCCTCGGCGTCCCGCACGCGAGCGGTCGGGTCGGCAGCAAGGTCAAGCCGCCACATCCGGATTTACCGAGACGGCCACTGTCGGCGCCGTTCCCGATCGCTCGCATCTCTGCGCCACTGTCACAAGAACGGTATTATCGACGCGGCGCGCTTGTTCGCGCGTGCGCACGGCCTTATGTCATCGGTGCCCCGCACCGGATGGTTTTTTGGTCTCACGCCGCGAACCGATGTTCAATGTGCCGCCCGTCGTGACTGCGACGCTGGCGGCGATGGCGTTGGTGCATGCGGTGCGCACGCTGTTGCTCACGCCACGCGACGACGCGCAGTTCCTGTTGCTGTTTTCGTTCATACCGGCGCGCTACGACCCGGCGGTTGCGGCGCAGGGCGTTCCCGGCGGCTGGGGTGCGGACATCTGGACGTTCGTCACCTATGCGATGATCCATGCCGACTGGACGCACCTCGCGCTCAACGGCATCTGGCTGCTCGCGTTCGGCAGCGCCGTGGCGCGGCGCTTCGGCCCCGCCCGTTTCCTCGGATTCGCTGTGGTCACAGCGGCCGCCGGCGCCGCTTTGCACCTCGCAACCCATGCCGGCGACGTAGGGCCGATGGTCGGCGCCTCCGCCTCGATCTCCGGATTTATGGCGGCGGCCGTCCGTTTCATCTTTCAGACCGACGGCCCGCTGGGCTTCTTCAGCGGCGATGCTTATCGCCGTCCGGTGGCGCCGCTGACGACGGCGCTGCGCGACCCGCGCGTAATCGCCTTCCTGGTGATCTGGTTCGGGCTGAACCTGCTGTTCGGCGTCGGCTCGATCACGATCGGGAACGAGCAGCAAAGCGTCGCCTGGGAAGCCCATATCGGCGGCTTCCTGGCCGGATTGCTGCTTTTCCCGTTTTTCGACCCGATCGGGAAGGGGCGGGCGCTACCCTCCGACGACGACGCGGCCAAGGGCGCGGCCAGCGGCTGATTGGCGCATGCCCGCCGCGCCGTTTGCTCTTGCGATCGGCCGGGCGCAGGCGGATGATTTGCGAACGGCAACCCTGCTATGAGGCTGCAACGGTATCGGGGTCTCCGGCGTTGTTGCACGGGCTGGAGTTTGGAAAGGGCGGCGACCCGGTCCACTTAGGCGCGCAATCGACCGCCCTCCGTAAGGAGGAAGACCATGACGGTCAAAGCGATCTTGTCCGGCAAGGGCCGTGACGTCATGACCATTTCATCCAACGCGACTTTGGCGGACGCAGCCCGTCTGCTCAGCGAGCGGCGCATCGGCGCATTGGTCGTCGAAGACGATGACCACACGGTTGCCGGCCTCCTGTCCGAACGCGATATCGTTCGCGCCGTCGCCGCCAAGGGCGGGGAGGCGCTCGGATTTCCCGTTGAGCAAGCGATGACCCGCAAGGTCGTGACGTGCCGCGAGGCCGATACCGTCGGCGCGATCATGGAGCACATGACGATCGGGAAGTTCCGCCATCTGCCGGTAATCGAGGATGGACGACTGGTCGGGATCGTCTCGATTGGCGACGCCGTCAAATTCCGACTCGGTGAGATGGAGCAGGAGTCGAGCGCGCTGCGCGACTACATCCTGACCGCGTAAGCTCCGCGCGAAATCGCCAGATCGGATTTATCGGAAAGGGGGATTTATTGGACCCCCTCCCGGGGGATCCATCGCGGCCGGCTGAGAAGATAATCGACCATTCTGGGCGGGACCGTTAGCTGGCTCGCGATTTCATCGGCGCCGTTGGGAAACTTGGTCGCGAGCAAGTGTTCCTCTTTGCGCTTGAGCTTGATCAGCCACTCCGGGTCGATCAGGGCCGCGCGCCCGACGGCGGCAAGATCGGCTCCCGCGATCAACGCGCCTTCGGCGTCGGCGCTTGTGCGGATGCTGCCGCTCGCGACCACGGCGCATCGTCCAGCAACCGCGCGCGAGATTGTCTGGATCGGGTTTGCGTTGGAGGCGGCGGTCTCGGGCTCCGCAACGTTCCAATTGCGATCCTCTCGCATCGGCGAATTGGTGCGGTAATTGTCCAGCGAGAGATGAATGTAGTCGATCGGAAGTGCCGCGAGGCGGTCGCAGACGCGCGCCGAATAATCGAGCGTGATGCCGCCGCTCTCGAATTCGAAGGGGCTTATGCGAATGCCGACGATGAACGCGTTGCCGGCCGCTTTTCGAATAGCCTGCATGACGGCGACGGGAAAATTCATCCGCCGGTCGTCGTCTCCGCCCCAGTGGTCCGTCCGCTTGTTGCTTCGCGCCGAAATGAACTGATGCACGAGATAGTGGTTTGCGCCGTGCACTTCGACGCCGGAAAAGCCGGCGCGCTTGGCGCGCAAGGCGGCATCGGCGAAACGCGAAACGAGATCCTCAATCTCGTCCGAACGCATCTCACGCGGCGTGAGCGCGCCCGGCCGCAGGGACGGAACGGGCGACGGAGCCCGCAGTTTTTCAGCGCCCACAAGCGCGGGCAGGGCGATGCGCCCGCCGTCGTATATCTGCAGGATTGTGCGGCTGCCTCCGGAGGACATGGCGTCGGCCATGATGCGCAAGCTGTCGAGGTGCTTGTCGTCGGATGCGCCGACGCCATGCCATGAAAGGCCGTCCTCATGCACGTAGGCGCAAGCTGAAATCAGCGCACCGTAGCCGCATTGGGCGCGGCGCCGCAGATACTCCACTTCGTGATCGCTGATGAATCCGCCCTGTTCCGACGCGTCCGTCGTCATCGGCGCCAGCATGAAACGATTATCGATCGATTGTCCGCAGTTGAAACGAAACCCGGACCAGGGATTGACCATACGCCGTTTCCTTCTCGTCTCTCGTTCCGTTGCTAGGTCAAAGCGGTGATCGCTTGCTCGATCGGGTCGAGCGCGCGGTTCGCGGCTTGCATGCCGATGTCGATCGCTTCCGCCGCGCGATGGAAATCGAACAAACCGATCGGGCCGAGCGGCGGATTGATCGTCACATCCGACGGGTCGCCTGCGAGGCGTGCCCGCGTG
>JAFKKS010000378.1 GCA_017304555.1 Hyphomicrobiales bacterium
CCCCCACCGAATTGACCCCTCACCCCGCGCTGCCGCGCGCCCCCTCTCCCACAAGGGGAGAGGGGGCTGACGCGAGCCGCAACATCAGAGTTCAAACCATGGCGCCCAAGGTTCTCATTTCCGACGCCCTCTCTCCCGCCGCCGTCGCGATCTTCAAGGATCGCGGCATCGAGGTCGATTTCCAGCCGAATCTCGGCAAGGACAAGGATAAGCTTGCCGAAATCATCGGCGGTTTCGACGGTCTGGCCATTCGTTCTGCGACGAAAGTGACTGCCAAGATTCTCGCCGAAGCGAAGGCGCTGCGCGTGATCGGTCGCGCCGGCATCGGCGTCGACAATGTCGACGTGCCGGCTGCGACAGCAAAGGGCGTGATCGTGATGAACACGCCGTTCGGCAATTCGATCACGACTGCCGAACATGCAATCAGTTTGATGCTCGCCTTGGCGCGCGAGATTCCGGCGGCCGACGTTTCGACGCAGGCGGGGCGCTGGGAAAAGAACCGCTTCATGGGCGTCGAGATCACCGGCAAGACGCTCGGCATCGTCGGTTGCGGCAATATTGGTTCGATCGTTGCCGACCGCGCGCATGGTTTGAAGATGAAGGTGCTGGCGTTCGATCCGTATCTCTCGCCGGAACGGGCCGCCGACCTTGCCGTCGAAAAAGTCGAACTGGACGACCTGCTGCGCCGCGCGGATTTCGTCACGCTGCACACGCCGCTCACCGAGCGCACGAAGAACGTCATCGATGCGCGCGCTCTTGGCCTGATGAAGCCTGGCGCGCGCCTCATCAATTGCGCGCGCGGCGGTCTCGTCGACGAAGCGGCATTGCGCGCTGCGCTCGACAGCGGGCACATCGCGGGTGCGGCGCTCGACGTTTTCTCGACCGAGCCGGCGACGGAGAACCCGCTGTTCGGCCATGCCAACGTCATCTGCACGCCGCATCTCGGCGCGGCGACGACGGAGGCGCAGGAGAACGTGGCGCTGCAAGTGGCGGAGCAGATGTCGGACTATCTCCTGCGCGGCGCGATCTCGAACGCGATCAACTTTCCCTCGATCACAGCGGAAGAGGCGCCGAAGCTGCGCCCGTTCATCGACCTTGCGGAAAAGCTCGGCTCATTCGCCGGCCAACTCACCGAGACGGGAATCAATCGCGTCACGCTCACCTATGAGGGCGCGATCACGCAAATGAAAACGAAGGCGCTGACCTCCGCGGCGCTTGCCGGCATGTTGCGGCCGATGCTGCAGGACGTGAACGTGGTCTCGGCGCCGGTCGTCGCGCGCGAGCGCGGCATCGTCGTCGAGGAGACGACGCGCGAGGCGCAGGGCGACTATGAGAGCCGCGTCACCGTCACCGTGGTGACGGAGCGGCAGGAGCGCTCGGTTGCCGGTACCGTCTACGCGGACGGGCGGCCGCGCATCGTCAACATCAAGGGCATCCGCATGGACGCCGAGTTCGGGCCCTCGATGGTCTATGTCACCAACGAGGATAAGCCGGGCTTCATCGGCAATTTCGCAGGAATCCTCGGCGCCGCCGGTATCAATATCGCGACGTTCCACGTCGGCCGGGAGGCGCCTGGGGCCAGTGCTATCGCGCTGGTGGAGATCGACGGCATAATGCCGCCCGATATTTTAGCAAAAGTGCGTGCACTTCCTCACGTTCAGCAAGCAAAAGCGTTGAAATTCTAGCCACTTATTGCGAATTTGTGCCGCCGGTCATGATCGTTCATGGTGGCGATGAGGAATGCCCTCAATCTGAACGGGTTGGGGGCTGGGTGGACGTACGTCTCACGATGAGGGCCGGCAGCGGCCTCACGTCGTGTGTTTGTGCGCGTATTGAGGACGAGGAATGACGAACGTCGTCGTGGTCGGCTCGCAGTGGGGCGACGAAGGAAAAGGCAAGATCGTCGATTGGTTGTCGGCGCAGGCGGACATCGTCGTCCGCTTCCAGGGTGGACACAATGCCGGCCATACGCTGGTCATCGACGGCAATGTCTACAAGCTCTCGCTGCTCCCCTCGGGCGTGTTGCGTGAGGGTAAGCTGTCGATCATCGGCAACGGCGTCGTCGTCGACCCGAAAGCACTGGTTGAGGAGATCGACCGCCTCGCCGCGCAGGGCGTGAAGGTCACGCCCGACCGTTTGCGTGTCGCCGAAAATGCCGCGCTCATCCTGCCGCTGCATCGCGAGCTCGATGCGCATCGCGAGAACGCGAGCGCCTCGCGTATCGGCACCACCAAGCGCGGGATCGGCCCGGCCTACGAAGACAAAGTCGGGCGCCGCGCCATTCGTCTCACCGATCTCGACGAATTGCAGACGCTGCCGCGCAAGATCGAGCGATTGCTCGCGCACCACAATGCTCTGCGGCGAGGCATGGATATCGCGCCGATCGATCCGCAAGCGCTTTACAACGAGCTTGCCGCAATCGCGCCGCGTGTTCTGCCTTATGCCGATTCGGTGTGGTCGCTGCTCGACGAGAAGCGGCGCGAGGGAAAGCGCATCCTGTTCGAGGGTGCGCAAGCGGTGCTGCTCGACGTCGATCACGGCACGTATCCTTACGTTACCTCCTCGAACACGGTGGCGGCGCAGGCCGCGACGGGTTCGGGTCTCGGCCCGGGCGCGATCGGCTACGTGCTCGGCATCTGCAAGGCCTACACGACCCGCGTCGGCGAAGGGCCGTTCCCGACCGAGCAGGACAACGACATCGGCCGCACGCTCGGCGAGCGCGGCCGCGAATTCGGCACCGTCACCGGGCGGCCCCGCCGCTGCGGCTGGTTTGATGCCGTGCTCGTGCGGCAGACCGTTCGCACCAGTGGTATCAACGGACTGGCGCTGACGAAGCTCGACATCCTCGACGGCCTGCCAGAGGTCAAAGTGTGCGTCGGCTATCGCCTGGATGGCCGCGAGCTTGACCACTTGCCGGCTGGTGAGCGGGCGCAGGCTGCCGTCGAGCCGATCTATGAGACGATCGAAGGTTGGAAAGGCTCTAGCGCGGGCGCGCGATCATGGGCCAAGCTTCCCGCGCAAGCGATCAAGTATGTCCGCCGCATCGAGGAACTCGTCGGGTGCCCGGTGGCGTTGGTGTCGACCAGCCCCGAACGCGAAGACACCATTCTTGTGCAAAACCCCTTTGAGGCTTAAGCGGTTGGTCCCATCTCTGAGCGAGTTCCTCGGCACCCGATGACCGATTATCTCCCGTTACTTCAACGCGCCATCGAAGGGCTCGAGAAGAGTACCGGGGAAAGCCGGCGCGCGCTTTACGAACGCGCGCGCACAGCGCTCGTCGCGCAACTGCGCGGCCTCAATCCGCCTTTGAGCGAATCGGAGATCACGCGCGAGCGTCTCGCGCTCGAAGAGGCGGTCCGCAAAGTCGAGGCCGACGCCGCACGGCGGATGCGTGATGAATCCGCCGCGCGCGCGCCTGCGGCTGAAACCGCTCCCGAACCGCGGCCACCGGCGCCCGCATCGCCGCCGCCGGCTGCTCTTTCGTCACCACCATCACCGCCGCCGCGTGAGCCGCGTCCGGCCCCACCACAGCGGCCGGCACCGAAGCCTGAACGCGGCCGGATGAAGTCGGATCGGCCGCCGTTCAGCGCCGAGGGGCTGAAGGGATTCCGCGACGTCGTCGCCGAGGCCGAGGGGCTTGGTGACGCCGCGGCGCAGGCGACGCGCTCCGCGCGCGAAACCTTTGCCAACATGCCGGCAAGCGGCCGGGACAACGGTCGCGCAGAATCCCGCGTCGAGCCACGCGTTGATTCGGAAGCGCTCCGTACGCCCGCGCGCGAGCGTAACGCCCGGCGCGTGATGGAGCGCGCTCGCCGCGCGCCCGAACCGGAGCAGCCGCCACTGCCGCCGGTTTCCGATTTCGCCCCTCCCGACGAAGAGCCGGAGGCGGAGCCGCGCCGTCGCGCGCCGGGGCCGATGCCGCGGCGCGGAGAGTATGGCCGCGAGAATCCCAATCCCGCGCGCCGTGGCTTGATCGCGGCACTCAGCAGCCTGCTCGTTCTCGCGCTCGTCGCCGGCACGGCCTACTGGCAGCGTGAGCGCATCTCCGGGCTCTTCGGCGTGACCCGCAGCATGACGCCGACGCCGAAGGACGCGGGCCCCGCGCGCGCGAAGATCACCGATCGCGTCGGGCAAAATGGGCAGCCGGACGCACAAGGAACGGGGCAGGCGCCGGCCAATCAGGATCAGAAAGCGGGGCAGCCTGTCCCGGCGGTGGCGCAGCGTGTCGTTCTCTACGAGGAGGACCCGAAGAACCCGGAAGGCAATCGGTATGTCGGTTCCGCTTTGTGGCGGACTGAGACCGTGTCTCCGGGGCCGGGGCAATCGCCTGAGCTTGCCGTTCGCGCGGATGTCGAGATTCCGGATCGCAAGCTCGCCATGACTTTTTCGATACGGCGCAATACCGACAAGGCGCTGCCGGCGAGCCATACCGTCGAGATCATGTTCAATGTGCCGGCGGATAATCCGTTCGGCGGCGTCGCCAACGTTCCCGGCCTGCTCATGAAGGATTCCGAGCAGACGCGCGGCGCGCCGCTCTCGGGGCTTGCCGTCAAGGTAACCAACAACTTCTTCCTGGTCGGTCTTTCGTCTGCCGAAAGCGACCTGCAGCGCAACCTGCAACTGCTCAAGGAGCGCGGCTGGTTCGATATCCCGATCGTCTACGGCAACGGCCGCCGCGCGATCCTCGCGGTGGAGAAGGGCAATCCCGGCGAACGTGCCTTCGCCGAAGCGTTCAAGGCCTGGAAGCAGTAAGGCAATCTTTTTCCGCGGCGATCTTCTTTCGACGGGAGCTAGTATGCGCGCCGAAGAAAACGCATCTCCCGCTCGGCGTCCGCTTACGATCGACGATCTCTCGCGCCTGAACCATACGCTGCGGTCAGCGGCGGATCGCACGCTCATCTTCCCCACCGTTGAGGCCCTCGCGCGCGAGGTTATCGGACATCGCATGTTCACCATCATGCGCTTCGATGCCGAGCGGATCGAGGTGGAGCGGCTCTATAGCAGCCATTCTGACGCTTATCCGGTCGGCGGACGCAAGAAGAAAGCACGCACACTCTGGGCCGATCATGTGTTGCATGGCATGCGTGTCCACTATGCCAATACACCGGATGCGGTGCGTGCCGCGTTTGACGATCACGACACGATTTTTGGCCTGGGTATCGGAGCGATCCTCAACATCCCGCTGGTTTTTTCCGGCCGCTGTATCGGCACGATGAATCTTTCCCATGCGGCGGAGTGGTTTCGCGATGAGGATGCGGAGACGGGAATGCTGCTGGGCGCCTTTCTCGTGCCGGCCGTGCTACAAGCCGGCTGCTGAGGGCCTTTAACGCGCTGCACCAGACGCAGCGGCCTTGCGTTTCCCCCGTGAGGAACATGATACTGTCTTAGCGGACATGTTGTGGGGGAGAGACATGAGCCAGCCAAGCCGGAGATCGGTTGTCGCGGGACTTGCTGCTTTGGCGGGAACCGCGCCACTCAAGCGCGCCGTCGCGCAGAGCTATCCGAACAAGGCAATCACACTCATCGTGCCGTTCCCGCCCGGTGGATCGACCGACATCCTGGCGCGCCTTCTAGCGGAAAATCTTCGTCAGGCGCTCAATCAGAACGTGATCGTCGAGAACCGATCGGGAGCGTCAGGCAATATCGGCACTGCCGCCGTCGCTCGCGCGGCACCTGACGGCTACACGCTGCTCGTCAATACGATGAGCGTCCACACGATGAACCAGGCGCTGTTCGCCTCGATGCCGTTCGATGGCGTGAAGGATTTCTCACCGCTCTCGCTGCTCGCCTATGTCACCAACACGATGGTGGTCAATCCGGATGTTCCGGCGAAGACGGTGGCCGAGTTCATCGCCTACGCGAAGGCGAACCCGAAGAAAATCGCCTATGCGTCGGGCGGCCTTGGTTCGACCAATCATCTGTGCGGCGTGCTGTTTGAAAAGCTTGCCGGTGTGGAGATGGTGCATGTGCCCTATCGTGGCGGCGCGCCCGGCGTCACCGATACGGTGGCCGGTCAGACGCAACTCTTCTTTACGGCCGGCACGCAGACGCTCGAGCATGTGAAGGCAGGAAAATTACGGCTTCTCGCGGTGACGGAGGCGAAGCGTTCGCGGCTTCTGCCGGACGTTCCAACGGTCGGCGAGACGGTTCCGGGCTATGAGATGACGGTGTGGTATGGCGCGTTCGGCCCGCCCGGGTTGCCGGCGGATGTGGTCGGCCGCATCAACGCGGAGATCGGCCGCATCCTCTATCTTCCGGACGTCAAGACGCGGATGGAAAACATCGCCGTCGAAGTGGCGAAGTCCACACCCGAGGAACTTGCGGCGATGACCCGCCGGGATGCCGAAAAGTGGACGAAGACGATCAAGGATCTCGGCATCAACGCGCAGCCCGGCTGACGTTGACGCCCACGAGGCTGCGCCCGGCTGACGCCGGACGCGCCCGCCCGCCTCTTGGGCTCTCAATACTTGTACGGCGCGACTTCCAGCAGCGGGAAGGCGCTCAGCGCATGCGGCATGTTGGTCGGCATCGCCGCGTGCAGGAATGATGGGCTGAGCTCAGCAAAGCGATTGACGCCGCAGAGGCCGAGCCCGCGCTGCACCTCGTCCTCGAGAAGCTCCAGCATGCGGATCACGCCTTCGCGCCCGCCGGCCGCAAGCGCATAACACTGCATGCGGCCGAGGCCGACGAGATGCGCGCCGGCGGCGAGCGCCTTGATCACATCGGTGCCGCGGCAGAAGCCGCCGTCGACGATGATCTTCGCCTTGCCGCGCGTCGCGTCGGCGACCTCCGGCAACACCTCCATCGCGCCGCGGCCGTGGTCGAGCTGCCGGCCGCCGTGGTTCGACACATAGATCCACTCGACGCCATGCTCGACCGCGAGCTTGGCGTCTTCGGCCGTCCCGATCCCCTTGATCACCAGCGGAATCTTGAACTTGTCCTTGAGCTGCTTGACCGTCGTCCAGTCGAGCGCGGCCTGGAACTCGCGGCCGGCGACGCGCCGCCGTCCTGCCGTCATGTGGCGCTTGGCGAGGTCGCGCTCGCGGCGGCTGTAGTGTGCGGTGTCGACCGTCAGGCAGAAGGCGGCATAGCCTTTGTCGATGGCGCGGCGTGCGTGGTCGTCGACCCAGTCGGCATCGCCGCGCACATAGAGCTGGAACATCCGCAATGCGCCGGGCGAGGCGTCGGCCGTCTTCTCGAGCCCTGGCTCGCAGACGGAGCTGACCATATGCGAGACGTTGAAATCGCCCGCCGCCTTGCAGGAGGTAGCGGCGCCTTCGCCGTGAAAGACCTCAAGATTGCCGACCGGGGCGAGCACGATCGGCAACCGCATCTTGCGGCCGAACTCCTGCACGCTCGCGTCGACCTTGCTCACGTCGCGCAGTACGCGTGGCCGCAGCGCGACGGCGTCCAGCGACATCCGGTTGCGGCGGAGCGTCGTTTCCGTCTCGGTGCCGCCGACGATGTAGTCCCAATGGTTCTGGTTGAGGTTCTGCCGCGCCTTACCGACGATTTCGTGCAAATTCTCGAATTCGACGATAGGCGTGGGAAGGGACGCAAGAGGAGTTTCGTCGGAGGGTTTGTCCGAGCGTTTTTCAGCCATTGAAGTATGTCCGTGAAGCAGCGGGGATGGTCTGGGAGGATGGCGCGAACGCGCTGCGACATGATGCTCAGGCGTTCCCGCATCGGTCAACCGTGTTGCGGCTATGCCCGATGCATCGATGTCGTGTTAGCGTGACATACCTCCTCACAAGTTCAGGGTGTCTCGCATGCGGATGGACGTGACCGTCAGCATTTCCGAAGCGGCTCGTTGAGGTAAGGTGCAACCGTTGTCGGCGTCCGGACGTTGTCACGCGCCGACTTCTCTTTCACGACGCCGGTGTTGATGCCTCTTTTTGGGATCGCCTTTGTCCGTTCTTCGCCTGCCGGCGCCATCGTGCGGCGAGTCTTGCCGGCGTCGGCGTTCGTTATGGCCGCGCTCGCGTGCAGCACGGCGTCCGCGTGGGCCGCGGAAGGCAGGGGGCCGTCCGAAGGCATCCTGATCGGTCAGGTGGTGTTGCTGATCGTCGCCGGGCGTCTGCTCGGCGAAGCGATGCTGCGCATGGGGCAGCCCGCGATCATGGGGCAATTGATGGCCGGGCTGCTGCTCGGGCCGTCGGTGCTCGGCGTGCTGTGGCCGGACGCGCAGCACTTCCTGTTCCCGAAAGACCCGGCGCAGAAGGCCATGCTCGATGGCCTTTCGCAGTTCGGCATCCTGCTGCTGCTCCTGCTCACCGGCATGGAAACGGAGCTTGGCCTGGTGCGCGCGGTGCGGCGCGCCGCCTTCAGCGCGTCGGTCGCGGGGGTGACGCTGCCGTTCATCTGCGGTTTCGCTCTCGGGCAGGTAATGCCCGAATTCTTGCTGCCGCATCCGGAGAAGCGTCTCGTTACGTCGCTCTTTCTCGGCACCGCGCTGTCGATCTCCTCGGTGAAGATCGTCGCGTCGGTGGTGCGCGACATGGGCTTCCTGCGCCGCAATATCGGCCAGGTCATTCTCGCCTCGGCGGTCGTCGACGACACGATCGGCTGGATCATCATCGCCATCACGCTCGGCCTTGCGGGGCAGGAGAGCTTAAGCTGGATGCACGTGACGCAGAGCGTGATCGGCACGCTGCTGTTCCTCGCTTTCTCGTTCACGCTCGGGCGTCGCGTGGTCTTCAAGATCATCCAGTTCACCAACGATCACTTCCGCGGCGAGGCGCCGGTGATCGCGGCGATCCTCGTGATCATGGGCGGCGCGGCGCTGATCACCAACCTGATCGGTGTCCACACCGTGCTCGGCGCGTTCGTTGCCGGCATCCTGGTCGGCGAGTCGCCGATCCTGACGGAAGAGATCGACAAGCAATTGCGCGGGATCGTCGCCGGCCTGTTCATGCCGGTGTTCTTCGGTCTGGCGGGGCTGAGCGCCGATCTCACGATCCTGAGCAATCTCGAGCTTGCTTTGCTGACCGCCGGCCTCATCGCCATCGCCAGCGTCGGCAAAGCGGCGGGCGCCTTCGCCGGCGGCTATTTCGGCGGCCTCACGGGACGCGAGTCGCTTGCGCTGGCGAGCGGCATGAATGCGCGCGGCTCGACGGAGGTGATCGTCGCCACCATCGGACTTTCGATGGGCGTGCTGAGCCAGAACCTTTTCACCATGATCGTCGCGATGGCTCTCATCACGACGATGTCGATGCCGCCGACGTTGCGCTGGGCGTTGCGTCGCCTGCCGATGCGCCGGGAGGAGGTTAAGCGCCTGGAACGCGAGGAGTTTGAGGCCAAGGCCTTCGTCCCTAATCTCGAGCGCCTTCTTGTCGTTGCCGACCGAAGCGCCACCGGAAAACTTGCGTTGCGCATGGCCGGATTGCTCGCCGGCTCATGCGGCATGACGGTGACGGTGTTATCGCAGACGCGGGCGCAGGACGGCGAAGAGAAGGGCGCTGCCGACAGCGACGCCGCCGATATCATTCGCGCCGCGGCGGAAGGAGCCGAAACGGACAAGGGTGTCGACAAGGTGGACGTCATCACCCGCAGGCACGATTCAGCGCTTCCCGACGCCATCGCCGAAGAGGCGCGGCGCGGCTACGACCTGATGATCGTCGGTATTCATCCGGCCGCCGCTCGTGGCGGGTTTACGGCGGATCTTTCCAAGCTCGCGGCGGCCTTCGAAGGCTCGATGATGATCGTCGATGCGCGCAGCGACCACCAGACCGATCCGCTCGGCGCCAAGCTTGATTTCCTCACGCCCGTGACCGGCAACGAAACGTCGCGGCGCGGCGCCGAAGTTGCGATCGCTATCGCGCGGGCGGCGAAGGGCTCAGCCACGGCGCTCTCCGTCATCAATCCGGAGACGCGCAATCGAGGCCTGCGCAAGCGCGAGGCGGAATCGGTCCTGGAGGAGATCACCAAAGTGGGCACGCATCACAAGATCAAGGTGAACACCTTGGTGCGTGCGGAAAGGAATGCCGAAGACGCGATCTTGCATGTGGTGAAGCGCACGAAGTCGAATGTGGTGGGTATGGGCGTAAGCCGCCGCCCCGGCGAGGGACTGGCGTTCGGCCACGTCGCCGGCGCACTCCTTGAAGAAGCCGAGACGTCGTTGGTCTTCGTCGCGCCGCAGTCGAGTGGCGCCGTCAAATCGTCGAGCAAGGGGCCGGAAAAAGCGGCCACCGAGTCCTGAAACGAAAATGCCCGGGGTAAGCCCGGGCATTTCATTTTTCTT
>JAFKKS010000379.1 GCA_017304555.1 Hyphomicrobiales bacterium
ATCGCCCGCCGCCTGGAACCGCCTCGCCTTCTCGCTCTTGATGAGCACGATTGGTGGCGTGGGGCTGTGGTCGGTCGTCGTTGCCCTGCCGGCCGTCCAGGCGGAGTTCGGCGTCGCGCGCGCGGAAGCGACCCTTCCCTACACGCTTGCGATGGTCTCCTTCGCCATCGGCGGCGTCGTGATGGGACGCCTGGTCGACCGTGTTGGCATCATGTGGCCGCTCATCGGCGGCACGTTGCTTCTCAGCCTCGGCTACATGCTGGCGGCGTCAGCCGGCACGCTCTGGCAGTTTACGCTGGCGCAGGGCCTGCTCATCGGCTTCGGTCCCGCCGCCACCTTTGGCCCGCTTGTAGCGGACATTTCGCAGTGGTTCACGCGACGGCGCGGAATCGCTGTCGCCATCTGCGCTTCCGGCAACTACATCGCGGGCGCGATCTGGCCGTCGATTCTGCAGCACTTCATGTCGACTGCCGGCTGGCGCGCGACGCATTTCTGGGTCGGCGCCTTCTGCCTCGTGACCATGCTGCCGCTCGCCGTCATTCTGCGGCGGCGCATCGTCACACCGATGCCGGCCGCTACCGCCGCACATGCGACGGGGCAAAACGCGCTCGGCCTGTCGCCCGGCGCGCTGCAAGCGCTTCTCGCCATCGCGGCCATTGCCTGCTGTGTCGCGATGTCGATGCCGCAAGTTCATATCGTCGCTTATTGCGGCGACCTTGGCTACGGCGTCGCGCGCGGCGCCGAGATGCTGTCGCTGATGCTCGGCTTCGGCGTCGTCAGCCGCATCGCGTCCGGCTTCATTGCCGACCGCATCGGCGGCGTCGCAACCTTGCTTCTCGGCTCGGCTCTGCAGGCGGCGACACTGCTTCTCTACACGTTCTTCAACGGGCTGACCTCGCTCTACGCGATCTCAATCCTGTTCGGCTTGGTGCAAGGCGGCATCGTGTCGAGCTACGCCATTATCGTGCGCGAGTATTTCGCTCCGCAAGAGGCGGGCACGCGGCTTGGCATCGTGTTGATGGCGAGCCTGGGCGGGATGGCGCTCGGCGGGTGGATGTCCGGCGCGATCTTCGATTTCACCGGATCCTATCGCGCCGCGTTCCTTAACGGCCTCGCCTGGAACATGATCAACGTCGCGATCATGCTGTGGCTTCTCAAGCGGCCGCGCCCACGCCTTGCGGCGGCGTAACACCCGCGCCGCGGTGTAGGCCCTCGCGTCAGCCCGCAACGAGCGTGAGTTTTGCTGCGCCGCTCCGCATCATCCCGACACCGCTCTCAGCCGAGCGATCTGGCGCGTACAGACCACGCTTGTCCGGGATTGGCTTCAATGCACGCGTGAGACCAACCACGGTTTCCGCCGCGCCCAGGGCAAGAAACCCATCGGGCGCCATTACCTGCGCCAGGCGATTGAGCACGCCGATCTTCGTCTCCTCGTCGAAATAGATGAGGACGTTACGGCAGAAGATGACATCGAACATGCCGAGATTGGCGAAGTCGCACAGGAGATTGAGCGGACGATACTGCACCATCGCGCGAATATCGGGTGCGATCTGCCACTGGTCACCCACCTGCGTGAAGTGCTTGATGAGCAATCCGATCGGCAGCCCACGCTGGACCTCGAATTGCGAGTAGCTTCCCCGTCGCGCTTTCTCGATCACGCCGCTTGCGAGATCGGTCGCGAGGATATCGATCCGCCACCCCGCCGTTGCCGCACCCATGTCCTTGAGGATCATCGCTAGGGAGTACGGCTCCTGGCCACTTGAGGCCGATGTGCACCAGATGCGAATGCGCTTCGTTGCGGCGCGTGACGCCAACAGCGCCGGCATCATCGTCGTGCGGAAGTGCTCGAACGGAATCTTGTCACGGAAGAAAAACGTTTCGTTCGTCGTCATCGCCTCGACGACTTGCATTGCGAGCGCTTCGGAATTGGGCTCACGCAGACGCGCGACCAGCGCACCGAGATTTGCAGCGCCAACGCGGCGCGCGATAGGCAGAAGCCTACTTTCCACCAGATATTGCTTGTCCGCCGAAAGAGCGAGGCCGGACTTCTTCTTCAAAAAATGTCGCAGATAATCAAACTCAACCGGCGTCATGAAAAATCTCCGGCGAACGCACGCGTAATCTTTGGTCCAATTTCATTAAGCGGCAAAACGGCAGCGCAAGCGCCCGCATGGGCAGCCGAGCCCGGCATACCCCACACGACGCTTGTCGGCTCATCTTGAGCGATGACATTGCCGCCGGCGGAGGCGACGGCTCCCGCCCCGCCGGTGCCGTCCGTCCCCATGCCGGTCAGAATGACGGCGAGAACCGCGCTGCCCCACGCCGCGCTTGCACTGACAAACAGCGGGTCGAGCGCCGGCTTACAAAAATTCACCGGCGGGCCGTCGTCGAGACCGATGAAGAACTGCGCGAAGCGACGCTCGACGCGCATGTGGCGCGCGCCCGGCGCGAGATATATCGCGCCCGGCACGATCTGTTCACCCTGGACTGCCTCGTGCATCGGCCGTCCGGTGGTGCGCGAAAGATGCTCGGCCAGGATCGTCGTGAACGTCTGCGGCATATGCTGCACGACCAGAACTGGCACGCGATCGAGCACGCCCTTCAGCGTCGGGAGTATCCGCCCCAGCGCCTGCGGCCCGCCGGTCGACGCGCCGATCAGCAGGACGCGCGGACGCACATTCGTGAATGGGCGAAGGGAAATTTCCGCGGGCCGCTCAGTCACGGTCTCACGTGAATGCGCAGAGGCGCGCATTCGGGGCGCAACCGCCGCACCGCCTTCTCTCGCTTTGCGGAGGTTGCGGCGCGTGGCCTGTCGGCGACCGAGCTGGCGCACCTTTTCGATCAATTCACGCCGGAATGTCGGCGACGTCGTCACGTCGCGGTTGGTGATCGGCTTCGAAACGTAGTCGGCGGCGCCGAGCGACAGCGCCTTGATGCTGACCTCGGCATGCCGCCGCGACAGCGCCGACGCCATGATCACGACCAGATCGTGCTTCTTGGCAAGCAGGAGCGGCAGCGCCGACAAGCCATCGAGATCGGGCATCTCGATGTCGAGGATCACGACATCAGGATCGAACCGGTCGAATTGATCGACCGCTTCGCGACCGGTTCGCAACGCCGCGACGGTCTGAAGCCCCGGCTCCTCGTCAACCCACCGCGCGACAAGGCCGCGCACGACGACGGAGTCATCGACCACCATGACCCGCACCGGGCTCGTGGGCGCAACCGCAGGCCGCTCGGCGAGCAGAACATTCATACGCAACACTTACAAAAAGAACGCAGCACCGCGTAAACGCGGCAGGACCAGGATGATCTGATCAGATCAGACCGACTTCCTGAAATTTCGCCTCGACGATCTCCTTGTCGAACGGCTTCATGATGTACTCGTTCGCGCCGGCGTGAAGCGCGCGCGCGATGTGAACGACATCATTCTCCGTCGTGCAGAAGACCACCTTCGGCTTGTCACCGCCGGGGAGACGCCGCAGCGCCTTGAGGAAATCGTGCCCGTCCATCACCGGCATGTTCCAATCGAGCAGCACGGCGTCGGGCATGTTGCTGCGACAAGTCTCGAGCGCCTGCTGGCCGTCTTCCGCCTCAACGATGGTGAAGCTCAACCCTTCGAGAATGCGGCGCGCGACTTTTCGGATCACGCTCGAATCATCCACAATCAAACACGTTTTCATCCTGATCCCTCCAAGAGCGACATGTTCACATGATGCGGCGCTCATGCCGCGTTAAGTTTTCTCTCGAAATCGAGAATGCGATCGACATCGAGCACCACCAGCACTTTCCCGTCCAAACGGTGCACACCGACCGACACGGCCGCCAGCGTCGCGTCAAGGTTCGCCGGATTGGCCTCGCGCGTCTCATGCGAGAGCGTCAGCACTTCTCCGACTTCATCGATCAGCAGGCCGTAAGATTCACCGCGGTCATCGACGCCGATCGCCATCGGCGCCGCCTCCGGACGCTGCGACGGCAGGCCGAGGCGGCGGCCCATATCGATCACCGTCACGATGCGGCCGCGCAAATTCATCACGCCGACGACGTCGGTTTGTGACAGCGGAACGCGCGTTACCCGATCCACCACGAAAACATCCTGCACGCGGTCGATCGGAAGGCCGAACATCTGTTCGCCGATCGTCGCGGTGACGTATTCGCGTTCGTTGATGTCGCGCGTCGTCATCGTCAGGCTGCCCGATCCCAAGCCGTCGCGTGCTCTCTAATCTTTGCGATCAGCGCCTGGCGGTCGAACTTGGCGACGAACGCATCGAAGCCTGCGGCGCGAACACGCTCCATCAAGCCTGGGGTCGCATGCGACGACAGTGCGAACATCGGAAGCGGCGAATCGCCAAGCTCGGCGCGGACAGCAGTCGCGAATTGCAGCCCGTCCATCGCCGGCATCTCGATGTCGGACAAAATCACGACAGGCCGATGACCGCTGCGCAACGCTTCGAGAGCTTCCGCGGCGGAAGTGTAGGTGCTGACGTCATAGCCCGCCGCCTTCAGCACCGGCGTCAGCATGTCACGGAAGAACGCAGAATCGTCGACCAGCATGACGTCTTGAGTGGCCGACGCTGTCGGTGACGTACCGCGGAACACGCCATCGAAGGCAAGCCCCAGATAGTGACCGACATCGATGATTTCCGTGGCGTGCCCCTTGATGATGGCCGAGCCGATCACACCCGGCATCTCCCCAGTGACATCAATCGCAAGCCGATCCTCGACGATATCGATGATGTCGTCGACAACGATGCCCATCGCGCTGGAGCCATCGGAGAACACCAGCACCGGCTGCGTTCCCTCGCTTCGGATATTGCAATCGTCGTCGACGCGAAGCAGCGGCATGAGGCGCCCGCGATACTGAACAACGTGCCGTCCGTTCGATATCTCGATAGAGCGGCAATCGATCTCTTCGAGTCGCGTCACCAAAGACAGCGGCACGGCTTTGCGTGCTTGCGAGCCGGCACGGAAGGCAAGCAGCGGCGTTGCCGGTTCTTCGCTGGCGACGTTTGGCTCCGCGGCAACGTCGTTCGACTGCGAGCCCACGCCTCCGACCTTTTCGGCGACGCCATTCGGATCGAGGATCATGATGACGGCCCCATCGCCGAGAATGGCTGTTCCGGAGAACATCCCGATATGGCGTAGCTTCGACGCCATCGGCTTCACGACGATTTCCTCCGTATGGAAAAGGCCGTCGACGACAAGGCCAAAGCGCTGATTGCCGACCTGGGTCACGACGACATAACCGCTATCGATCGTTCCTCGATCTTTGACGTCGAGTTTCAACAGCATGCCGAGGTGAATCAGCGGCAACAGCTTGTTGCGCAGACGCAGGACCGGCGCGTCCTTGATGTATTCGATGCAGTGCTCCGAGCCGGCGCGACAGCGTACGAGTTCGGCGACCGCGAGTTGCGGAATCGCAAAGCGCTCTCCGGCGGTTTCGACGATCAGCGCCGAGATGATCGCAAGCGTGAGCGGAATTTTGACGATGAACGCCGAACCTTCGCCCGGCACTGAGCGCACATCGATCGTGCCACCGATCTGATCGATATTGTTCTTCACTACGTCCATGCCGACACCGCGGCCGGAGATGCTGGTGATCTGCGACGCGGTCGAGAAACCCGGCGTGAAGATCAGCCGCTGAATCTGCACGTCGCTCATCTTCACCGCGTCGGCTTCGGTGATGAGGTTCTGCGCGATAGCCTTCTGCCGGATCTTGTCGACGTTCAGGCCGCGCCCGTCGTCGGAAATCTCGATGATGATGTGTCCGCCCTCGTGCCGCGCGGACAGGCGAATGGTGCCGCGTGGCGGCTTGCTCAGCGCCTGACGCTTCGCCGTCGATTCAAGTCCATGGTCGGCGGCGTTTCGGACCATATGGATGAGCGGGTCCTTGATGAGCTCCAAGACCTGGCGGTCGAGCTCCGTTTCCGCACCGAAAGTCTGAAGGTCGATGCCCTTGCCAAGCTCTGCGGAGAGGTCGCGAACCAGCCGCGGTAATTTCTGCCATGCGTTGCCGATCGGCTGCATGCGCGCCTTCATCACACCTTCCTGCAATTCGGCGGTCACCGAGGAGAGGCGCTGCAGAGGCGTCTTGAATTCGGAGTCGTCGTTCCGCCGCGAGATTTCGAGAAGCTGATTGCGCGTAAGCACTAGCTCCGAGACCATCGTCATCAGTTGCTCGAGCGTGTCGACACCGACACGGATCGACGATTGGGCGACGCGCGGCTCCTCCCGTTCTTCGGACGCCGTGCTCTCACTCGGATCGAACGGGGCTTCGAGCTTAGACAGGGCGACGGCCGCAGGGGTAACCAGCGGCGCCTCGACCGGCGTTTCGCGAAAGACACGCTCAAGCTCGTCGAGCGAGACTTCTCCAGGGCGCAGCGGACGCTCCAGGACCTGATAGGTCAGCGTGCCGGTCGTATAGGCGCAAGCCTGTTGCGGCGGCTCAGCGTGGCCCGCCGCAATCCGCTCGAGCGGCCCGATGAGATCGGCGTCGCGGCCGGGCGGCTCACGCTCCGTTCCCTCGAGAACCGCGAGGATCTCCTTGATGCGATCGATGGTCGCAAGGATGAGGCTCACGGCCTCGGTCGTAACCGGCGCACCGTCCCGCAGCTTGCCCATGACCGTTTCGGCGGCGTGGGTGAGCGCTTCCAGGCGCGGCAGATCGAGGAAACCGCACGTCCCCTTGATGGTGTGGACAAGCCGAAAGACGTTGCCGAGGATTTTGGCATTGCTCGGCTCCTGCTCGAAGCGCACGAGCTCGACATCGACGGTGTCGAGATTCTCGCCCGTCTCCGTCAGAAACTCACGCAACAAGTCGTCCATCACCCGGACCTTCGGCATAGGCATGCCGCGTCCGGCACTGCCTTTCGGAGCCGAGGCAGTGTGTCCGCAAAGGGTTTAGGATTGGTTGCGGAAGCCTGTGTAAGCCACCGTAATACGGTAGATTCCGGCCTGTTTATTGGACTTACGCCGCCGCGATGACAACCTCGTCGCCCTCGGTCTGCAGCGTCACGCCAAGGCCGCAGGCGCGCGCCAGCAAGCCGGTATAGAAGGGCTGGATGGCCTGCGCATCGATCGCGCCGCCGGCATTCTCGCCGGCCACGAGATTCTGCACGTTCGACGCAACGCGCGCATTGATGCCGCTGACGGCGATGCGGAAGCCCGTCGGCCCCTCGCCGATCGGATCGACGGTGATCAGCCCGCCGCGCGGAATCACGGCCGTCGCAAGAATCAGCATGTTCAGCAGCAGCTTGACGCGGTTCTTCGCCAGATACGCCCGCGGCAGTTGCCAGCGCAGCTTCGTCTTCTCGTCCTCGATGAAGCCACGCGCGACCCCCTCGGCGTCGCCGAGGTCGATCTCGGCGCCGGCCGAGCCGGCCGCCCCAAAGGCCAACCGGCAGAACTGGAGTTTCGCGGACGCCTGCGTCGCGCTCTTCTTGATGAGATCGAGCGCGAACGTCTTGGTGCTCTCGTCGTTCGTGTCCTCGAGCACCTCCATCCCGTTGACGATGGCGCCGACGGGGCTGATGAGGTCATGGCACACGCGCGAACACAGCAGCGCCGCAAGATCGAGGCCCTCGAGCGAAACCGGCGCCAAGGCGGCGGCCGCAGATGGCTCGGAGGCGGACGACTGGGACGTTGACGTTTCCGACATAGGCACCTCGATCTCGATCATGCTGAGCCGAATCGGCAAATTTCAGCGCAATTTGACGTGTGTGATACACCGCGCATCGTCACGCGGCCAACAGAGCGGAGCAGATGCGTGGATGAACATAGCGGATTCGCGGCGAAGATAGAGCCAACGCTTGTCGAGGCGCTGGCGCGGCTTGCCGCGGAGGCCGCGCGATCGATCCTCGCCATTCGCGCCGGCGAGCTCGACGTCCGCGTCAAAGCCGACGGATCGCCCGCGACCGCCGCGGATGAAGCGGCCGAAGCGATCATCCTCGCCGGCTTGGCCAGGATATTGCCCGGCATTCCCATCGTGTCCGAGGAACAGGCCGGGCGAGAGGGATACTGCTCCGCGCCGACATTCCTGCTTGTCGATCCACTCGACGGCACCCGCGAGTTCCTTGCCGGCCGCGATGAGTTCACGGTGAATATCGCGCTGATCGTCGATACGCGGCCGGCGCTTGGCATTGTCGCCGCACCCGCGCGCAAGCGCCTCTGGAGCGGCGCGACCGGGCGCGGCGCCGAGCGGCGAACGGCAACATCGGATTGGGAGATCGATACCGAACGGTCCGCCATCCGCACCCGCAAGTGGCCGGCGGATGCGCCGGTGGCGCTTGTGAGCCGCTCGCATCTCGACGAACGGACGAGCGCCTTCCTCAGCCGCTTTCCCGGAATCAAAACAGAGTCTTCCGGGTCGGCGTTGAAGTTCTGCCGCTTGGCGGAAGGCACGGCGGACCTCTACCCTCGTCTCGCGCGGACCTGCGAATGGGACATCGCGGCCGGTCATGCACTGCTCGCCGCAGCCGGCGGCGCCGTCATTACGGAACAGGGCGTACCGATGCGCTATGGGCAACGCGACAGCGGTGATTGCTACGTCCCCTCGTTCATCGCTTTCGCCGATCCAGCAATAGCGAGCCGAGTCATCGCGACCTAAGCCGTTCCATCCGGCCTCGCACTTAAGGAACGATCGTCTGCTCGACCGTTGGCCACTTCGCTTCGCTGGCGGCGATCACAACGGCCGGGTTTGCAGCAAATGCCGCCCGGCTCTTCGGGTCGTGGAAGAAGTAGAGCCGATCGCCGTGAATCAGCCATAGCAGCGGATTTCCGGGCGTGGCGACGCCACGCGCGAGCGGCAACGGATCGTAGCCGCCGAACTGCGGGCGGTAGATGTCGGGATGGGCGGAGAAGATGGCGCGATTCGCTTCGCTGCGGAATCGCCAGGTGGCTCCCTCAAAGCCATATTCGACGTCGTCGCGCCCTTCCAAAGCCTTGCCGTCGGCAAAGTAGGACACCGGATCAAAGCCGTGGATTGCAAGCCCGGTGCGCCAATTGACGATCACGGGAGCTGCCGCTGCGTCGGTTTTCCCGCCCGGGACACTCGCCGCCACGACCACCGCCGCCGCGACCGATAGAAGCAGCCGCCGCATGCGCCCCTGCCGTCTTACGATCATATTCTCCGCCATAATTCTTCCACTGTTCGTTAGCGAGCCCTTTACGAGATCGCTCGTATGCAATGCGTTAAGCGCGGCTTGCCGCCTCATCAATGGAGCCCCAATGCGCGCCATCCTTCGCATGATCCCGCTGATGCTGTTGCTCGTCGGATTCGGCACGATGCCGGCATCGGCGCAACAGGGGCGCCCTGGCAGCTTCTCGTCGGGCGAGCTTGTCGACGCCGGCCACCGATTCTTCGGTACCGTGTCGCGCGGTCTCGCCACAGTGATCGAGAAGGCAGTCAGCCAATGGGGCCAGCCTAATGGCTATGTCCTCGGCCAGGAGGGTGGCGGCGCGATCATCGGCGGCCTGCGTTACGGCGAGGGTACGCTCTTCACCAAGAATGCCGGCGATCTTCGCGTCTTCTGGCAGGGCCCCTCGATCGGCTGGGACCTCGGCGGCGACGGCGACCGCACAATGATGCTGGTCTACAATCTGCCGGCCACCGAGGCGATCTATCAGCGTTTCGGCGGCGTCGACGGCTCCGCCTATATCGTCGGCGGATTCGGCATGACGGTGCTGACCGCAAACAACATCGTGCTCGTGCCGATTCGTTCCGGCGTCGGCGCCCGGCTCGGCGTCAATCTAGGCTATCTCAAGTTCACTCCGCGCGCGACCTGGAACCCCTTCTAGGCGTCCTAGCCTCAACATATTTGGCCGCACCCTGAAGAGCCGCGTCTCCGCCGGCTCGCAGGATGCCGCGACGTCGCTCAATTTCGTCCCCCGCCGCCCTGCCCGAACCTCGACACACATCACCGCTATGCGTCCGCCGCGCGGAAATTTTTTACGCGCGCGATTGAGGTTAACGATCGGTTAATCTGGAACTCTACATTGCACCGTGGCATGGTAGCCGTCCTGGTGCGTGCGGGTCGGAGGCGTTTCTTCCATGGTTGAGCCACTGATGTATGCGGGGCTTGGCTTCCTGATCGCCAGCCTGCTGGCTCTGATCATCCTGCCCTTTGTGCACGCCCGCGCCGTCAGGCTGACAACGCGCCGCATTGAGGATGCCGCTCCGATCTCGGTCGCGGAAATCCAAGCCGACAAGGACCAGCTTCGCGCCGAATTCG
>JAFKKS010000380.1 GCA_017304555.1 Hyphomicrobiales bacterium
CCCCTTGAGGGGGAGGTCGATACGCGCAGGCACTGCGCGTGTCGGGTGGGGGGCATCTAAAGCGCTTCGATCAAGTCGTACCCCCCTCCCCACCCCTCCTCCTCAAGGGGGGAGGGAGGAGAATGCCGCGCGGCCCGCGCTTGCCATCATGCCTACAAAACGCCCCTCGTCATGCTGACGAAACGCATCACCGCACTCGGGCTGTTGATGCCGTCGACGGCGGTCGTCATCATCTTCCTTGGGCTCCCGCTCATCCTGCTGTTCCGCTATTCGCTCAACCGGTTCGTGCCCGGCCAGTTCATGGTCGATGCACTGACGGGCGAAAACTACGTCAAGTTCTTCTCCGATCCCTATTATTTCGCGGTGCTGAAGACGACGGTGCTGATGGCCGTCGGCGTCACCATCGCAAGCCTGATCGGCGGCTTTCCCGTCGCCATCGCGGTCGCGCGCGCGCCGCGACGGATTAAATCGCTCTTAATCATCCTCACCGTCATCCCGCTGTTCGTCGGCAATGCCGTGCGCGCGGCGGGATGGATGGTCGCGTTCGGCCAGAAAGGCGTGATCAATGCAGCGCTCGAAACGATCGGCGTTTCCGAACAGACGCTGATGTACACGCCAACCGCCGTCTTCATTGGCATCGTTTCGGTCAACCTGCCGTTCGTCATCCTGACGCTGCAAAGCGTGCTCGAAGGCATCGACCCGTCGACGCAGGAAGCCGCCGCCAATCTCGGCGCTTCGCCGTTCGAAGCGTTCCGTTTGGTGACGCTGCCGCTCGCCCTGCCCGGCGTGGTGGCGGCGGGAACGCTTTGCTTCATCCTGACGATGAACGCGTACGCGACGCCGCTGCTGCTCGGGGGCCCGCGCTTTCAGATGATGGCGCCCGTCCTCGCCAACGAGGTGCTCAACCAGAACAACTGGCCGTTCGGCGGCACCATCGCCTTCGTGCTGATCGGCTTCACGCTGCTGCTGACGGCGGTCACCAATCTCGCCGTCGCGCGGCGCTACGCACGATAGCGTTCCTCAACCTGCGGCACTCTTAGCGCCCGACGGCGTAGCCTTGCATGCCGCGCGGATTGGCGCCGGCCTTGAGAAGCCGTGCGTCGCCGTCCGGCTCCATGGCGCAGGCGGACAGCCTCCCTTCCGACCACAGTTCGCCGACGTGGACCGCGTGGCCTCGCCGCTCAAGCTCTTCGACAGTCTCGGGTGCGAACCGGCCTTCGAGCATCAGCGAACCGGGGTCGAACTCGCGCGGCCAGAACGAATTGACGAAATGCTCGGTGTGGAAGGCGGGCGTGTCGATCGCCTCCTGCAAATTCATGCCGTGATGCGCATGGTGCAGGAAAAGCTGCAGCGACCATTGGTCTTGCTGGTCGCCGCCGGGCGTGCCGAACGCGATGTAGGGCGCGCCGTCGCGGAACGCCATACTCGGCGTCAAGGTCGTGCGCGGACGCTTACCTGGTTCGAGGCGTGCGTTCGACGTCTCGTCGAGCCAGAACATCTGCCCGCGCACCGTGATGCTGAATCCGAGCTCCGGCACGACCGGGCTCGACTGGAACCAGCCACCGGACGGCGTCGCCGCGACTATGTTGCCCCAGCGATCGATGACGTCGACGTGGCACGTGTCGCCGCGATGCATGCCGTCGGCGGTGAGCATCGGCTCGCCGTGATGATCGAGTGTGGGAACCTCGATGCGCGCCGTCGTCGGCTCACCGCCGCCGGGCGCCAGCGACTGCTCGGTCGAGCCCTTGAGGCGCAGCGGCGGAAGATGTGGCGCGACGCCGTTCGGCGCACCGGGACGGAAAGCGAGAGACGCATCCTTGCCGATCAGCTTGCGCCGTTCGGTGGCGTAGCGCTCGGAGAGTAGCGCCTCGATCGGCACCTCACCGCTGTCGCCATACCAGGCGTCGCGATCCGCCATCGCGAGTTTCAGTGTCTCGGCGACGACATGGACGAATTCGGCGCCAGCCGGCGCGGTCGCATCGAGATCGAAGCCTTTGAGGATTTGCAGCGCCTGCAGCAGCAGCGGCCCTTGGCTCCACGGCCCGCACTTGAAGACGCGGAAGCGCCCGTAATCAACGGACAACGGCTTCTCGATCGTCGGCTTCCAGCGCGCGAGGTCGTCGGCGGTGAGGAAGCCGCGGTGCCGGCGGCCGGAGACGTCGAGGATGTCCTCGTTGGCGTAGAAGCGGTCGATCGCCTCGGCGACCGGGCCGCGATACCAGTAGTCAAGCGCGGCTTCGATCTGCGCCTCGCGCTTTCCTTTCGCCTCCGCCGCCTTGACGATGCGGGTGTAGGTGTCAGCGAGCGGCCGGTTACGAAACAGGCGGTTCGGCTCCGGCACCTTGCCGCCGGGCAGATAGATCGCGCCCGAGGTCTTCCACTCTTCGGTGAAGAGCTGCTGCACGGAGGCGATGGCGTCGGTGATGCGCTGCACCGCCGGATAACCGTCCCGCGCGTAGCCGATCGCCGGCGCCAGCACATCGGCCAAGTGCATGGTGCCGTGATCGCGCAACAATGTAAGCCAGGCGCCGAATGAGCCCGGCACGCAGGCCGGCAGCAGGCCCGTTCCCGGCATGATGTCGATACCCAGCGCGCGGAACCGCGCCAGCGTCGCCTTCGCCGGCGATGGCCCCTGCCCGCAGACGACGAAGGGTTCGGCAGCGCCCGCCGGACAGGCGATGATCGGCACGTCGCCGCCGGGTCCGTTGAGATGCGGCTCCACAACCTGCAGCACGAAGGCGGTCGCGACAGCGGCATCGAAGGCGTTGCCGCCCTTCTCCAGCATTCCCATCCCAGCCGCCGATGCGAGCCAATGGGTCGAGGCGACGACACCGAAGGTACCGCGCAATTCCGGACGGGTGGTGAATGTCATGGGAGACGCCTTCTTTGTCGCACAGGTAAAGAGAAACCCATCACCTCCGGCACGCCAGCGCAAGCTGCCAGATGGGAGAAGCTCCCATTTGGAATCGCGCGCTCACGCGCCCATCGCCATGCCTGCGCGGCTCGCAATGAACGTCGCGAGGCTGTCGCCGACATTTTCGATGTGCCGCCGCAGCAATGCCGCCGCCCGCTCGATGTCGCCACCGCGACAGAGACGGACAAGCTCGGCGTGTTCCGTTTCGGCGCGCTGTAGGCCTTTGGTGTAGGTCAGTTGCAGCCGCGTGTAGCGGTCGCAATTCTGCAGAAGCGCCGCTACGATCGTTACCGTTCGCGGCTGGCCGGCATGTCGGTAGAGTCCGGCGTGAAAGGCGGTGTTGAGCTCACCCCAGCGGTCGACGTGACGCGCCTTCAACTCGCGCGAGTATTCGCGCAAGATTTTTTCGAGCTCCGCATAATCCTTGTCGGTGAGATGGGGGGCGGAAAGCCGCAGCAGGCGTGGCTCCAGCAGCGCCCGCAAGTCGAACAACTCCCGGATCTCGGCGACGGACAGTTCCGTTACGACGGCGCCGCGATGCGGCAAAATCTTCACCAGCCCTTCCGCGTCGAGCTGCAGGAGCGCTTCGCGGATCGGAATACGGCTGACGCCGAACTCTTGCGCCAGCGAGTCCTGACGCAGTTGTGTGCCTGCGCCGAATTCTCCGTCGAGGATGCGGCGTCGCAGCGCGTCAACGACGGCGGATGCAATCGTGCGATGGCGCAGCCCCTTGCCGATCGGGGCGCTTTCGGACTTGATACGCGAAGGTGGCAAATGCACGCAGCGAGCTTTCCGGCAGCAGCTTGACACCGCGATTTTATACAATCTACAAGAATAAAAAAGATGTCGTGCAGCAACCCTCTTGTGCGTTCATGCGCTGACGCACGAAAACGCGCTGTGCTGGGGGCAGGCGGCGCAGTTCAGTGAAGGTGGCGTTTTAGTCATGGCGCGTAACACATTTTTCTGTATCGACGGACATACCTGCGGCAACCCGGTGCGCGTGGTCACCGGTGGCAGCATCCCGAGGCTCGAGGGCGCGACGATGTTCGAGCGCCGCCAGCACTTCCTCGCCGAATACGACTGGATCCGCACCGGGCTTTGTTTCGAGCCGCGCGGCCACGACATGATGTCAGGCTCGATCCTCTATCCTTCGACGCGCCCGGACTGTGACGTCGGCATCCTTTTCATCGAGACATCCGGCTGTTTGCCGATGTGCGGTCACGGCACCATCGGTACGGTCACGATCGCACTCGAGAACGGCCTCGTGCATCCGCGTGAGCCCGGCGTGCTGCATCTCGACACGCCCGCCGGCCACGTCGTCGCGCACTACACGCAGAACGGCCCCTACGTCGACAGCGTGCGTATCACGAACGTCGCGTCGTATCTGCACGGCCGCGACTACGAAGTGGACGTCGAGGGACTTGGCACGGTGAAGGTCGACGTCGCCTACGGCGGCAATTTCTACGCGATCGTTGAGGCGCAAGAGAACTTCTCGGACTTGGCCGACGTGCAGCCTTCCGACCTACTGCGCTGGAGCCCGCGGCTGCGCTCCGCCTTCAACGAGCGCTATACCGTGACGCATCCGGAAAATCCGGCCATCACCGGCCTCGGCCATGTGATGTGGACGGGCAAGGCGCAGACGCCTGGTGGCACGATGCGCAACGCCGTGTTCTACGGCGACAAGGCGATCGACCGCTCGCCCTGCGGCACCGGCACGTCAGCGCGCATGGCGCATCTCGCAGCCACCGGCCGCCTGAAACAGGGCGACATCTTCGTGCACGAGAGCATCATCGGCTCGACCTTCACCGGCCAGATCGAGGGCTACAGCAAGGTCGGCAACACCGAAGCGATCATCCCCTCGATCGAGGGCTGGGCGCGGGTGACCGGTTTCAACACGATCGTCATCGACGAACGCGATCCCTTCGCGCACGGCTTTCTGGTCACGGACAAAGTCACGAGTAAAGTTTCCGGCAACGCGTAAGCGTTCGAGGCGTTGGGCGGCCGCATGGCTGGCCGCAAGTGGAGGTGCGTAGCGTGTCTGATCGTGACGACAAAAACGCCGCGTGGCGCGTGGCGCCGTCGGCCTATCTCGCGAAACGCCCCGCGACCTACAAAGTCCCCGCCAGGCCGAAGTCGCTCTACGTCACCATGGACGACGGCTGCCGCATCGCGATCGACGTCTGGCTGCCCGAGGGCGGCGACACGCAGGCCGAGGCACGCTTTCCCGCCATCTGTATCCTCACGCCCTACTACCGGCGCTTCCGCATCAAGCCCGGCTCGAACGCCGATATCAGCCCCAATACCTCCAAGTACCGCGAGCTTTTCGTCCCGCGCGGCTACGTCGTCGTCACGGTCGACGTGCGCGGCACCGGCGCAAGCTTCGGCACGCGCGACAGTTTCCGCTCGCCGCGCGAACGCGAGGACTTCGGCCAACTGGCGGATTGGATCGTCGCGCAACCGTGGTCCAACGGCCGCATCGGCGCGACCGGCATTTCCTATCCCGGCGCGGCGAGCGATTTTCTTGCGAGCACGGGACGCCCCGCGGTGAAGGCGGTCGCGCCGCTGTTCGCGGTCTGGGATACCTACTCAGACCACTACTATCCCGGTGGCATCCTGCTCAATCAACTCGCCAAGACTTACGACGAGTTGATGGTGGCGCTCGACCATGACCGCCGCGATCTCTTGAAGCAATTCGTCTACTACGCCGACCCTGGCCTCGACGGACCGCATCCGGTCGACGAGGACCCCGACGGTTCGCTCTGCCGCGCGGCGGTCCACGAGCATCTCGGCAACTTCCATATGCCGGACTTCATCACCGAGTTCCGCTTCAAGGAGGAGCCGCTTCCTTACGACCCGAACTTCTCATCGGCATCGTTCAGCCCGTACCACTACGCCAAGAACATCTCCCCGGACGTCGCGATCTACTCCGTCTCGGGATGGATGGACGGCGCCGGCTACGCCAACGGATCGATTGCGCGCTATCTGACGCTGCCGAACAAGCACCAGCACATGATGCTGGGGCCGTGGGACCATGGTGCGCGCATCAACGTCTCGCGCTGGCGCGAGGCGGAGACGCCGCAATTCATTCTCCTTGCGGAGATCCTGCGGTTCTTCGACGAATACCTCGCGGAGAAGAAGACCGGCCTGCGCGAGGAAGCGCCGATCCACTACTTCACGATGCGCGACGAAGTCTGGCGTGCCGCCGACGCCTGGCCACCGCTTAACGACACGCCGACGCAGTTGCACCTTGGCGCCGACGACACATTGGGCGCGGCTGGCGCCGCGGGAACCGACACGCACAAGGTCGATTTCTCCTTCGGCACCGGCGGCCAGACACGCTATGAGCGCATCGCCGCCATCGACAGCCGCGACTATTACTGCGACTGGCAGGGGCGCGACGCCAAGCTCCTCTCCTACACATCAGCGCCACTCGACGCCGGGGCGGAGTTCACCGGCCACGCGGTCGCGGAGCTGTGGCTCGCGGCGAGCGAGACGGACGCCGCGGTGCACACCTACCTCTCGGAGATCGAAAGCGACGGCACCGAGCGCTATGTCACCGAGGGGGTGCTGCGCGCGCTGCACCGCAAGGATGCCGAGCCGACGCAATGGCACCGCACCAGTTGGCCGACGCACAGCTACAAGCGCGCCGACGCCGCGCCGCTCGTTCCTGGCCAACCGGAAAAAATGCGCATCGCGCTTCTGCCGGTATCATGGCATTTTAAGAAGGGCAGTCGCATCCGCCTGTCGATCGGCGGCGCTGACGCCGATCACTACGTGCAAGTGCCGCATGGCCGCCCGCCCGTCTTCACCGTGCATTGGGGCGGGGAGATGGCGTCGCGAATTACGTTGCCACTGAAAATGCGCCGCGACTGAACGGGCGCGCTCAAGACAATCTGAGAGGGGAAGCATGATGAATAAGAACATCTGGGCCGCTATGGCTTTTGCCGCCGGCGCCGTTTGCCTCGCGCCGCAAGCCGCGATGGCCGGCAAGTCGAACGATACGCTCACATGGGCGACCGCGAGCGAAGTCGACACCATCGACCTCTATTACCAGAACCTCCGCGAAGTCGTGATCATGGCGCACCAGATGTGCGACACGCTCATGCATCGCGACCCGAGGACCGGCGAGTACAAGCCGCTGCTCGCCGAAAGCTTCAAATGGGTCGACGACAAGACGCTGGAATTCAAGCTGCGCCACGGCGTCAAGTTCCATAACGGCAAGGAGCTCAACGCCGAAGACGTCGCCTACACCTTCAATCATGCGCGCAAGCCCGATAGCGGCGTCGTCACGCGCCTGCTGGTCGATTGGATCGAGAATGTCGAGGTGGTCTCGCCCGACACGGTGCGTTTCAAGGCGAAGGCTCCCACGCCGGCGGCGATCGAATATCTCTCCGGCATCACGCCCGTCTATCCGAAAGGCCACTACGACAACGCACCATCCGTTCCCGGTGCCGCCGGCAAGATGCGGCGCGACTACGGCGCCGTCGTCCCGATGTGCACGGGGCCGTACAAGGTGAAGGAGTTCAAGCCCGGCTCGTCGGTGACGCTCGTGAAGAACACCGACTACTTCAAGGATAGTCCGAAAGGGCAGCCGTCCATCGGCACTCTCGTCTACCGCACGATCCCCGATACCGAGACGCAGGTCGCCGAACTCGTGACCGGTGGCCTCGATTGGATTTGGGGCGTTCCCCCGGAGAACGCGAAGCAGCTCGCGAGTATGGAGAACGTGACGGTGAAGGCTGCGCCGACCACGCGCATCTCCTTTCTCTCGCTCGATGCGGCAGGACGTTCCGGCGACACGCCGATGAAGAAGCAACAGGTCCGCGAGGCGATCGCTTACGCCATCGACCGCAAGGCGATCTCGCACGACCTCGTCGGCGAAGGCTCCGAGCCGCTCGTCTCCATGTGCTATCCGGCGCAGTTCGGTTGTTCGACCGACGTGAAGGATTATCCCTACAATCCGCAGAAGGCGAAGGACCTGCTGAAGGAGGCCGGCTTCCCTGACGGCTTCGAGATTCCGCTCTACGCTTATCGCGACCGGCCCTACACCGAGGCGGTGGCGAACTATCTGCGCGCCGTCGGCATCAAGACCGATCTGCGCTTCCTGCAATGGAAGGCGCTGCGCGGCCCGCTGCAAGAAGGCAAGGTCGCCATGGCGCATCTCTCCTGGGGTTCCCAGGGCGTGCTCGACGCCTCCGCATCCGTCAGCAACTACTTCGAGGGCAGCGTCGACGACTATGCACGCGACGAAGAGGTGAAGAAGTGGCTCGACGCGGCGGACAGCACGATCGATCCCAACAAGCGCAAGGAGCTCTACGGCAAGGCGCTGAAGAAGATCGCGGACAAGGCCTACTTCGTGCCGCTGTTCAGCTATGGGCGCACCTACGCCTTCAACAAGGAGCTCGACATTCCGGTGACGCCGGACGAACTGGCGCACTTCTATCTCGCCAAGTGGAAATAACCTGCGAGGTCATGCGCTCCAGCAATGCTGCGCTTCCTGGTCAGACGACTGCTGATGACCGTGCTCGTGGTCGCGGTCACTTCGGTCGTGGCGTTTTCGCTGGTGCATCTCTCCGGCGATCCTGCGGCGGCGATGGCGGGTGAAGGCGCCTCGCCGGCGGACGTCGAATCCGTGCGCAAGACCTACGGGTTCGACCGTCCACTGCCGGAACAATACGTCACCTGGCTCAAGCGGGTGTTCGAAGGCGACTTCGGGCGCTCGCACTATTTGCGCGCCAGCGTCGCACAAGTGCTCGCCGACCACGCGCCAATCACCATCACACTCGGGGCGCTGGCCATCGCCTTCGCGGTGCTGCTCTCGATTCCACTCGGGGTGCTCGCCGCGCTCTACCCAAACACGCTGGTGGACCGGCTTGCGGTCGGCCTTGCGGTCGGCGGGCAGGCCGTGCCGTCGTTCCTGTTCGCGTTGCTTCTCATCTACATCTTCGGCGTCACGCTGCGCGTTTTACCGATCTCGGGTTCGGGAAGCTGGGCGCACTTCGTGCTACCCGCCATCGCGCTGGGCTACTACGCGACACCCGCCATCATGCGCCTCACCCGCTCCGGCATGCTCGACGCCCTGCAATCCGATCATGTGCGTACCGCGCGCGCCTACGGCCTGCCGGCGTGGCGCGTCATCATCAAGCATGCGCTGCGTCACGCGATGATCCCGGTCGTGTCGCTCATCGCGGTGCAGCTCGGCTTCATGCTCGGCGGCTCGATCGTGATCGAGACCGTGTTCGCGCTCAAAGGCGTCGGCTATCTCGCCTGGCAATCGATCCAGCGCTCCGACATCGAGGTGATCCAGGCGATCCTTCTCCTCATCGCCGCCGCCTATGCGCTGTTGACGCTCGCTGCCGACGTTCTCAACGGCGCGATCGACCCGCGCATCCGCGTCGGGTGATCGCCATGTCCGTCACCGCCGCCATGCCGACCGACGTCCCGCGCGCTCCGCAGTCACCCGGCGCCGTCGCCCTGCGCCGGCTGCTGCGCCACGGCAATTTCCGAATCGGCGGCACCATCCTCGGCCTCATCATTCTGGCGGCTATCGTCGGCCCGTGGCTGTGGCCGCTCGACCCCGCGTCGCAGGACCTTGGGCACCGTCTTGCGGTGCCGGTCTGGAGCGCCAAGGGGACGTGGCTGCATCCGTTCGGCACCGATCAACTCGGGCGTGACTATCTCGCGCGCTTGCTGCAAGGCGCGCGCGTATCGCTGACGATCGGCTTCCTGACCGTGCTGCTCTCGGGCGTGATCGGCACCGGCCTTGGCGTCGCCGCCGGCTATTTCGGCGGCCGTATCGACGTGGCGATCAACTTCCTCATCACCATCCGGCTGACGCTGCCCGTCGTCCTCGTCGCGCTGGTAGTCGTCGCGGTCTACGGCGGATCGCTGCCGACCCTGATCGTCGTCATCGGCCTCCTGCTTTGGGACCGCTTCGCCGTCGTCACACGCAGCGCCACACAGCAACTGGCGTCGCGCGACTTCATTATTTCGGCGCAGGCGATCGGCAGCTCGATCCCGCGCATCTTGTTCGTCGAACTGCTGCCGAACCTCATCGGCCCGCTGGTGGTCGTCGCCACCATTGAACTCGCGCATGCGGTACTGCTCGAAGCCGCGCTGTCGTTCCTCGGCCTTGGCGTCAAACCGCCGCTGTCGTCCTGGGGACTGATGGTCGCGGAAGCGAAGAATCAGCTTCTGTTCCGCCCGTGGATGATCGCCATTCCGGGAACGCCGCTCGTTGCGCTCGTGCTTGCGATCAACCTCGTTGGCGACGCGATCCGCGACGCCGTCGCCGCGGACGGGCGGGCCTGATTCTCGGCTGTCTGTACCCTGTACAGGGTGTGAGTTTGACACTCGACGCGGGCGAGACGCTGGCGGTGGTCGGCGAATCCGGCTGCGGCAAGAGCCTGAGCGCGATGGCGATCACCGGGCTCGTTCCGCCGCGCGCAAAACTCATCGCCGACCGCATCGCCCTGAAGGGGAAATCCCTCCTCGGCCTGCGCGAGCGTGAATGGCGCGGCATCCGTGGACGCCGCATCGCCGTCGTGTTCCAGGATCCGATGACATCGCTCGATCCCTGCTACACGATTGAAGACCAAATGCGCGAGATCGGCCGGCAGCACCTCGCGCTCGACGCCCGCGCGCTGCGCGCGCGCATGCTTGACCTGTTGCGGCAGGTCGGCATCTCCTCGCCCGAGACACGACTGTCGCAGTATCCGCATCAACTATCCGGCGGCTTGCGGCAGCGCGTGATGATCGCCATCGCACTGATGTGCGAGCCGGAACTGATCATCGCCGACGAACCGACAACGGCGCTCGATGTCACCATCCAGGCGCAGGTGCTGCGGCTTCTCGCCGACCTGCAGAAGGAGCACGGGTTCGGCTTGATCCTGATCACGCACGACCTCGGCGTGGTCGCGGGCGCCGCCGACCGGATTGCCGTGATGTATGCGGGCCAGGTGGTGGAAAGCGGGCCGACCGACACGGTTCTGTCCGCGCCGGCGCATCCCTACACCGAGGGCTTGCTGCACTCGATTCCCGTGCCGGGGCGCACCGCACGCGGCGCACCGCTCGGCTTCATCCCCGGCGTCGTGCCGCGACCGGACGCGCCGCACACCGCATGCGGCTTCATCAACCGGTGCTCGCGACCGGTCTCCGCTTGCGCGACGCCGATCGCTCTCATGCCCATCGACCCCGCGCACGCCGCGCGCTGCATCCGCCCGTGCCTTGGCGGCCAGATCGTCGAAAGGCACCCCGCAACGGAGACCGCCGCGTGAAACCCGACGCGCTGATCACGGTCGAGGGCGCGACCAAGGACTACATCGTCCATGCCGAAGGCGTGCGTGCTACGCTGCGGGCGCTGCGGGGGATCGACCTTACCGTGCGACGTGGCGAGGTGCTCGCTATCGTCGGCGAATCCGGCTGCGGGAAAACGACATTGTCACGCCTGATCCTCGGCATCGAGGAGCCAAGCGCGGGACACGTCTCTCTCGAAGGGAAAGCCGCCACCGACTACGACCGCTTGGCACGCGCGGCGTTGATCCAACCGATCTTCCAAGATCCTTATTCGTCGCTCAACCCGCGCATGACGATCGGGCAGATCATCGCCGCACCCCTGGTCGTGCGCGGACGCGGAGGTCGCCGCGAGCGTCACACGCAAGTCATGGACGCGATGCGGCAGGTGGGACTCGCGGAGCATCTGCGCAACGCCTATCCGGGGCAACTTTCCGGCGGGCAGCGCCAGCGTGTCGCCATCGCGCGCGCGCTGATCGGCGAGCCTGAGATCCTTGTCTGCGACGAGCCGACGTCGGCGCTCGATGTCTCCGTACAGTCGCAGATCCTCAACCTGATCGCGGAACTGCGCGCCCGCTTCTCACTGACCATCGTCCTGATCAGCCACAATCTTGCGGTCGTGCACCATCTCGCCGACCGCGTTGCCGTGATGTATCTCGGCCAGATCGTGGAAAGCGGGCCGACGGAAAAGATTTTCGCTTCGCCGCGGCATCACTATACGCGCGCGCTGCTTGACGCGATCCTCGTACCCGAGGCACATCGGCGATTACCGCGATTGACGATCGACGCGGAATTCCCGAGCCCGCTGACGCCGCCGCCCGGCTGCGCCTTCCATCCGCGCTGTCCGGCAGCGGACGCCGTCTGCCGCGAAATCGATCCTCCGCCGGTGGGCGATGGCGACACGCGCTTCCGCTGCCACCACCCGTTGCCGACGCCGGCTTAACGGCTGACGATGCGGCGCAAGCCGACGACCTGCTGAACGCCGAACACGATCAGGATGATCAGCCCGACTTGCAGCGTCGACGCCGCGGCGATGACGAGTTGGCTTCCCTGGAATTGGAGATAGCTGAAGATCTCGATCGGCAAGGTCGTCGCGCCCGGCCCGGTCAGGAAGAGCGCGGTGTTGAGTTCGCCAAACGATACGACGAAGGCGAACAGCCAGCCCGTCAACACCGCCGGCCAGATCAGCGGCATCGTCACCAGCGCCAGCGTGCGCAGCGGACCTGCGCCGAGGCTTTGTCCCGCCTCCTCGATCGCCGGGTCGAGGCTTTGCAGGCTCGCCAGCACCGTGCGGAAGCAATACGGCATGCCGATCACCGCGTGTGCGATCAGCAGGCCCGGCGTCAGCGGCATGTTGACGGTCTTGTAGAACAGCAGGAGCGCAAAGCCGAGGATGATTGTCGGAAATACGAGCGGCGCCATGAACAGCGCCTGCAGAAGGCCGTTCACGAAGCCACGCCGCTTGGCGACGAAAACGGCGGCGAGCGTACCAAGTAGCGCGCCGAACGTCGCCGCGCCCAGCGCCAACTGCATGCTGAACAGGAACGCCGAGCGCATATTCTCGAGACGGAAGAACTCGTAGAACCAGCGCAGCGAAAAACTCGGCGGTGGGAACTTGAAGAAGTCGGTCGGCGAAAAGGCCGCGATGATGACGACGACGATCGGCGCCAGGATCACGAGGAAGGCGAGCGCCACGACAATGCCGCGCACGATACGCGCCGGCAGGGACCATGGTGAACTCATCGCCCGCTCCCTTGAACGCGGCCGGGCCGCATGATCGCGAGGATCAACGCCGTCACCACCAATGCGAGCGCCAGAAGAACGAAGGCGAGCGCCGCCGCCTGCGGCCACTGGAAGCCGACGACGTTGTCGTAAATCAAGCTCACCAAGAGTTTGGTGCGCGGACCGCCGATGAGCGTGATCGTCACATAGGCGCTGAGTGTCAGGAGAAAGACGAGCAGCAATCCCGACGTGACGCCCGGCGCCGACAGCGGCAACGTGACGTGAACGAAGGTGCGCACCGGCCCGGCGCCGAGCGACTGCGCCGCTTCCTGGTAACGCGTGTCCATGCTCGCCAATGTGTTGGCGATCGAGATCACCATGTAAGGCAAAAGGATCGTCAGCAGACCGATAACGATCGCTTGCGTGGAATAGAGGAGAGACAACGGCGCGTCGACCAGTCCGAGATCGCCGAGCGTCGTATTGATGACGCCGCGGCGGCCGAGGATGGCGACCCAGCCGTAGGCGCGCACGACATTACTGACCATCAGCGGGAACAGCAGCAGCAGCATAACCAGCATGCGCTTCGCCGGCGGCAGGCGCGCGATGACGTAGGCGACGGGGTAGCCGATCAGCAGGCTGAGCGCGAGGATCCATGAGGCCGTCGCCAGCGTGCGCTTGATGATCAGGAAATAGAACGGATCGGAGAAGACCGCGGCATAATTGGCCAGCGTGAAGCGTGCCCCGTAAAGCTCGGTCGACGACGCCTCGTGCAGGCTGACGTAGAAGAGATAGATCAGCGGCCCGAGGAAGAACAAAAGCGCCACGACGAGCGGCGGCGCGACAAGCCCGAAACTCCACAGGCGCGCGGGCGTGACGCCTCTCATGCGCCCCCCTGCGCGAGAACGACGCCGCTCGCGGCCTCCCAGCTATAGGTGACGGCATCGCCGGTCTTGAAGCGCTGCGCCTCGGGCGAACTGTTCTGCACGTAAATGATGACCGCACCGGTCTCGCCCGCCACATGGAACTGCGTGACGGAGCCGCGATAGATCACATGCGTCACGTGGCCGGGGATGCCGTCGCCTCCCGGGGCGGCGAGCAGGACGCGCTCGGGCCGCACCGCGATCCGCACCTTTCCCGACGCCGCGCCGGACGGATCGGACTGCAGCAGGCGGCGCCCCGAGGCCATGACGACGGCATTCTCGCCCTCGCGGCCGGCGACCTCGCCGTCGACGAAATTGCTGGCGCCGAGGAAGCCGGCGACGAATTCGGTGCGTGGCCGCTCATAGATCTCGCGCGGCGGGCCAAGCTGCTCGATCACGCCGTTGCGCATCACCGCCACCACGTCGGAAATGGTGAGCGCCTCCTCCTGGTCGTGGGTGACGAACACCGCGGTGATGCCGAGCCGGCGCTGCAGGTCGCGCAACTCCACCTGCATCTCTTCGCGCAGCAGCTTGTCGAGGGCGCCGAGCGGCTCGTCGAGCAGCAAAACCGCCGGCTTGACGACGATCGCACGCGCCAGCGCCACGCGCTGCTGCTGCCCGCCGGAAAGCTGGCGCGGATAACGTTCGGCGAGCGCGTCCAGCTTCACCAGCGACAGGGCCTCACGCACCGCTTTGTCGCGTTCGGTGCGTCCGACTTTGCGCATGCGCAGACCGAAGCCGACATTGTCGGCGACCGTGAGATGCGGGAACAGCGCATAGCTCTGGAACACCATGGAGAAGTCGCGCTTGTAGGGCGGCACGTTGGTCACGCGCTTCTCGCGGATGAACACGTCGCCGGCGCTCGGCTGCTCGAAACCCGCGATCAGGCGCAAAGTCGTCGTCTTGCCGCAGCCGGAGGGGCCGAGCAGCGAAAAGACCGCCGCATTCGGGATATCGAGATCGACATTGTTGACCGCGACGGTCGCGCCGAACGTCTTGCGCACGCCAATCAGCGAGACGTCTCCTTGCGGGCTTCTCATCGGGTCTGATCCAGTTTCGCTTCGATGGTATCGATCCGCTGCCCGCATTCCTGCAAGGCGATCGCCAGTTCCATCTCCATCAATTCCTGCGTCAGAGGCATGTGGCTCTCCGTCGAGAACCTTGCGACGGCGGCCGCGGCAAAACGGTCAAGCGCGACATGATGTGCGTTTGATCGTCCGGGCTGGGCACTGGCAATTGCACCGGTCCGCGCGCGCAGTTCGTCACGCAAAAACAAGGCCAGCGTTTTCTCGTCGCTCGTGCGACCGTTGAGATCGATCCTCTCGCTCCTTTTTTGCAGCAACGCAATAAGCCCCGCGCGCGCATCATCCTCCGCGCCGCGATCGTAGCGGGGCGCTTCGTCGGCATCACTTCTGCTCAGCCATGCGACCGCGTTGGCGATTAGCCGGAAGCTCGGCGCATCGGAAACGCGATAGTGGCGCATTGTATCGCGCATCGTCGGAAAGCCGCGGATCGGCAGATATTTTCGCACATAGCCGTCCATGGCGATGTATTTGCGCACAAGGTCGCCCATTTCCGGGTGCGGCGAGAACAGCACCGCGCGCCCACGCCTGCCTTCGGCGGAGAGGACGGCCGGGCGCTCCCTCATGGCGCTCTCGAACAAGCCGCGGTCGAGCGGATTCCCGATCGCCACCGCGCCCGGCATGATGAGGTTCGCGAAGCGCCCGACCACCGTGGCGCCCGCGCCGACCTCGTTGTAGATCGGCCCGTGATAGTAAGGCATGTCGAGCGCCGGCGGACAGCCGAGCGTGAGCACGCTCCGCGCCAGCGTGACGTCCACGACGCCGACGCCGCTTTGCAGATATTCGTGATTGAAAAGCGGCTTGGCGTTAGCCGTACCGGTCCAGCCGGGGCGCCCAGCGGAGAGATAATAGGCACCGCCGCAGGATCCGATAGCGCCACCGCCACGATCGAGGAACGCGCGCACTTCCGCATCGGCGCCGGGGCTTCCCTCCGCGGCGTCGATGCCCCAGGTCGCAAAACCGCCCGGGATGACGAAGACGTTGGCGCGGCGCAGCGCGCCGTCGGCAATCGCCTGCCCGTCGACAATCTCGAAATCGTAGCCGAGCCGCAGCAGCGCCAGGCCGTAGTAGGCGTCGTAGGGATACTTCGACGCCGTGCCGGAAAAAAGCGCGATCCGCGCGGGACGAAGCGGCATGCCCCCTTCGCCCGGCGGCGTGCCGGCGAAGTCCGCTAGCTTCAGACCAGCCGCCGCAGCGGCGGCACGCTGCGCATCCGTCAGATCAAGGATGAAATCGCCGGCGGCGGCCTCTCCGCTGTCCGCCGTCAGCCAATATCCCCGCACACCGCGCGCCAGAAGGCGGTTGACGGCGAGCGGAACGTCGAAACTGTCGCCGTTCTCCCACCAGGAGAACCGAACGAGCCCCATCCGTCTCAACCACCCGCGACGACGCGGTTCCAGCGTTGTGTCCAGGCGGCGCGCCGATCGCTCATGAACTCATGATCGAGCGGGATCAGGCGCTTGAGCTGGTCATCGGTGAAGCGCGCACGCTCCTGCAGGTCCGGCGGCAGGTTGTCGATCGTGTGCTTGTTGGTGCCGGTGTAGCTGAACGTCTTGGTGTAGATCGGCTGCACTTTCGGATCGATAGTGAGGTTGAGATAAGTCTCCGCCAGTTCGAGGTGCTTGCTGCCTTTGGCAATGCCGGTTCCCGAGAGATACGTGATGCCGCCTTCCTTCGGGTAGACCCAATCGACCGGCGTGCCCCAGCCCTTCACCGTGTAGGTCTGCGACTTGTAGAGAAGCCCGATCACCGCCTCCTCGTTGCGGAACGCGTTCATGATCGAGTCGGTATCCTTGGCGAAGATCGGCTGCAGGTCGACCATGCGCTTGAGCTGCTCGAAGCCGACCTCTTCGTCCTTCGGCGACTTGCCCTGCGCGATGGCGCCGATGGGAATGATATAGCTGCCGATTGAGTGCGAAATCTCCGGCAACACAATCCGGCCCTTGAATTCCGGCCGCCAGAGATCGGCGAAAGACGTCGGCGGGTTCTTCACCAGCTTGGTATTGTAGGTGATACCGAGGACCGAGAAGATCATGCCGATCCAGTAGTCATTCTTGAATTGCGGCGACACATCGGCAAGGTTCGACAGCCGCGGCGACTGTGGATTGATCTTCTCCAGCACGCCTTGCTTGATGGCGAGCGGCACGAGACCATCGTGAATCTGCACCAGATCGATCTTCTGGTCGTTCAATCCGATCTTCAGCTTGGTGATACGCTCGACCGGGCTCGAACTACGGTCTTGCAGCACCTTGTCGCCGGTCTTCTGCTCAAAGGCGGCGTCGACGCCCTTGCGCACCGCGTCCCCCCAAAGGCCGCCCCAGGTCATTACGACGATTTGCTTCGGATCGTCCGCAAAGGCTGGCGATATTCCAGCCGCTCCCGGCAGCGATGCGGCGCCCATCAATTTGAGTAGCGTGCGGCGATCCATGATGCTCTCTCCCCGATAGCCTTGTTCATTTTCTGCGTTCGTGGATAATTTATACAATGCTCGGCCACGCCTTCAATGCCCAGCTTCAAATCGCGACTGACGATGGCGTGAAAGCCGCAGCGGCAAGGTCGATCCCAGGAGCACCCCATGACGTCCTTCATCCTTCACGGCGGCCGGTTTCTCGATCCACGAAAATCCGAACTGATGGACGGCGTGGAGCTGCTGATCGAAGGCGAGCGGGTCAAGGAGGTTTCCGATAAGCCGATCAAATCGACAACCGCAACGCGCATCAATGTCGGCGGCCGGACGATCATGCCGGGCCTCATCGACTGCCACCTGCACATCTTCCTGTCGGAAGTGAATATCGGTTTCCTCGACGCGACGCCGCTGACCCTGCTGGCCGTCAAAGGGTCAGTAGCGCTGCGCGATATCCTGATGCGCGGCTTCACGTCGGTGCGCGACACCGGCGGCGGCGATTTCGGCATGAAGGCCGCCGTGGATCAGGGGCTCATCGAGTCCCCTCGCCTCTTCATCGCCGGACAGGCCATCAGCCAGACGGGCGGGCACGGCGATTTCCGCAAGCGGACGCAGACGCGCGTCGCCGAATGCCCCTGCTGCTCCGGCCTCGCCTACACGGCGCGCGTCGCAGACGGCGTCGGCGAGGTGATCAAGGCCACGCGCGACGAGCTGCGCAAGGGCGCCGACCTCATCAAGATCATGGTGTCCGGCGGCGTCGCCTCCCAGAGCGACCCTCTGGAGAGCCTGCAGTTCCGCATGGACGAGATCGAAGCAGCGGTGGAAGAGGCGACGCATTGGGGCGCCTATGTCGCCGCGCATGCCTATTCCGCGCGGGCGATCCTGCGCGCCGTCAATGGCGGCGTGCGCACCATCGAGCACGGTAACCTGATCGACGAACCCGCAGCGAAGCTGATGGCGAACAAGGGGGCGTTCCTCGTCCCCACCCTCGTCGCTTACGACGCCATGCGCCGGCGCGGCCGCGACTACGGGCTCACCGAATACAGCCTGGCAAAGAACGAAGTGGTGCTCGACGCCGGACTACGCTCGCTCGAAATCGCACGC
>JAFKKS010000381.1 GCA_017304555.1 Hyphomicrobiales bacterium
GTGAAAGACTTACGAAAGCAAATCAACGCGCGTAATTACATGCTGCAATCGAATAAAACTATGCTGCATAGCGAAAAGCTATGGAACTACAGAATGGGACTCGAACTTAACGGTGATAATACTTAAGTATTATGCGGAAAAGAGCAAGAAGTCCTGATAGGGAACGCCTATTGTAGCGCCCGCAAGTTTTCGCGCTCGTCTGGACTGTCGGCGAGCTCGTTCGCCGCTCGGCGAGCCTCCGCAACAAGTGCAGCGGTAAGAGACGTCATCGGCTCGCGGCTTGGTACGACAAGGCCGACGGCATGGGCCGTATCGGGCCCGACGATGGGAATGGCGCGAACGGTGTTAGTCAGACCCAATGTTTGGGCGAGCTTTGCCGGCATGATGCTCGACCAGCGGCCGGTCCGCACATGCGAGAAGAGCAGGATCATCGAATTGGATTCGAGGGTCGGTGCCGGCTCTGTGCCTGCCGCACGCAGCAGCCGGTCGATGATACGGCGGTTCTGCATGTCCGGCGTCAGCAGGCAAAGCGGTACGCTTGCGACCTCCGCCCAGGTCACCTCGGCGCGGTCGCCAAGAGGGCTGTCGGGCGTCGTCAGGAGTTGATAGCGTTCATAATACAGCGGGATTTGCCGAACACGGCCCACGGGTTCGTTGTCGAGATACGTGATCCCGGCGTCGATCTCGAGATTTTCAAGCTGGGCGAGAATGGCGATCGACGTGCAGGAGGAGATCTTGAAGGTCACGTCCGGGTGCCGCGTGCGAAACGGGGTCGTCAGCGTGGAGACCATGCCGAGCGCCGTCGGAATTGCGGCGATGCGCAGGTGCCCCGTTAGTCCGCGCTTGAGGGCGACGATCTCCTGGCGCATGGCGCGAGTGTCGCTGACGATGCGCCGCGCCCAGTCGAGAACGCGCACACCCTCGGGCGTTAAACCGACGAACCGAGATCCGCGCTGTACGAGAAGGGCGCCGAGGGTCGCCTCGAGTTGCTTGAGCCCGGCCGAAAGGGTCGGCTGCGTCACGCCGCACGCCTCGGCCGCGCGCCCGAAATGCCGTTCGCGTGACAGGGCCAGTAGGTATTCGAGCTTATCGATCATCCCTGCGACAAAATTACCGCGCTCGATAGAGGTTTTCAATCGAGAGATGGAAACCAGGGGATTGCATCACGCATGTATATTTGCCTCATTAAAATAAGAGGATGCGATGAATCCTAGAATAACCATAGAGAACATTCCGCCCGGCCCCGGGAGGGGACGCGGACGAGGAAAGCCGAAACCCAAGGGCCGGCAGGTCGACTTACGAGCCTTGGAGGAAGTGCGCGTTTTGCTGGGGGGTCGCCCGCGCCGCCGCGACCTCCTGATCGAGCATCTGCACCTTATCCAGGACCATTACGGCCACCTGTCCGCTGCCCATCTCGCAGCGCTTGCCGCCGAGATGCGGCTCGCGCTCGTCGAGGTTTATGAGGTCGCGACCTTCTACGCGCACTTCGATGTCGTGAAGGAGGGGGAGGTTCCCCCGCCCGCCGTGACGGTGCGCGTGTGCGACAGTCTCTCCTGCGCCATGGCGGGAGCCGAGAAGCTTCTGACGGATCTGCAGGAAAAGCTTGGCGCCGATGTGCGTGTCGTTCGCGCGCCTTGCATGGGCGCCTGCCATCAGGCGCCGGTCTGCGCTGTCGGTCATGTTCAGATCGCGCATGCGAACGCGGAAAAAGTTTCACAAGGCGTCGCCGGTGATCGGCACGCGCATGCGGCGACGCCCGGCCGCGATCTCGCCGCGTATCGCCTTGAAGGTGGCTACGCGCTCCTTCGTGATTGCCTCGACGGCAAGCGCACGCGCGAGGAGATCATCGGGATCGTCGATGTCGCGGGATTGCGCGGCCTCGGCGGCGCGGGCTTTCCGACCGGCCGCAAATGGAATCTCGTGCGCAAAGAGCCGGCGCCGCGGCTGATGGCGGTGAACGGCGACGAAGGCGAGCCCGGGACGTTCAAGGATCGGCATTATCTCGGCCTCGATCCGCATCGCTTCATCGAGGGGATGTTGCTCGCCGCCTGGGTTGTTGAAGCGCCTGCGGTCTATTTCTATCTGCGCGACGAATATCCCGAACTGCGATTGATGCTCACCGACGAGATCGCGAAGGTTGTCGCGGCCGGGCTCGCGCCGCACACGCAGATCCATATGCGGCGCGGCGCCGGCGCTTACATCTGCGGCGAAGAATCCGCGATGATCGAGTCGATCGAAGGCAAGCGCGGTCTGCCGCGGCATCGTCCGCCTTACGTCGCGCAGGTCGGGCTATTCGGGCGTCCGACGCTAGAGCAGAATGTCGAGACGCTGTTCTGGGTCCGCGACATCGTCGAGAAGGGCGCCGACTGGTTCACCTCGCACGGGCGTCGTGAGCGCAAGGGGCTGCGCAGCTTCTCGGTCTCCGGCCGCGTGAAAGACCCGGGCGTCAAGCTCGCTCCGGCCGGAATTTCCGCGCGCGAATTGATCGAGGAATACTGCGGCGGCATGCAGGACGGCCATACCTTCAAGGCCTATCTGCCGGGTGGCGCGTCCGGCGGCATCCTGCCCGCATCGATGGCGGACGAGCCGCTCGATTTCGGCACGCTCGAAAAATATGGCTGCTTCGTCGGGTCGCATGCGGTTGTCATCCTGTCCGACAAGGACGACATAAAAGCCGTGGCGCTCAATCTCATGCGCTTCTTCGAGGACGAAAGCTGCGGGCAATGCACGCCCTGTCGCGTCGGTACGGAGAAGGCGGCGAAGCTGATGGCGAGCGGACCGTGGGACGAGAAACTGCTCGACGATCTCGCGAGCGTGATGCGAACGGCGTCCATCTGTGGACTCGGTCAGGCGGCGCCCAACCCGCTGACATGCGTCTTCAAGTATTTTCCCGAGGAGCTGAAGAAGCCATTGGGGACGTGGTGATCCGATGACGAGCAGCAACGACAAGAACGTGCTTCCCGGCGACGAAACCGTCACCTTTACCCTCGACGGGCGCGAGGTGACGGCAGGCGCCGACGAGACGATCTGGCAGGTCGCAAAGCGCCAACGGATCGACATCCCGCATCTGTGCTACGCGCCGGAACCCGGTTACCGGCCGGACGGCAACTGCCGCGCCTGCATGGTCGACATCGAGGGTGAGCGCGTGCTTGCAGCGAGCTGCCTGCGCAAGCCTGCCGCCGGCATGAAGGTCAACACCGCGACCCAGCGTGCCAAGATGGCGCGCGACATGGTGTTCGAGCTTCTCGTTGCGGATCAGCCGAAGAAAACGGAAGCGCCCGACCCGACTTCGAAGTTCTGGTCATGGGCGGACCGCATGGGCGTCGCGGTGAGCCGCTACCCGGGACGTGAGCAACCCGCGTCTGACCGCAGCCATCCGGCGATGGCGGTCAATCTCGACGCCTGCATCCAATGCAATCTTTGCGTCCGCGCTTGCCGCGAGGTGCAAGTCAATGACGTGATCGGCATGGCTTCGCGCGGTCACAACGAGAAGATCGTCTTCGATTTCGACGATCCGATGGGACAGTCGACATGCGTTGCGTGCGGAGAGTGCGTGCAGGCATGCCCGACGGGCGCGCTGATGCCGTCGACGCTGGTCGATGAGAATAACGTTCGCGCCGCTTATCCCGATCGCAGCGTCGACAGCGTGTGTCCGTATTGCGGTGTCGGTTGCCAACTCACGTTCCACATCAAGGACGACAAGCTTCTCTACGTCACCGGCAAGGACGGCCCGGCCAACCAGCAGCGCCTGTGTGTGAAGGGCCGATTCGGCTTTGACTATGTGCATAACAAGCAGCGCCTGACGCAGCCGATGATCCGCAAAGAGGGGGTGCCGAAGGTTCCCCACGAGGTCATCGACCCGCTCAATCCGTGGACGCATTTCCGCCCCGCGACCTGGGAGGAAGCGCTCGACCGTGCCGCCGGCGGATTGAAAAAGATTCGCGACGCGGAGGGCCCGCGTGCGCTTGCCGGCTTTGGTTCAGCTAAGGTGTCGAACGAAGAGGCCTTCCTGTTCCAGAAGCTCGTTCGCGTCGGCTTCGGCTCCAACAACGTCGATCACTGCACGCGGCTCTGCCATGCCTCGTCGGTTGCGGCGCTGATGGAAGGCGTGGGCTCGGGCGCCGTGTCGGCATCATTCAACGCCTGCCGCGATTCCGATGTGATCATCGTGATCGGCTCCAACCCGACGGAGAATCATCCGGTCGCCGCCACGTTCTTCAAGCAGGCAGCGAAGCGCGGCGCAGAATTGATCATCATGGACCCGCGTGGCATCGCGCTTAAGCGCCACGCAACGCATATGCTGCAGTTCCGCAATGGCGCCGACGTCGCGATGCTCAACGCGATGCTCAACGTCATCATCGCGGAAGATCTTTACGACAAGCAGTACGTGCAGACCTACACGGAAGGGTTCGAGGCGCTCGCCGCGCATGTAAAAGATTTCACGCCGGAAGAGATGGCGCCGATCTGTGGCATCGAGGCTGACGTGTTGCGCGCCGTCGCGCGCAAGTTCGCGCGGGCGCGAGCGGCGATCATCTTCTGGGGGATGGGCGTCTCGCAGCACACCCACGGCACGGAGAATGCACGCTGCCTGATCGCGCTCTCGCTCATCACCGGGCAGATCGGGCGGCCCGGCACGGGTCTGCACCCGCTGCGCGGACAGAACAACGTGCAGGGCGCGTCGGATGCCGGCCTAATTCCGATGTTCTTCGCCGACTACAAATCGGTCGAAGATCCTGACGTTCGCGGCAAGTACGAGAATGCCTGGGGCGCGAAGCTCGATCCGCAGAAGGGCCTCACCGTCGTCGAGATCATGGACGCGATCCACGCGGACCAGATCAAGGGCATGTACATCATGGGTGAAAACCCCGCGATGTCGGACCCTGACCTCAACCACGCGCGTGAGGCGTTGGCGCATCTCGATCATCTGGTGGTGCAGGACCTTTTCCTCACCGAGACCGCCGTCTACGCCGACGTGGTGCTGCCGGCCTCAGCATGGCCGGAGAAGGACGGCACCGTCACCAACACCAACCGTCAGATCCAGATGGGACGCCAGGCGCTGCCGCTGCCGGGCGAGGCGAAGTACGATTGGTGGATCACGCAGGAGATCGGTCGGCGTCTCGACCTCGCGTGGAACTATACGCATCCGAAGGACATTTTCGCCGAGATGACGACGCTGATGCCCTCGCTCGACAACATCACGTGGGACCGCGTCGGCCGCGAGGACTCGGTGACGTATCCGTGCGAAGCCCCAGATATGCCCGGCAAGGACATCGTGTTCGATAAGGGCTTTCCGCGGCCGGGTGGATTCGGCAAGCTCGTCGCAGCGAAGCTCACGCCACCCGATGAGACCCCGGACGCGGAGTACCCGTTCGTCCTCACCACCGGCCGTCAGCTCGAGCATTGGCACACCGGCGCGATGACGCGGCGCTCGTTCGAGCTCGATGCGCTGGAACCGGGGCCGATCGCGCAACTCTCGCGCGGGACCATCGCGAAACTCGGCATCGCGCCGGGCGATCCGGTGAAGGTGACGACGCGGCGCGGAACGGTGACGCTCAATGCGCGTCAGGAAGATGGCGTGCCCGATGGCGTCGTGTTCATTCCGTTCGCTTATGTCGAGGCGGCCGCCAACCTACTGACCAACCCGGCGCTCGATCCATTTGGGAAAATTCCGGAGTTTAAGTACTGCGCTGCGCGCATCGAGCCGGTGCGCGAAGTTCCGCAGGTCGCGGCGGAATAGCGAGCGTAAGCGCACACGAGGTGATTCCGCAGAGGCGTCACTCTGCGTCATGCCCGCACTTGTTGCGGGCATCCACGTCTTTCTTTGCAGTCAAGAAAGCAAGACGTGGATGCCCGGGACAAGCCCGGCCATGACGGTGGATATTGAGAAACTTCGCGGAAGCGAAAGCTACTTCGGCACCTTCACCGTCACTTCGATAGCCGCGAAGTAAGCCGCGAGGTCCGCGATGTCCTGGTCGCTGAGCGGCTTGGCGACGACGCTCATCATTTCGTTCTTGCGCTCGCCTTTGCGGAACGCGTCGAGCTGCTTGACGAGGTAGGGCTCCGGGCTGCCGGCGATGTTCGGCGCATCCGGCATCTTCGAGAGCCCGTCCAGCCCATGGCACGTCTGACACTGCAGCGCTTTCTGCCGGCCGGCTTTGATGTCGCCGGCCGCAAAAGCCTGCGAGCCTAACAGGGTTGCGGCGACCACGGCTGCAACCCCATTCCGATACATCGTTGGCACGCTCACCGCCCTTCGTGCCAGATGCGGTACACCGCGCCGGCGAAGTCATCGGAGACGAGCAGCGAGCCGTCGCGCAGCTGTGCGACGTCGACGGGGCGGCCGAGATATTCACCGTCGGCGGTGAGCCAGCCTTCGGCGAAGACTTCCGTCTTGTCCGCCGTGCCGTCCTCCTTGAGGCTGGTGAACATCACGCGAGCGCCGATCGGTTTGGTGCGATTCCACGAGCCGTGCTGCGCGGAGAAGATGCCGCCGCGATATTTCTGCGGGAACATCCGACCGGTATAAAACGTCATGCCGAGATCGGCGGCGTGCGCATCCATCTCGACCTGCGGGAAGGTCACGTCGGCCGGCGGCGTTTGATCCTTGTACTCGACGGTGCGTGTCTTGCCGCCACCGTAATATGGGAAGCCGAAATTCATTCCGGGCTTGTCGGCGCGGTTGAGTTCACCCGGCGGCTGGTCATCGCCCATGCCGTCCACCTGATTGTCGGTGAACCAGAGCGTCTTGTCCTTCGGATTGAAATCGAGGCCGACGGAGTTGCGCACGCCGGTGGCGAAGACCTCGCGGTCCTTGCCCTCGTTGGTCATGCGCACGATGCCGGACATGCCGACCTGCTTGTAGAGGTCGAGCTTCTCCGGGGCCGGCACGTTGAACGGCTGGCCGAGCGTGATGTAGAGCTTGCCGTCCGAGCCGATGCGGCAGGCGCGCGCCGTATGATTGAAGGACTCCTCATCCTTCGGGATGAGCTCGCCCTGCTTGACGACATTGAAGGCGGCGACGTCGGCGCTCTCGTAGAAAAATTCCGCCGCCGGGAACAGAAGCACGCGGTTTTGTTCCGCGATGTAGAGCATGCCGTCCGGCGAGAAGCAGACGCCGTTCGGAATCTTGAAGGCGATCGACGGCGCGAACTCCTTCACTTCGTCGGCGACGCGATCCTTGTCGCGATCGGTGATGGCGTAGACCTTGGTCTTGCGCGTGCCGACGAAGGTGACAACACCTTGCGGGCCGACCGCGATGTGGCGTGCGTCGGGCACGAGCGCATAGAGCCCGATCTTGAATCCACGCGGAAGCTTGATGTGCGTCAGTGTCTTCTTGATCGCCGCCGCTTTCGTGCCGCCTTGCGGTACGGTCGGAATCTCCATCGGCGTGTCGGTGGTCTTGAACTCGCTCAGCCGTTCGAGATTGCCGGGCGGATTGGCTTGTTGTGCAAGTGCAGGTATAGCGGCGAGGATTGCGGCAGCGGACGTCACTGCCAAAGCAAATGACTTCATAAGCGCCTCCCATTGAGTTGAACTGCACGTCAACTTCAAGGGTATGATAGCGCAATCACAGCTTTAGCGTGAGGCGGTGTCTCGGCAATGCTCGCATGCATTGCGCATGCGGTGTGCGCGCCGCGGTCACGCCGGCGAGCGCTGGTGGCGATAATCGTAGGGGGCGTCGTCCTGAATGGCCGCAAGTTCAACCACTTGCGTATGCCGCGGCGACAGTTCGCAGACCGGATCGGTGGCGCGTGCGTCTCCGGTCAAAAGAAAGGCCTGGCAGCGGCAGCCGCCGAAATCCTGATCGCGGCGCGCGCAGCTTGCGCAGGGCTCCTGCATCCACGCGGTGCCGCGAAAGGCATTGAAGGCTGGGGCGTTTGCCCAGATGTCGGCGAGCGCGTGCTCGCGGACCGACCAGAATTCCAGCCCGGGAATGACCTCCGCCGCGTGGCACGGCAGCACACGGCCGGACGGATTGATGTTGAGCGAGCGCCGGCCCCAGCCGCCGAGACAGGGCTTCGGGTAGCGCGCGTGATAATCAGGCACGACGGCATCGATGACGATGCGGCCGTGATGCTGCGCGCGCAAGTCTTCGACGAAGGTGCGGGCGCGCTCGACCTGGGCACGCGTCGGCATCAGCGCGGCACGATTCTTCAGCGCCCAGCCGTAATACTGCACATGCGCGATCTCGACGCGGCTCGCATCGAGTGCGAGCGCCAGCTCGACCATCGCTTCGATGCGTTCGATGTTGGCGCGATGCACGACCATATTGACGGTGAGCAGCATGCCGAGACGCCGCACTTGCGCCGCCAGCTCGTTCTTGCGTGCAAAGGCGCCGCGATAGCCGGCGATGTGGTCGGCGGACTTTTCCTCGCCGTCCTGGATCGAGATTTGCACGTGGTCGAGGCCGGCATCGTAGAGCGCCGTTATGCGTGCGTCGGTAAGGCCGACGCCTGAGGTGATGAGATTGGTGTAGAGGCCGGCGTGATGCGCCGCCGCGGTGATCTCGGCAAGATCACGCCGCGCCGCCGGCTCTCCGCCGGAGAGATGCACTTGCAGGACGCCGAGCGCCGCCGCCTCGCGCATCACCCGCGCCCAGGTCGCGGTATCGAGTTCATCGTCGCGCGATTCAAGCGCGAGCGGATTCGAGCAATAGGGGCAGCCGAGGGGACAGCGATGCGTCAATTCGGCGAGCAGGCCGAGCGGGCGATGGAGCGTATCTTTGGCTGTCATGAGCCGTGACCGAAAACGCCGTCATGCCCGGCCTTGTGCCGGGCATCCACGTCTTGCTTACTGAAGGGAAGATAAAGTCGTGGATGGCCGGGACAAGCCCGGCCATGACGATGAAGTCGTGATCACGGTCATCCCAGCTCCAACAGCTTCTTATCGGCAAGGCCACGCAACAGCGCCGTCACGTCGGCCAGCACGCGTTCGCGCGGCGCATTGTAGCGTGCGGCAAGATCGTCGACGATCACGGCAAGCGTTGACTTGCCGTCGCAACGTTCGAGGATCGCGAGCGCGACAGCGTCCGGCTTGAACACGCGCTCCGGCGCCAGCAGCACCATGCCGCCCTGCGCCTCGTTGTTGACGAGCCGCACGCCGCGCGGCAGACGCGGACGCGCTTCCAGTGAGATCGCTTGTGGAGCGTCGGTCATGATGCAGATGCCTTGTCGGGATCGAAGGCCCCAGGCGGAATGTGCTTTGGCGCCACATAGGAATAATACAGCGCGTCAAGCATCGCCCACAGCACGCTGCATTTGAATTCCAGCGCGGCGAGAACCGCCTGCTGCGTCTCTAGCGTCGTCGCATGGCGCTTCACATAATCGAGGGCAAAGTCAGAATCGCGCTGCGCCTGCGGGGGGCGCTTATCGAAATAAGCGAGCGTCTCCTTGGTGACGAAGGCGTAGTTCGCGAGCATGCCGGCGACGCGCTCATTGATGATGACCGGAGAGAACAGCTCCGTCAGCGACGAGGCGATGGCTTCCAAAAGCGTGCGGTCGCGCACGAAATGCACATACGCTTCGACGGCGAAGCGAGTGCCGGGAAGGAGCCCGCGCGTCGAGGTGACATAGTCGCGGTCTAGCCCGAGGCCGTCGGTCAGCTTGAGCCAGCGCGCGATGCCGCCGTCGCCCGCATTCTCGCCGTCGTGGTCGGCGAGGCGGTGACGCCATTCGCGGCGGATGTCGGCGTCGTCGCAGCGCCCGATCAGACTCGCGTCCTTCAGCGGGATCATTGCCTGATAATAATAGCGGTTGAGTGCCCAGGCCTGCACCTGCCCTTTGCTGCATTGTCCGCGGTGCAGCATGTGGTGGAACGGATGCAAGTTGTGATAACGCCGCGCGCCGATGTCGCGGAGGCTCCGTTCCAACTGATCGGGCGTCATCAGCGTCATAGTTCAATCCTCAATCCGTCCTCGGCGATTTCGCATCCGGCGGATTCGACGGCCTGGCGTTCCGGCGATCCGGCGACGAGGGTCGGATTGGTGTTGTTGATATGGGTGTAGATGCGCCGCGCGGAGAGCCGTGACAATAGGCAGAGCGAGCCGTCGTCGCCGCTGATCGGCATATGGCCCATGCGACGGCCCGTTTTGGGCCCGGTGCCGGCGCGGATCATCTCGTCGTCGGTGAACAAGGTGCCGTCGAACAGCAGCACGTCCGCGTGCACCATGCGCGCTTCAATATCCGGTGTCACCGCCGCCGCTCCCGGCATGTAGACAA
>JAFKKS010000382.1 GCA_017304555.1 Hyphomicrobiales bacterium
GCTCCGCTGGTCCGGATTCTCTTTGCCGATCGAAATCGTGCGCATCAGACACGCGCAATAGTGCCGATAGCTTGCCGCGAACTCCATCGTGAGCTGATCGACAGCATCGAGATGGCGATAGCCCGTCGCGCTGCGAACAAGCAGCGCGCGGTCGCCCGAGCCGAGCACCGGGCCGGATGGCGGTGGATCGCCTCCCCCTTCCAGCATCGGCACCGCGCCGGCCGCAGCGATCACGCCCTCGAAGACACCCGGCCTCGCCGCGGCGAGCATCGCCTCGAGCGACTGATCGGCCAGTTCTGCCGCGCGCCGCACATACGCGATCTCGGCGGACGATTTAACGACCCGCAACGCGCGCACAAGATTCGAACAGTCGGCAAGCGCGCACCAGCCGTCCAGCCGCCGCCGTACCAATTCGTAGTTATTCGCCGTCAAGCCGAAGGTGCGCAGCTCGATCCCAACCCGCGCGCCTTTCAATCCCTTTTCTTCAAGTATGGCCTGCAGTTCGCGTGAGGGATCGGCCCCTTCGGTATCGTACCACAGGCGGATATCCTCGATGGTCGAGGTGCGCCGCGCCTGCTCGAGATCGGGGCGGCGGGTGAGAAGCACAATCGGCCCCTCGTCGGCGGTCAGCACTGCGCATTGGAAGAACACGAAGCCGCTTGTGTCGAAACCGGTCAGATAAAAGAGGCTTTCCTGCGAAAAAAGGAGAACCGCCGCGAGCCCGTCACGCCGCAGCGCGGCACGCGCCTTCGCAACCCGCGCCTCGAACTCCTCAACTGCAAAATGCAACGCCATCGACTTTCCATCCGTGCAAGCGACCGGGGTACCGTAGCATCAGCATAACCCCGAACGCGAGCACGCGGGATATGGACATGGGTGCAATGATGGTTTTGACTGATCGGCAACGCCCGACCGGGTCGATAAAACGAGGGAGAGCAAGATGAGAATTCGAGTGATCCTTTCAGCAAGCGTCTTTGCTTGCGCCGCCACTCTCGCAAGTGCGCCGGTTCACGCTCAGCAAACCCTCACAATCGCGTCGTGGGGCGGCGCCTACCAGAAAGCGCAGCGCCAGGCATGGTTCGATGTTGTCGAGAAGGAACTCGGCATCAAGATCAAGGAAGATACGACCTCAGGACTTGCTGACGTGCGCGCGCAGGTCGCATCGGGCCGTCCGACCTGGGACATCGTCCAGCAAGGCAACTACTCGTGCGCCATCCTCGACAAGGAGGGCAAGGTCGAGAAACTCGACCCGGCGATCCTCGCCGTTCCGGGTATCCCTGCCAACATGAAGGGCGAGGGTTGGGTTTCCAATCTCGTCTATTCCGCCGCCCTTGCCTGGAACGATGCGAAGTACAAGGACAAGAAGCCGAGCGGCTGGGCCGATATGTGGGACGTCAAGACGTTCCCCGGCGGACGCACGATGCGGCGCAGCCCCGTCTACAATCTCGAAGCCGCGCTGATCGCCGACGGCGTCCCCATGGACAAGCTTTATCCGCTGGACGTCGATCGCGCGCTCAAGAAGCTGAAAGAGATCCGTCCGAATGTGACGGTCTGGTGGGCTTCCGGCGCGCAGTCGGCCCAGGTTCTCAAGGACGGCGACGTTGACATGGCGCAGATCTGGAACGGACGCGCGCAGGATCTCGCAAAGAGCGGCGCCAAAGTTGCGCTGACCTTCAATCAGCAAATATTGTTGACCGACTGCTGGGTGGTTCCAAAGGGTGCCCCCAACAAAGAGCTGGCGATGAAGGCGATCCAGATCATGAGCCGCCCGGAGGTGCAGGCGCGCATCTCGCTGTTCATCAATTACGGCCCGGCCAATGCCGACGCCTTCAAGACCGGGATTATCAAGCCGGAAGTCGCAGCCTCGCTGCCGAGCGCCCCGGAAAACGCAAAGAAAGGGTTCGTCCTCGACGCGAACTATTGGGCGGCCAATCTCGATGAGCTGACCAAGAAATTCGACCTCTTCATCCAGGAGTAACTCCCACAGAGCCGCGCGGCGGCTCGACGACGCGATGAGGCGATGACGTGCGCACACTTTCCGACAGCGCGGTCGGCGAAAGGCCGGCCGCCGCGGCCTCTCTGCCGGTTACTGTCTGCAAGCTGACCAAGCGTTATGGTGCCTTCACTGCGCTCAAGGACGTCGACCTCGCCATTCGCAGCGGCGAGTTCCTGACGCTGCTTGGCCCCTCCGGCTCCGGTAAGACGACCTTGCTCATGGTGCTTGCCGGCTTCGTGCGCCCGGACGCCGGCAGCGTTGCGTTCGGTGAGCGGGAGGTCGTCCTGCTGCCACCGCATAAGCGCGACATCGGCATGGTGTTCCAGAACTACGCGCTCTTTCCGCACATGAGCGTCGCAGGCAACCTCGCCTATCCGCTCAAGCTTCGTGGACATGGAAAACAGGACATCGCGGACCGCGTTGCGCAGGCGCTCGCCCTGGTTCAGCTCGAAGGCTATGGCGAGCGCAGCGTCGATCAGCTCTCCGGGGGGCAGCGGCAGCGCGTCGCCCTCGCACGCGCCGTCATCTTCGAGCCGCGCATTCTCTTGATGGATGAGCCGCTCTCCGCGCTCGACAAGAACCTGCGCGAGCGCATGCAGCTCGAAATTCGCCGCCTGCATGACCGTCTCGGACTGACCACGGTCTACGTCACGCACGATCAGCGCGAAGCCCTGACGATGTCGGACCGGATCGCAGTCATGAACCACGGCCAGATTTTGCAGGTCGACCGTCCACGCGATCTCTACGATCGCCCGTCGACGCGCTTCATCGCCGAGTTCATCGGCGAAACGCACTGCATCCCGATCGAGATCCAGAACGGCGAAGCCTCGCTATTCGGGCGCGCCTTGCGTCTCGCAACGCCGCTCGCCACCACCGCGTCTGCGCAGGCGCTTGTCCTGCGCCCGGAACGGCTGCAGCTTCTCTCCGCCGATAAGCCCACGCACGACCTCAATACGATCGACGGCACGGTGCGGCAACACGTCTTCCAAGGCGACAGCGTCGTCACTTTCGTGTCTCTGCCCGACGGACACGACATCGCCGTGCGGCACCCTTACGGAAATGACAGCGAACACTTGCAGCCGGGGACCGCCGTGCGCGTTGGGATCGCCCCGCGCGACACGATCGTCGTACCGGCGGAGAATGCGACCGCCACAGCAAGCGGGCGCGCATGAGCACCGCCGCGGCAAACGATCTTTCCATCGCCTCCCGGGGCGAACGCCACTCGCTCAATGCCGATGCGCTCAAACGCTCCGAGCGGGGCGAACAGGTCCGCCTCCTTGCCCTCACATTGCCGGCGCTCCTCCTCGTCGGCATCGTCGCGCTCGCTCCGATCGGATGGCTCTCCGGTTTGTCCTTCGTCGGGCCGAACGGGCTCACGCTGGTGAACTATCAGCGGCTGATCCATCCCTCCTACGAGCTAACGCTCATCACCACCTTCCAACTGGCATTTCTGGTGACGGCGCTATGCCTGATCCTCGGATATCCGCTCGCTTATCTCGCGTCGCAAATGTCGTCGCGCGGAGCGAGCCTGGTTCTTCTCTGCGTCTTGTTTCCGTTCTGGACATCGCTGCTCGTACGAACCTACGCGTGGCTCGTCATTCTGCAGCGGCGCGGGCTCGTGAATACATGGCTTCGCGATCTCGGGGTCATCGATGAACCGCTGCGGCTCGTACATAACTTCACCGGCACAGCGATCGGCATGACGCACATCATGCTGCCGTTCATGGTCTTGCCGCTCTATGCCGCGATGAAGAACATCAGCCCGGACTATATGCGCGCCGCATCCAATCTCGGCGCCTCACCGATCCGGGCGTTCTGGAATGTTTTTGTGCCGCTTTCGCGGCCGGGAATTTTCGCCGGACTCATCATCGTGTTCGTGTTGTCGCTCGGCTTCTACGTCACCCCTGCCCTTCTTGGCGGCGGCCGGGTGATGATGTGGTCGATGCAGATCGAGCGCTCCATCGCGGTCTATTCGGATTGGGGCGCCGCAAGTGCATTGGGCGTCGTCCTGCTCGTGATCACCATGGGCATCCTATGGCTGGTCTCGCGCCTCGCCAGCATCGGCTCGTTTATGGAGCGGGCATAATGCTGCAGCATCCGGTAAGCGCCACGGGCATCACCCGCCTGCATCGTCTCTGGCTTTATGCGATCGCCAGCGCCGTCATCTTCTTTCTGATTGCACCGACCCTGCTCGTGATCCCGATGAGTTTCTCGAGCTCCCGCTTCCTGGAGTTCCCGCCGCCCTCCTGGTCGCTGCGCTGGTACCACGCGTATTTCGAATCCGTCGAGTGGCGCGACGCGACGGTCGTCTCGTTCGAGGCAGCGATTGGTACGATGATCGTTTCGACGATTGTCGGAACGATGGCGGCCTACGGCATCAATTACTCCCGCTTCGGCGCAAAGCGTTTTGTGCAAATCGCATTGGCGCTGCCGATGATGATCCCCGTGATTTTGACCGCCGTCGGCGTCTTCATCTTCTTCGCGCCGCTCGGCCTCAACAATTCACTTACCGGGCTGATCCTCGCGCATTCGACGCTCGCCATCCCGCTCGTGCTCATCTCCGTGACCGCGGGGCTCAAAAGCTTCAATGCGAACCAGGAGATGGTTGCCCGCAGTCTCGGCGCCTCGCGGATTCGCGCCTTTATGACGGTGACGTTGCCGCAGATCCGTTATTCTGTGATCTCAGCGGCGCTGCTCGCTTTCATCACGTCACTCGACGAGGTTGTGATCTCGCTGCTGATCGCGGGTGGAGACAAAGCCACGTTGACACGGCGCATGTTCCTCGCCTTGCGCGACGAGATCGATCCGACAATCGCCGCGATATCTTCGATGCTGATTCTGCTTTCGATTATACTGATGGCGTCCAGCCAACTCATCAGACCTAATCGAACCTAAGCCGGATTGACCCGTTCACGAGTGTATGGAAGGTTTCGCCGCCTTTTCTGTGCTTATGATGCAATCTCAATCAAGGACCGCACAAGATGTCACGACTGCCGCCCCTGACCCAAGATCAGATGAACGATGAGCAGCGCGCCATCTACAAGGAGTTTCAAGAGGCGCATCCGCGCACTGGCGTCGCAATCACACATCTCACCTGGATGCGCAGCCCCGAGCTTGCACGCCTGATCGTGCAGTTCGGTTCATTCATGCGCCATGGCTGTCTCGACTATCGTAAGCGCGAATTGGCGATCCTGATCACGGGTCGCGAGGCGAAATCTCCGGTCGAGTGGCATCTTCATCTGCCATATGCGCGAGAGGCCGGAATCGATGAACAAATCATCGAAGCACTAGCCGAGAAGCGGAAGCCTGACTTCACGCGCGACGACGACATCGCGCTCTATGATGTCGTGATGGAGTTGATGAACGGCTACAAGCTCAGCCAGAAAACCTACGAGAAGGCGATCAACGTCTTGGGTCCAAAGGACCTCGTCGAACTCGTCGCCATCACCGGCTACTACACGCTGATGGCAATGCAGATCGGGGCCTTCAATTTCGAGCTGCCGCCGGGGGAAAAGCCGCCGTTCGTCGATTGACCCATACGTAAACGCGCGATCCTAAATTGGACGACGAGCGGCGGCAGCTCATCAAGCCAGCCTATGCAGGGACCTCGATTTCGACCAACGGCGCGTGCTGCTGGCCGCCGTAGGCGTCGCCATCATCGCGGTCGCCCTGGACATACGGCCGCGGGATGGAGATCTTGATGGCTTTCGCCGTATCGTGCGCAAAGAAGAGAACCTCGTCCTTCGGCACGTTGTAAAGCTTCGCAAAGCTCGCCTTCGTCAGAACGTTAGCGGCAAGCACTGCCTGATAGGCATTGTCGCTCTCGAACATCACATCGAATGTGAGAGTGAATGGCCCTGCATTCTTGGAGCGGATCAGGCGCGCCAGATCGCCGAGTTTCGCCATGGCTCATACCTCCAGATATTCGGTCCGGAACATTTCGAGCGGCGTATCCGGAGTAACGACGTGATTGAGATTGAAGCGATAGACCGGCCCGCGATTGACGTAAGCCGGCGCCATCGGAAAGGCGATGCCGCTGATCAGTCCGCGCCACTCAGGGATCGGATAGTGGAGCGCGAAATGCGCGAAGGTTTTCGCGATCGCGTCGGTCGTTCCCTCTTCCGCGCTGGTGATCGTAAAGAGCAGGCCAACCTCATGCCCGACTTGATGCGCAAGCGGCTCGAGCTTGCCCATCACGCCGTCCCGGCCATAAACACGCACATGGATGTCGTAGTCGTCCGGCCCGAGCCTTCCATCGAACATCTCGTGCACACGCGGGACGAACTTCTCCTTCATCGCTTGGAGCCATGAATCGAGCTGACGGATGATGAATGGTTCACGCACGCCGCCGATGATGATGGCCTGATAGCCACCGAACTCGGCGCCCTCGAGCTTGATGGTGCCGCGTTCGGCACGATGGAACTGTGACCCGCGCACGCGTACCGCCCGGTCGTTCAAGGCTTCGTAGCGGGCGCCGTGCGTGTCGACCGTGCCGTCAGGCTCGGTGATGAGAAACGGGTCGGCATTCTCATAAAGCGTGTGCGAGGCGACGCTTTGCGGTGTGCAATGCACATCCATGTCCATAGGTTCGACGTCGAAATGATCGTCGCGCACCCACGCCATGATGCTGTCCGGTCGCTTGCGCTGGACCACGCAGGCGGTACCGCATTCGAGGATCTTGGCCGCATGCCAAGCCGGCCCTGCGCCCGTACCCTTCATAAGCGGGACGGTGGCAAACAACGAGGTGTCGGAGGCGCGTCCAGCGAGAATGACTTGCGCGCCATGCTCGATCGCGTCCGCGAGCGGCTCGTGCCCCATCATGCCAACGATGTGGGAGCTGCGGTCGATTACATCGTCGCTGATTGGGGGCGCCGGATTGAGTGGTGTGATGCGGCCTTCCTTCAAGCGCTTCTTGAGATAGGCCTTGTCCTGCTCGCTGCGCACAAGCGCCAGTCTGAACTTCAACCCTTCTTCACGTGCGATCTCAAGAGCGATGTCGCGCATCCAGTCGACACCATCATCGCCGCCGCCGAAGCCGCACGAACCGACGATGAGCGGCACATTGATCCTATTGCGCCCCTGCAGCATCAGCTTGAGGTCACGCTTGGTGCCTTCGCGCGAGAAATGCGGTTTGCCGCTGCCGAGATGCGCCGGCCCAGAGTCGGTCGAGCCGCCATCGCAGCCGATGACATGCGGTTTGAGTTCAATGCCGCGCGCAAACGACGATTCGAGAAAGCCCGACCCAATTTGGCCTGACGCCGACAACACCCGAACTTCGTTCATTTTCTTGCCTTTCGCATCCGCACCACACCAATCACGGGCCTCAACCGAGTTCCTTCAGCGCCTGCTCGACGAAGCGTGTCTCGATCACGCGGTTGAGGTCAGGCTCTGCCTTGATCGCTCCGGCCTTGCGATAGACCGGCAGCAGTTCCTTGAAGTACTCGCGCTTGAAGCCGCCGTCGTTCGGCCAAGCCTTGATGTCGACCGAGAGCTTTTGCCAGATCGGCTTGATCTGCTCGTCGGTGTACTTTCCCGCATCTTTGATGGTTGCGTATTTGCGGAAGCCATCGGCGTAGTACTTGAGGTCGGCATTGGTTTTGCGGAACGCCGTCAACATCGCCTTGTTCAGATCGACGGCCAGGCGCTGATTATCCTTGTTCTCTAGCCATTTGCCCTGAACCAGCCAAGCTTCGGAAATCCACGGATTGTAGACCTTCCAGGGCTCGATCATCACCTTGTAGTTGCCCTGCTTCACGATCTGTTCCGCCTGGTCGAAATGGACCGGCACCGCGGCCACGCGACCACCAAGCAGCGCACGCATGCGCGAACCCGAGCCACCGATCTCGACAATGGTCGTGTCGTTGATGTCGACTTTGTTGCGATCGAGGACACCGCTCAGCATCACGTAGATGAAATCGCCGCGCGAATTGAGTGCGATGGCGTTGCTCGGATCCTTGAAGTCCGCGTAGGACTTGATCTTGTCCGCATTCACGACGAGCACCTGGCTCGTATTGTTGTAGACAAGGCCAATCAAGCGAACATCGGCGCCGACCTCACTGGCGCGAATAGCCGATACGACATCCGCGTCGCCTGCCTCGGCGGAGCCTGCGACAATCGACTGCGTCAGCACCTGCATGGATTCGATGCGGTCGATCTTTGGCTCCGCGTAACCGAGTTTCGGCAGCTCCTCACGCAGTGCAATCACTTCCGGAATATGGATCGCGAGGCTGAAGCCTTGGATCGTTGCATGCAGCGCGCGCCCGCCTTGGGCCCATGCCGGGATCGCGCCTGGAAGAGCAAAGCCTGCACCGGCGCCTGCCGCGAGCATTCCCAAGACCTGTCTGCGAGATTGTATCATCGTTGCCGTCCTCTCGGTCACTAATCGAATGTCGTCACGCCGCGCGTCGAGCCTCGATCGGAGCAATGCCCGACGCGCCAGCTTCCTGATTGAGCTTGTCAAAAACATCTGCCGTGAGTGGAATTCCGCTTGCCCGGCGCTCGCGTTCACGCCGTGCCTCACGCTCACCCGGCACCAGAATTTCGTCGAAACCTTCCGCGCGCGGCTGCGCTTTCATGCGCACGATCAGTTCGTCCATACGCGCTTTGAACGTATCGAGTGGCATGTAAAGGTCGGGCCGCAAGCAGATGAAGAGATGACCGACATTCTGCGGGCGATCGAACGTCGCATGCGGATTCCCAACCTCGCCACCGAACGACGCTCCGGAAAACACGCCACCCAAGATGTCCATGAGCATGGATAGCCCCGCGCCCTTGACGCCACCGAACGGCAGCATCGTGCCGCCATCGATCAAGGCGCGCGGGTCTGTCGTTGGCCGCCCTGAGGAATCGAGCGCGAGGCCGGGCGGGATCATCTCGCCACGCTGCGCAGCGACGTAGACATTCCCACGCGCAAGGACACTCATCGCCATGTCGAGCACGAATGGGGGCTGCTCTCCGGCAGGCACCGCAAATGCAAGTGGGCTTGTGCCGAAGAACGGCTTGCGGCCGCCCCAGGGCGGCGACGCTGGCGAGGCGTTGGTGAACGCCATGCCGATGAGCCCGGCCTCAAGCGCCTGCAGCACATAATAGGCGGCCATGCCGTAATGGTTGGAATGCTTGATCGCCACGACGCCGGTGCCGGTTTCGCACGCAAGCCGGATGGCCTCCGCCATCGCGCGGGTACCGACCACAGCCCCCATCCCGTTATCGCCGTCGACTTGCGACGCCGCATGGGCGACCTGCGACACGACAATATTCGGGTGCCGATTGTTAAGTCCCTGCCGGATGCGCTTCAGGTACGTTGGGACGCGAAACACGCCATGCGTATCGACACCGCGAAGATTGGCGCGGACAAGACAGGCAGCGACCTGCATCGCCCCTTCTTCAGGTAATCCGGCAGCGACAAAAAGATCACCGACGAAACGTCGAAGCATTCCGGCCTCAACGACCGCCGCGACGGACGCCTGCTCACTCATACATGCGCTCCCTGCTTAAGGCTCTGCCAGATATCGCGGCGAAGCTCGAGGAACTGCGGGGTACTCTTGATCGCATCGCGGCGTGGCCGCTCGAAGGGCACCTCGATAATGCGATCAATGCGTCCGGGGCGCGGCGACATCACCACGATGCGATCGGCGAGATAGAGCGCCTCTTCAATCGAATGGGTAACAAAGATCACCGTCTTGCGCTGCTTGTCCCAAATGTTGAGCAACTCGTCTTGCAACAGATCGCGTGTCTGCACATCGAGCGCGCCATAGGGCTCGTCCATTAACAGAATGGTCGGCTTGATCGCGAGCGCGCGCGCAATACCGACACGCTGCTGCATGCCGCCCGACAGTTCGTGCGGATAAGCGTTCTCGAAGCCAGACAGCCCCACGAGCCTGATGTACTCGCGTGCCGCTTCCGTTCGTTCCTTCTTACCGACGCCTGCGACTTCCAAGCCGAACGCTACGTTGTCGAGCGTGGTTCGCCACGGGAACAGTTCGAAACTCTGAAACACCATGCCACGACCGCCGCCCGTGGTGCCGGTGACGTCGCGGCCGTCGAGGACGATCTGCCCGGAATCGCAAGTCTCGATGCCATCGATGATACGCAGCAACGTCGACTTTCCGCAGCCGGAAGGGCCAAGCAGAACAAGAAACTCCAGTTCGCTGACCGAAAGCGAAAAATTCTCCAGCGCCGGAAGGCGAGCCCCGTTTC
>JAFKKS010000529.1 GCA_017304555.1 Hyphomicrobiales bacterium
ATCGCGATCACTCCGCTACAACCCCCCGCATGAACGATACATCCCCCGCCCGCACCCGCCGCCGTTTCGACCACGTCGAAACCTGGGTCTTCGACCTCGACAACACGCTCTATCCGTATCACCTGAACCTCTGGCAGCAGGTCGATGCGCGCATCAAGGAGTACGTCGCCAACTTCCTGCAGGTGACGAACGACGAGGCCTTCCGCATCCAGAAGGATTATTACAAGCGCTACGGCACGACGATGCGCGGGCTGATGACCGAGCATGGCCTCAACCCTGATGACTTCCTCTCCTTCGTGCACAAGATCGACCATTCGCCGCTGACGCCGAACGCTGCGCTCGGCGACGCCATCGAGAAGCTGCCGGGAAGGAAGCTCGTGCTCACCAACGGCACCAAGGCGCATGCCAACGCCGTGATGTCGCGCCTCGCCATCGATCATCACTTCGAGGACGTGTTCGATATCGTCTCCGCCGAGCTCGAGCCGAAGCCGGCGCCGCGGACTTACGATCGCTTTCTGAAGATGCACGGCGTCGACCCGGCGCGCGCCGCGATGTTCGAGGACCTCGCGCGCAATCTCACCGTGCCGCATTCGCTCGGCATGACGACGGTGCTGATCGTGCCGGGGGGCACGCGCGAAGTCTTCCGCGAGGACTGGGAGCTTGCGGGCCGCGAAGCGCCGCACGTCGATCACGTCACCGACGATCTCGCGGGGTTTCTGACAGGGATACGAGGCAGTTGATTTCCGTCATGCCCGTCGAAGACGGGCGTGGACGCCCTTATGTCCCGGCCATCCACATCTTGCTTGCAGTGGAAAGAAAGACGTGGATGCCCGCAACAAGTGCGGGCATGACGGTTGAAACGCTTCGGCTTTAAACCCCCGGAACGATCTGCGCCATCAGTGCGGCGCAGCCGACACCAACCACACCGGCGCCGATCAGACGTACTGTCGCGAGTTCACCGGCGCGCGGATGCGCCAGCGCCTTCACCGCCGTCATCACGCCGAGCGCGATGGCGCTCTGGATGATCGCGAGACCGATGAAATAGGCGTAAAGCGGCGTCGGCTCGGCGCCGGCGATCGACTCGCCGAGCGCGTAGCCATGAAACAGTCCCGCCGCGAGCAGCAGCCCACCGACCAGCACTGGCGACTGCGTCCGCCGCAGCGCCAGCACCGCGCCGAGCGCGATCACCGAGAGCGCTACCAGCGCCTCGCTCGCCGGGATGTTCATCTCCGCCACATGCAGCGAAACGCCGACAAGCATCGCCACGACGAAACCGATGGCGAGCAGCGCGCCGGAGGGAAACGCCGCCGCCAGGCAGCCGACGGCGACGATCGCCGCGAGATGATCGAGACCGAGAATCGGATGGCCGAGACCGGAGAGCACACCCGCGCCGAACGTCGACGGCATCTTGCCGCCCATCAAGTGATGCGCGAACGCCGGCGAACTGACGAGAACACCTGCCAGCGCCGCCGCGCGCAAACCGATTACCGACCACCGTGACATTGCAAAATACCCCTCAAGCCTCACATCCAACGCGCCACCTTAACGCCGTTGTCCGAGCAAGTGAAAGCCGTCGGGCTGGGGCTGCTATGCAATGCCCTCATCCTGAGGAGCGTCGCGCAGCGACGCGTCTCGAAGGATGGCGCCGAGCTTCTGGCCAT
>JAFKKS010000530.1 GCA_017304555.1 Hyphomicrobiales bacterium
GATAGACCTTCGCGAGAGTCGTGAGATACTCGGGAAACGCCGCCCATGCCGACGTGCCATAGGCTTCCGCGATTTCGAGTTGCCGACGGCTGGCCGTCACCACCCCGCTGCCCGTGGTGAGCGGGAGCATGCCGAGATATTCATGCGCGGCCTTGTAGTAACCCCAACCGAAATTCGCCAGCGAGCAGGTCGCAGGAATCTGCAAGACGCCGCCCGGCCGGGCGCCTTGCACATACATCGTGCGCGCCAGCGTCAGAGCGTTGAGCTCCCATTCCACCGGACCATAAAGTGTCGGCCGCGGCATGCCTGTCGTGCCGCCGCTCGTCTGCATCTTGAGCGGCGTATGCGCGAGCGCCTCGTCAGGATTGACACCGTTGTAGCGCCCGAACGGTGGGTACGCCTTGATGTCGTCCTTGATCTCCTCGGAAGAGTAGAGCGGCAGCTTCACGATATCGTCGAGGCTACGGATATCGCCCGGTTCGAGGCCCGCCTTGCCCCAAAAGTCCTTATAGAATGCGTTGCTCCAGGCGTGCTTCACGAGGGCGAGAAATCGTTCGTTCTGCAGCGCACGCACGCGCTCCCGCGGCCATTTGAAAATAGTGTCGTACCAGACGTCCGGCGGCGGATACGCGGCGTAGAATTCGTTCCAGTCGATCGCCGTGCGATAGACGGGAAGCTTCGTCGCAGATAGCGAGGCAATGGCGTTCATGCGGGCGCTCCTTAGCCGCCAAGATAAATGCGTTGAATTTCGCTCGTCCCTTTGAGTTCCGCCGCCGTGCCGGCGAGCGCAACGCGGCCGAGGCGCAGAACCACGGCGCGATCGGAGAGTTCGAGCGCGAGAGCGACGTTCTGCTCGGCAAGGAGAAGAGTCAGTCCGCTTGCCTTGAGCTTGTGTAGGACCGCGAACAGGGATTCGATGACCTTCGGCGCAAGGCCGACCGATGGCTCGTCGAGCAGCAAGACACGCGGCTTGCTCATCAGCGCCCGGCCGATCGCCAGCATCTGCTGTTCGCCCCCCGACAGGGTGCCCGCGACCTGGTCTCGCCGCTCCTTGAGCCGGGGGAACAGTTCGACGACCAGATCCAGTTGATCCTCGACCTCCCCGCCGCGTCCCGAAAGCGCGAGGGGCAGCGCGCCCGCGCGCAGATTTTCGATCACACTCAACGGCGGGAAAAGGTGGCGCCCTTCAGGCACCTGGCTGAGCCCGAGCCGCACGATTTCGTCGGAGCGGCGCGCTGCTATGTTCGCTCCGTCATAGACGATACGCCCCTCTCTGCGGACGAGAAGGCCGCAAATGGCGCGGATCAAAGTGGTCTTTCCGGCGCCATTCGCGCCGAGGATCGCAAGGCTTTCGCTCGTCGCCAGGCCGAACGAGACGTCACGCAGAATCACGACGGGACCGTATGACGCCGTCAGCCCTTCGACTCTGAGAAGATGCGCATCAGTGACCAAGATAAGCCTCGATCACGGTCGGAGAGTTGCGGACGTCCTGCGGCGTCCCGTCGGCGATGCGCTTACCGAAATGCAGTACGGCGACGTGCTCGCACAACGACATAACGAATCCGACATTGTGCTCGACGATGAGAACCGTCGCCCCATCGTCACGCGCGCGACGGACAGCGTGGGCAAGCACCTCGACTTCCGGCTCGCTCAGCCC
>JAFKKS010000383.1 GCA_017304555.1 Hyphomicrobiales bacterium
TGCTTCGTCGAGGAACGTCTTGAGTTGCGCAAGATGCTTCGACATCTGCCCGACCGCTGTCGACGCCGAGGCCGGACGTCCGGCATAGCGCGGAATGCGGTGTTCGGCCTGGATGTTGTTGAGCACCCATTCGATGAACGGATCGACAAAGAACCACGCACCCATGTTGCGCGGCTCTTCCTGGCACCAGACGATCTCAGCCTGCTTGAAGCGCGAAAGCTCCGCCACCAGCGCCTTGGTCGGGAACGGGAAGAGCTGCTCGACGCGCAGCAGATAGATGTCGTCGATGCCGCGTTTCTCGCGCTCCTCGTAGAGGTCGTAATAGACCTTGCCGGTGCACAGAACGACGCGGCGGATCTTCTCGTCGGACACGAGCTTGATCTTCTCGCCTTCGAGGAGTTGCGCATCGTCCCACAGCAGACGGTGGAAGGACGTGTCCGGGCCAAGCTCCGCGAGGGACGACACCGCGCGCTTGTGGCGCAGCAGCGACTTCGGCGTCATCAGGATCAGCGGTTTGCGGATTTCGCGGCGCAACTGCCGGCGCAGGATGTGGAAATAGTTCGCCGGCGTGGTGCAGTTCGCGACCTGCATATTGTCTTCCGCGCACATCTGCAGGAAGCGCTCGAGCCGCGCCGAGGAGTGCTCCGGGCCCTGCCCTTCGTAGCCGTGCGGCAGCAGGCAGACGAGGCCGGACATGCGCAGCCATTTGCGCTCGCCCGACGAAATGAACTGGTCGAACACGACCTGCGCGCCGTTGGCGAAATCGCCGAACTGCGCTTCCCACAAGGTCAACGCGTCCGGTTCGGCGAGCGAATAGCCGTATTCAAAGCCGAGGACGGCTTCCTCCGACAGCATCGAGTTGATGACTTCGAAGCGTGCTTGGCGGTCGCTCAGATGATTGAACGGCGTGTAGCGGTCTTCATTCTCCTGATCGACCAGCACCGAATGGCGCTGCGAGAAGGTGCCGCGCTCGCTGTCCTGGCCTGACAGGCGGACACGATGCCCGTCCTGCAACAGCGTGCAGAACGCAAGCGCCTCGGCCGTCGACCAGTCGAGGTGCTGACCGCTCTCAATCGTCTTGCGGCGTGCGTCGAGGAATCTCTGAATGGTGCGATGGGCGTGGAATCCCTCCGGCACCGTGGTGATCTTGGTTCCGATCTCCTTCAGCCGGTCGATAGCGACGCCGGTATTGCCGCGGCGTGGATCATCGAACCCGTGCGCGACCTTCACCTCGGCCCAGCGGCCGTCCAGCCAATCCGCCTTGTTGGGACGGAAGCTCTGCACCGCCTCCAATTCGGCATCGAGATGCGCGCGGCATTCGGCCTGCATCGCTTCGACATCGGCCTGGGTCACGACGCCTTCGCCGACCAACTTCTTGCCGTAGATCTCCAGCGTCGTCGGATGCGAGCGAATCACCTTGTACATCAGCGGCTGCGTGAACGAAGGCTCGTCACCTTCGTTATGACCGTGCCGGCGATAGCAGAACATGTCGATGACGACAGGCTTCTGGAACTTTTGCCGGAACTCGGTCGCAATCTTCGCCGCGAACGTCACCGCTTCCGGATCGTCGCCGTTCACGTGGAAGATCGGCGCCTCGATCATTTTCGCGACGTCGGACGGATAGGGCGACGACCGGCTGTAGAGCGGATAAGTGGTGAAGCCGATCTGGTTGTTGACGATGAAGTGCACCGAGCCGCCGGTGCGGTGGCCGCGCAGGCCGGAAAGGCCGAAACATTCCGCGACCACGCCCTGGCCCGCGAACGCCGCGTCGCCATGGATGAGCAGCGGCATCACCGTCGTGCGATCATCCGGCGTGCAGTGATGCTGATCCTGCTTCGCGCGCGCCTTGCCGAGCACCACCGGATCGACGATCTCGAGATGCGACGGGTTCGCCGTCAGCGAGAGGTGAACGCGATTGTCATCAAACTCGCGGTCGGATGACGCACCCAGGTGATACTTGACGTCGCCGGAGCCTTCGACGTCGTCGGGAGAGGCGGAGCCGCCCTTGAATTCGTGGAAGATGACGCGATGCGGTTTGCCCAGCACCTGCGCCAGCACGTTGAGGCGGCCGCGATGCGACATGCCGAGAATGATGTCCTTCACGCCGAGCGCGCCGCCGCGCTTGATGATCTGCTCGAGCGCCGGAATCATCGCTTCGCCGCCGTCGAGGCCGAAGCGCTTGGTGCCGGTGAACTTCACGTCGCAGAACTTCTCGAAGCCTTCCGCCTCGACAAGCTTCTTGAGGATGGCGCGCTTGCCTTCCGGCGTGAAGGTGATCTCCTTGTCGGGACCCTCGATGCGCTCCTGGATCCAAGCCTTCTGCTCGGGGCAGGAGATGTGCATGAACTCGACGCCGAGCGTCTGGCAGTAGGTGCGGTTCAGGATCGCGACGATCTCGTTGATGGTCGCGAATTCGAGACCGAGCACGTTGTCGATGAAGATCTTGCGGCTAAAGTCGGCATCGGTGAAGCCGTAGGAGCGCGGATCGAGTTCGGCGTCGGGCGGCTGCACCGTCATGCCGAGCGGATCGAGATTGGCGTGCAGGTGCCCGCGCATACGGTAGGCGCGGATGAGCATGATGGCGTGCACCGAGTCGCGCGCGGCGTTCAGCACATCGGCTTCACGCAGCGCGACGCCCGCACCCTGCGCCTTGGTCTTGATCTTGTCGGCGACGCCCTGTTCAAATCCCCGCCAGTCGCTATCGAGCGCCGCAGTCAGTTCGTCCCGCGCCGGCAGCGGCCAGTCGCGGCGCTTCCAGGAGGGGCCTTCCGCCTCCTCGCGGACATTGGCGCCGTCGTCCTTGAGGCTTTTGAAAAAGGCTTGCCACTGCGCCTCAACCGAGGCGGGGTCCTTGGCGTACCGGGCGTAGAGGTCTTCAACATAGCGGGCATTGCCCCCGTCGAGGAACGACGTAAGGGCGAAAGCCGCGTTGGTATCCTGGCGAGACATCGTCAATCCTGGCTGACGGCGCGGCGTCCGGCCGCCGCTCCGAATCGGGATAAAGCCCGCCGCGCGGGCCACCCTTGCTCTTACAGCATTTATTTAAGACGCGTGTAAGGCGTGAAAAGCCAAAGGAATGAACTTCGAGTTCAGGATTTGGACTTCAGAACCTCGACCAAGGTCTTGCCGAGCCGCGCAGGCGACGGCGATACCTTGATACCGGCGGCTGCCATCGCCGCCGTCTTCGAGCCGGCATCGCCCTTGCCGCCGGAGATGATGGCCCCGGCATGGCCCATGCGGCGACCAGGCGGAGCCGTCACGCCGGCAATGAAGCCGACCATCGGCTTCTTGCGGCCCTTCTTCGCCTCGTCCTTGATGAACTGGGCTGCGTCCTCTTCCGATGCGCCGCCGATCTCGCCGATCATGACGATCGCTTCGGTCTGCTTGTCGGCGAGGAACATCTCCAGGACTTCGATGAAGTCCATGCCCTTCACCGGGTCGCCGCCAATGCCGACCGCCGACGTCTGGCCGAGGCCTTCCTGCGTCGTCTGGAACACCGCCTCATAGGTGAGCGTGCCGGAGCGCGAGACGATGCCGACTTTGCCCGGCTTGAAGATGTTGCCCGGCATGATGCCGATCTTGCAGGCGCCGGCCGTCATCACGCCGGGGCAGTTCGGGCCGACGAGGCGCGACTTCGAGCCGCAGAGCGCGCGCTTCACCTTCACCATGTCGGCAACGGGGATGCCCTCGGTGATGCAGATGATCAGCGGGATCTCGGCGGCGATCGCCTCGAGGATCGCATCAGCGGCGCCGGGCGGCGGCACGTAGATGACGCTCGCGTCGCAGTCCGTCTCGTCCCGCGCCTGGGCGACCGTGTCGAACACCGGCAGGCCGAGATGCATGGTGCCGCCTTTGCCGGGCGACGTGCCGCCGACCATCTTGGTCCCGTAGGCAATGGCGGCTTCCGAATGGAAGGTGCCGTTTTTGCCGGTGAAGCCCTGGCAGATGACCTTGGTGTTCGCGTCGATCAGGATGGACATTAGCGCTCACCACCGACGTCATGGCCGGGCTTGTCCCGGCCATCCACGTCTTGCTTGTTGAGAGGAAAAGTCGTGGATGCCCGCAACACATGCGGGCATGACGAGCTATGGGGCGCGCGCATCATCACGCGGCCTTCTGCACCGCTTTGACGATCTTCTGCGCTGCATCGTCGAGGTCGTCGGCGGAGATCACGTTGAGCTTCGACTCGTTGATGATCTGCTTGCCCTTCTCGACATTGGTGCCTTCGAGACGCACAACCAGCGGCACGCGCAGACCGACTTCCTTCACCGCGGCGACCACGCCTTCGGCGATGACGTCGCACTTCATGATGCCGCCGAAGATGTTGACGAGGATGCCCTTCACCTTCGGGTCGGCGGTGATGATCTTGAATGCCGCCGCGACCTTCTCCTTGCTCGCGCCGCCGCCGACGTCGAGGAAGTTCGCCGGCTCCTCGCCGTAGAGCTTGATGATGTCCATCGTCGCCATGGCGAGGCCGGCGCCGTTGACCATGCAGCCGATGGTGCCGTCGAGCGCGACGTAATTAAGATCGTATTTCGAGGCTTCGACTTCCTTCTCGTCCTCTTCGTTGAGGTCGCGCAGCGCAACGATGTCGGCGTGGCGATAGAGCGCGTTGTCGTCGAAGCCGACCTTGGCGTCGAGGCAGAGGAGCTTGCCATCCTTCGTGACGATGAGCGGATTGATCTCCAACATGCTCATGTCCTTCTCGACGAAGGCTTTGTAGAGTTGCGCGAGAAGGCGGGTCATCTGCTTCTGCAGATCGGCGTCGAGGCCGAGCACTTCCGAAACGAGACGCGCGTGGAAAGGCGAAACGCCCGTTACCGGATCGACGGTGAGCGAGCGCACCTTCTCCGGCGTCTTATGCGCGACTTCCTCAATGTCCATGCCGCCTTCGCGCGAAACGACGATAGCGACGCGCGAACTCTCGCGATCGACCAGCATCGAGAGGTAGAATTCGCGGTCGATCGCCGAGCCTTCCTCGATGTAAAGCCTGCGCACCACGCGGCCGGCGGGGCCGGTCTGATGCGTCACCAGGGTCGAGCCAAGGAGGCGCTTCGCCTCGCTCTCGACGTCGCCGATCGACTTCACGACTTTGACGCCGCCCGCCTTGCCGCGGCCGCCGGCGTGGATCTGCGCCTTCACCACCCATACCGGGCCGCCAAGCTCATTCGCCGCCTTCGCCACGTCTTCCTGCGACAGTGCGGGAATGCCGCGCGGCACCGGCACGCCGAATTCGCGCAGCACCGCCTTCGCCTGGTATTCGTGGATGTTCATGCAACGCTCCGCGCCATCACGCCGTCCGTAGGGAGATAGATGCCCGGGCCAAGCCCGGGCATGACGTTATGTGTGTCGCGCGCGGCGTCACTTCGCCAGGTCCGGCGCGATTTTCTTGCAGGCGTCGACGAGCGTCTGCACCGAGCCGATCGACTTGGTCAGCATCTCCTGCTCGGCGCGCGAGAGTTCGATCTGCACGACGCGCTCGACGCCCTTGGCGCCGATCACCACCGGCACGCCGAGATAGAGATCGCGCACGCCGTATTCGCCGTTGAGATAAGCGGCACAAGGCAGAACGCGCTTCTTGTCCTTGAGGTAGCTTTCCGCCATCGCGATGGCGGACGCCGCCGGCGCGTAGAACGCCGAGCCCGTCTTGAGCAGGTTGACGATCTCGCCGCCGCCTTTACGCGTGCGATCGACGATCGCGTCGATGCGCGCCTGGCTGGTCCAGCCCATCTTCACGAGGTCCGGCAGCGGAATGCCGGCGACCGTCGAGTACCGCACCAGCGGCACCATGTCGTCGCCGTGGCCGCCAAGCACGAAGGCGGTGACGTCTTCCACCGAGACGTTGAACTCGTCGGCGAGGAAGTAGCGGAAGCGCGCGCTGTCGAGCACGCCGGCCATGCCGACGACCATGTGCTTGTTAAGGCCGCTCGATTTCTGCAGCGCCCACACCATCGCGTCGAGCGGGTTGGTGATGCAGATGACGAAGGCGTTCGGCGCATATTTGCGGATGCCGGCGCCGACCTGCTCCATGACCTTGAGGTTGATGCCGATCAGGTCGTCGCGGCTCATGCCCGGCTTGCGCGGCACGCCGGCCGTGACGATGCACACGTCAGCGCCCTCGATCGCATCGTATGTGTTGGTTCCGGCGAAGCGGGCGTCGAAACCGTTGACCGGCGAAGACTCCGCCAAATCGAGCGATTTACCCTGCGGAATGCCTTCCGCGATGTCGAACATCACAACGTCGCCAAGCTCCTTGAGCCCAACGAGATGTGCCAGCGTACCGCCGATCTGGCCTGCGCCGATCAAGGCAACCTTTTTGCGTGCCATGCGAGGAAAAACCTTCGAAGATTGATGAGACGCTGCCGAACCGCAGCCGTCGCTGGGTTAATCCTTAAACGTCCTCCAGACAAGCCGAGATACCGCAGGCAAGTCAGCCCTGCATCACTACCTTCAAAAGGCTATTATACATTATACCAGAATTGCAAGCGGCATTCGTTGTCGCGTTATGGTGCAACGCACCGTCCTGTCATTCCGGCCAAGGCTGCCTGACGTTAGTCGTAGCCCGTGTTGAGCGAAGCGAAACGCGGGACCTGCTTATGCCGGCTGCATGCTCCCCGGATTTCGCTGCGCTCTATCCGGGCTACGGTTGTGAGATCGTCATTCCGGCCAAGGCGGCGAAGCCGCCGCGAGCCGGAACCCAGAATCATCATGCCCTCGATGGTGCTTGAGCGGGCCTCGCACGCTCAAACCATAATGACGCTACGCCGAGCTCCCTCGCTTCGTTGCGGACTCTGGGTTCCGGCTCTCGCTGCGCTCGACCGGAATGACGAAGGAGAGACCTCAGGTATCGATAACACCGGGGCGGACTTCGCCGGCGGCGGCGCGCGAACCGTGCGGGAGCGCGAGGTAGTCTTCCGAGCGCATCTCGATCAGTCGCGACGCCGTGCGGCTGAACTCCAGCGCCTCGTACCCATTCTCGGCGGTGTAAAGGTCGGTCGGCTCGGCGGCGGCGGAAGCCACCAGCTTCACGCCGTAGTCATAAAGCGTGTCGATGAGAATGATGAAGCGCTTCGCCTCGTTGCGACGCGCATAGTCCATGACCGGGATGTGGTCGATCAAGAGCGTATGAAACTCGTGCGCGATCTTGAGATAGTCGGCGGCGGCAAGCGGCACGCCGCAGATGTCATGGAAAGCGAAACGGGCGACGCCCATCGCCGCGTGCGGCACATGGATGGTGCGGCCCTTGATCGGCAGATCGATCGCCGCGCCGTTTTCGCCGGTGGTGAGCCGCCGCCATGTCTGGTCCATCGCAGCATCGGCGCGGGCGTCGGCGGGGACGTACCAGACCGGCGCGCCCGCGAGCTTTTCCAGCCGGAAGTCGGTACGCGAATCGAGCCGCATCACATCGACGCGCGATTTCAATAGCTCGATAAACGGCAGGAATAGCGCGCGATTGAGGCCCTCGGCATAAAGATCGTCGGGCGCCACGTTCGATGTCGCAACGACGACGAGACCGGCCTCGAACAGCTGCGTGAACAGCCGCCCCAGGATCATCGCATCGGCGATATCGGTGACGTGGAATTCGTCGAAGCAGAGCAGCGTGCACTCTTCACTGATGTCTGAAGCGACCATCGAGATCGGATCGCCCTCGCCGATCTCGCCGCGCTTCTGCTTCTGACGGTAAGCGTGCACGCGCTCGTGCACATCCAGCATGAACTCATGAAAATGCGCACGCCGCTTACGCTCGACCGGCGCGGCGGCGAAGAACAAGTCCATGAGCATGGTCTTGCCGCGGCCGACGCTGCCATGGAGATAAACGCCCTTGACCGGTTCGCGGTCGCCCTTTCGCCGCAGCAGCCAGCCGAGCGCCGAGGACTTGCCGCTGTTGCGCCGCGCCGTCAGATCCTGGCACAGCCGCTCGAACCGGCGCAGGATCGCTTCCTGTGCAATGTCGCGCTCGATTTCGCCGGCGGCGACCAGCGTGTCGTAGCGGTTCGAAAGAGCGCCTTGCATCTGTGTTGAAAAACTCGGTGGCGGGAGGCTCTCTCATAGTGCGGGACGCGACCCGGCGAAACCCGGTTCCGCCGTCGCGGCGCGTTTCCCACGACGGAAACTCGCTTTTTTCACACATTATAAACTGCGCGTGAGCGGCGTTCTCACGGACCGGAAAAGCCCCACGGCCTTCGTTGGCTGGTCATCGGCGAGGACGAGAATACCGGCTACGCGCCGCGCGGCATGCCGGAACCGGGACGACCAGAAACGGCCGGCCCCAGCGCCGGCCGTTTCTTGCGACCCCATTTCTTGCGACCCGTTTCTTGCGACCCCATGCCACGGCCTTTTTTCGTGCCGATTCATTTAACCGCCGCGATCGCGACCTAGATTAGGGCTGCACGAAAAGACCCGGAACGGGTATCGGCAAACGCATCGTGAGGAAACGCGCCTGCGAGAGCCTTCAACGAAGGCGAACCCTCATGACGCACGAACCTCTTCCGCACGCTGGCACCATTCGCAAGCTTCTTCCCGCGGATCACGCCGCCTATCGCGACCATCTCCTGCGTCTCGACCCTGAAAGCCGCCGCAGCCGCTTCAGCGGCGCGGTGTCGGATGCCTTCATCGAAAACTACGCGTCGATGTCGCGCGACCTTAGCACGGTGATGCATGGCTTCTTTCTCGACGGCATCCTGCGCGGCGTTGCCGAGCTGCGCCCGCTCGGCTCCCCGTTCACGCATGAAGCGGAAGCCGCGTTCAGCATCGAGAAGCCATGGCAAAGCCATGGCGTCGGCGCCGTGCTGCTGCGTCACACGATCTTGAGCGCACGCAACCGGCGCATCCGAACGCTCTACATGGCGTGCCTCGCCGAGAACAAGGTGATGCAGCGGCTGGCACGAAAATTCGATGCCGATCTGAAGTTCGATTTCGGCAGCGTCGCCGCGCATGTCGAAGCGCCGCAGCCGACGGCGCTGTCGCTGATGCGCGAGTCATTGGTGGATACGCTCGGCTTTGCGACCGCCGTGCTCGACGTGCAGGCGCGATTGTTAAAACATGCGTAGAGTCTTCCTTGCCGCGTTTTCTTCACGCGAACCGGTATCCAGTTCGCTCGAAAACGCTTGAGATCGCGCGTTTGTGTTCGCACTTGCGCGGTTTGCATGGCTGCCGCGCCGCGCCTTCCAATCACCGCCGTCCGCGTTATCTGGCGGCAGGCTGCAAAGTGGCGCCGGCTTTTATCGGCTATCACCTGTGGCATCAAACAGAACGGTGACTCTCGAATTGGAATCTTCCGAGTGAACTTCGGTGCATTCGGAATCGGGGCAGGCGCATCACTCTCGTTCACAATGGAGATGATCATGAAGATGACCCAAACGATCGCCCTCGCCGCAGCCCTGACGCTGACGGCGCTCGGCTCGCAAGCTTTCGCGGGCGAAGGCTCGCCCGACCTTTCGGGCAACTACCCGGCGGTCAACGAAAGCGATCCCGGCGGCTCGAACTACGGCAATACGTACGGGCGTTTCTCGGAGCCGTATTACACGCAGCCGCGCGCCATGTATCGCGGAGGCTATGCGACGCCGCGTGACGACGAGAACACCGGTTACGCCGTGCGGCAGAACCGCTACGACGAAGAGAACGGCGTCGATGGCGAGTAACGTCACGCAAGTTTAAAAACGCAAACGGCCGGCGCAATGCCGGCCGTTTTTCTCTGTGCTCAAGTGCACCAAGGCTTACGCCGGCGCGTGGCAGACCGCTTCGATATTGTGGCCGTCCGGATCGAGCACGAACGCACCGTAGTAGTTCGGATGATAATGCGCGCGGACGCCGGGCGCGCCGTTGTCCTTGCCTCCGGCCGCAAGCGCCGCCGCGTAAAATGCATCGACGGCGGCGCGATCCTTCGCGGCGACCGCGATGTGGATCGGACGTTCGAGTTTGCCCTCGCCGCCGATCCAGAAATCCGGCTTGCCGCCGATGCCGAAACCGCAAGCTGGCGCGTCATGCTCGTGCTGCCGCACTTCCTTGATCAACACGTAGCCGAGCGGCGCCAACGCCTTTTCATAGAAGGCCTTCGCACGGGCGTAATCGGAGACGGGAAATCCGACGTGATCGATCATGGCGGAACTCCTCTTCGGAACACCCTGTCATTCCGGATTGCCGCGAAGCGTCAAATCCGGAATGAGGAAGACGTGGATGCCCGCAACAAGTGCGGGCATGACGGAAAGCCTTACGTCTGACGCTCGACCATCATCGCCTTGATCTCGGCGATGGCTTGGGCCGGATTGAGACCCTTCGGGCACGCCTTCGTGCAGTTCATGATCGTGTGGCAGCGGTAGAGGCGGAACGGATCCTCGAGGAAGTCGAGACGCTCGCCCGTCTGCTCATCACGCGAATCCTTGAGCCAGCGCGCGGCCTGCAGCAGCGCCGCCGGGCCGAGATAACGGTCGCCGTTCCACCAATAGCTCGGGCACGAGGTCGTGCAGCAGGCGCAGAGGATGCATTCGTAGAGACCGTCGAGCTTGCCGCGCTCCTGCTCCGACTGCTTCCATTCACGCTGCGGCGTCGGGCTCACCGTCTGCAGATAAGGCTGGATGGACGCGTGCTGCGCGTAGAAGGTCGTGAGGTCCGGCACCAGATCCTTCACCACCGGCATATGCGGCAGCGGATAGATCTTCACCGTGCCGTCGATCTCGTCCATGCCGCGCGTGCAGGCGAGCGTGTTGACGCCGTCGATGTTCATCGAACAGGAACCGCAGATGCCTTCGCGGCAGGAGCGGCGGAACGTCAGCGTCGAATCGATGTTCGACTTGATCCAGATCAGCGCATCCAGAACCATCGGCCCGCAGTCGTCGCGGTTGACGTAGTAGGTGTCCATCCGTGGGTTCTTCTTCTCGTCGGGACTCCAACGATAGATCTTGAACTCCGTGACACGCGCTGCGCTCATCGGCTTCGGCCACGCCTTGCCCTCGGTGATCCGCGAGTTCTTCGGAAGCGTCAGTTCGACCATATCATCAGTCTTTCAGTTCTAAGGACGAGCTTAAGTGCACGAAAGCAGCAAATTGGTGCGGGTTTTACCCATGACGGCATAGCCGCGCGCCACCATGTCGGCGACGCAGTCGTGCTGCCATCCGGCACGGTGCAGGTGCTCGATCACGACCCGCCGCGGCCAGAGAGAGCGAGGCGCGGTTGAAAAGAACGGCACGAGGACTTGGTCCTCATGTCCTTCGATATCGATCTTTAGTGCATCGATGGCGTCAATCCCGGCGTCCAACATCGTGTCGAGAAGCGGCCGTGCCCGCACCACATAATCGCCTTCGCCGCGAACAGCACTCGCGCCGAGGTTGGCCACATCG
>JAFKKS010000531.1 GCA_017304555.1 Hyphomicrobiales bacterium
GATGCCGCCGCCGATCGCCATGCCGATCACGACGAGAAGCCATCCGGTGAAGCCCGCGGGCGGCGCATAGGCGAGCGTCGTGAGAATGGCGATCGCCATGCCGATCATGCCGAACAGGTTGCCCTGCCGGCTTGTCACCGGGCTCGAAAGGCCGCGCAGCGACAGAATGAACAGCACACCCGCAACGAGATAGAGCAGCGCGGCGATATTGGCGCTCATGAAGACGCCCCCGATCTAGCGTTCATCAGTCTCACCGCTGCTTCTTTTGATACATCGCCAGCATGCGCTGCGTGACCAGGAAGCCGCCGAAGATGTTCACGCTGGCGAGGACGAGCGCGATGAAACCGAAGAACCGGGCCGCGCCCGTTCCGTTTTCCTGCCCCATGGCGCCCACGCCGACCGCGAGCAGTGCGCCGACGACGATCACCGACGAAATGGCGTTGGTCACCGACATCAGCGGCGTATGCAGCGCCGGCGTCACTGACCAAACGACGTAATAGCCGACGAACACGGCGAGCACGAAGATCGACAAGCGGAACACGAACGGATCGATCAGACCGCCGGTCGCGGCGCTGGCGCCATGTGCGGCGGCATCGGCGAAGGTCTGCGCCGCTTCGGCGGCTTGGCGCGCAACTTCGGCGGCGGCCTGTGCGCGATCCGCGGCTTCTTGCGGCGTGAATGTCGCCATGCTCAGTCTCCTAGATCACGATGACGTTGGATCGAATCGATCCAACGTCATGAACGTGATCGATTCTCGATATTTGGAGCGGGATGCGGGCGGAAAACCGTTGCACACTTTTCCTCATCCCGCTCTAGGCAGCCGGCTTCGGCTGGAAATTCGGATGCACGACGGCGCCGTCGTGCGTCAGCGCCGTAGCCTTCACAAGCTCGTCGTCCCATGGGATCGCGAGCGACTTGCTCTCTTTATTGACCAGGACTTCGAGGAACGCGGCGAGGTTGCGCGCATAGAGACTCGACGCGGTCGCCGCGAGACGCCCCGGAACGTTGGCGTAGCCTACGATCTTCACGCCGTTCGCGTTCACGACCTCGTCCGCCCGCGCGCCCTCGACATTGCCGCCGCGCTCGACCGCAAGATCGACGACGACCGAGCCCGGCCGCATCGACGCGACCATGTCGGCGAAGATCAGCCGCGGCGCCGGGCGCCCGGGGATCAGCGCCGTGGTGACGACGATGTCCTGCTTCTTGATGTGGTCGGCAACGAGCGCGGCCTGCTTCGCCTGGTACTCCTTCGACATTTCCTTGGCGTAGCCGCCGGACGTCTCGGCCTGCTTGAATTCCTCATCCTCGACGGCGACGAACTTGGCGCCGAGGCTCTCGACCTGCTCCTTCGCGGCCGGGCGCACGTCGGTCGCGGTGACGACCGCGCCCATGCGCCGCGCCGTCGCGATCGCCTGCAGTCCCGCGACACCCGCGCCCATGATGAAAATGCGCGCGGCCGGCACCGTGCCCGCCGCTGTCATCATCATCGGCAGCGCACGGCCGTATTCGGCGGCCGCATCGACGATCGCACGATAGCCGGCAAGGTTCGCCTGCGAGGAGAGAACGTCCATCACCTGCGCGCGCGTGATGCGCGGCATCAGTTCCATGGCGAAGGCGTCGATGCCGGCGTCCGCCATCGCGCGCAGCGCATCGTC
>JAFKKS010000384.1 GCA_017304555.1 Hyphomicrobiales bacterium
GCATACAGCACCAGACGGCCGAGAGCTGCGACAGGGTAAAGGCCTATGGCGGCGTTGCCGCCGTCACATGACGAAGCCGCGATGGTGAAATTGGCTTTTTTCATTTTCAATTCGGAAGCCAGCGACCAACAAACGACGAAGCAATTTCACTTTTGGTCAATTGCGTGCCGTCGTCCCCATCAATCGCAAGTACAGCCGTTCCTTTGGCTGCCGCGCGCTCCGCCCATGCCAACGCTTGGTCGAGGTCGGAAAATTCCTGAAACGGCCGGCGGCCTTTCTCCAGAGGAGTTACTTGGCCTGCACCGGCGGCACCGTAGTAAGCCCTGTACATCATTTCGACCTCTCCATGTTCGCGTCGAACCGAGCTTCGTAGAAATACCCTCAGACAGACTTAGGGTGCTTCGCCGTTAATTGAAGAGCATTTTTGGAATTCCGATCGATGCTAAAGTCGTCGCACTTGCGACCACTAACTCGATCGCATCCCCTTCACTTCATGAAAGGGTACGAACGATAATTCCAGTACACGTTCGGATAGCAATGAAATGCCTTGAAGTGCGGTAAAAAAAGACCATCTTAAGGTGGTCATGAATACGCGCTCCCTTAAATTCATACGCGCAGGCCGCTCAGTCGCAGGCCTTTGATCCCGAACGCGCTGGCGCCTGAGGTGCGGCGGCCGGAGGTTCGGGACATGACCTTCCTCAACATCTGAAGAGACTTGACGGATTGCCGCGTCGCGCGTGGCGGCTGCGGCTTTGTGGACGCTGCCGTTGTGCCGGAATAGGAGCAGAGATGACCATCACATATCGTCCGCCAGTCGCGTTGCGTTCATTGGATCCGATGTTGAATCCTCGTTCTACTTTGGATCATGTGGGCGATGCGTCGGCGCGATGGAGTGGGCGGCGCGCCATTGCAGCGATCCGATCAGCCTTTGCGCGACTAACCGCGCCGGGTGAACACGGCGCCTCGCCGCGTTCCGCCGATGGCACGCATAGTACGCATTTGCCAGCTCGGACGCGAAAGGCGTCCGATGGGTTGCCGAAGAATGTTGCAGACGTCATGACGCGGCATGTGATTTCGGTGCCGCCCAACATGCTTGTTCGCGAGGTCGCCGAGACGCTCGTTCACAACTGCATCAGCGCCGCTCCGGTGCTCGATCGGCACGGTCGGCTTGTCGGTATTGTGAGTGAAGGCGACCTGCTGCGGCGAGGCGAAATTGCAACCGAGTCGCCTCGCCGCTGGTGGAGCGACATCGTCGGCGACGCCAGTGCAGCCGCGTTCCGCTATGTCAAAAGTTATGGCCGCGAGGCCAGGCATGTCATGACGCCGCGTCCGATGACCGTAATCGAGGAAACATCGCTCGGCGAACTGGTTTCGCTGTTCGAGAAGCGAGGCGTCAAGCGGTTCCCGGTTGTTCGTGGCGACCAGCTCGTCGGAATTGTTAGCCGGGCGGATCTCGTGCGCGCTTTGGCTGAATCGCCGGAAAGGAATGAGAGCGACGATGCGCCAAATGACCGGCAGATCGAGAAGGACGTGATCACGCGTATCAGCTCGCTTTCCTCACTCAGAGGCGCCGTGCTGGTCACTGCGCAAGATGGCGTGGTGGTTCTTCGTGGCCTCATCTCATCTGACCTCGAACGCGAGGCGGCGCACGTGGCCGCTCGAAACACACCGGGCGTACGGGAGGTGCACGATGACCTGCTCTTTCGGGTCCGGTCCGCGGTCTGACAGTAGGCGGTCGACTAGGTGAGCAAGAAATCCGGCGGCCACCACGGCCGTTGCGGCTTCACATCACGCGCCAACGGCGGCGCAAGCGACAGAGGAACCTGCAATGTTGAACAAGAATGAATTGATCGATGTCGGCGAGCGGCACACGCGCAGAAAGGATAGGACGCGCGGGTTACGCGAGTTCGCCAACTCCAGGGTTGAACTCGATCGTCGGCTTGACCAGGCGCTGGAAGACACATTCCCGGCGAGCGACCCGGTCGCCATCATGATCTGCACATGATTGAGATTGCTCAGCGAGGTATGGCGGCGCGGAAATGGCCGCTCCGAGAATAAGCGGCGCCGTGCGATGCTTCATGCAACTCCGCGCCTGCTCGTGGAGTTAAAGGTCGGTGTCGCGGCAAATCAACGGGAGGAAAACATGGAGCGCGCGTCATCGTTCAACGCCGGACGGGGAGAATCCGACGGCCTGTATGACGCCTTTGCGCTAGCGGCGCTCGAGGCCAGGCAGGTCTGGACCGATGCTTTGTTATCTACGGCGCTTTATGGCGCGAAATATAGCATGGCCGCCGCGACATTCATGGGAGCCAGCATCGAGATGCTATCCGCTCTCACGCACGGCTCCGACGGAACGATCTTTGATATCGGCGCCGTTGATCCTTCGGATAGATCCCTTGAGGAGGATACCTCCTGCATCGAGGATCTGGCGGATCATCTTTGCGAATCCAGGATGCCCGTCCTGAATCGGTATGTGCTTGCATATAGCGTCATACGTTAAGCGGGTTGCCTATCTACGATCGTGGATTACGACCGGGGTTGCGTTTTTATCGACGGTTTGTCGCAGCGTCGTTTGAACGATAAGCGCTTGTTTCCTTGGTCTAAGCTCCCATGTTTTGACTATGACCATCGTCGCACGCCATCGCCGCCGTGACCACGCGGGCCGCTTGAAAGCAGGCGGTTAGCCCGGCGAGCTTGGCGCTTGCCGGGCTATGACGCTCACATTGAATTCACAATGAAGATGAAGACGCAGCCACTGCTTGCGGCTTCCTGGAGGGCCTTGTCCTCGGGTGCAGGCTGACCGGCCGTGCCGTCATGGATTTATGAGGTGTTATCATGCGCAATATGGATGTAGGTCCCGGAACGCCTGTCGCGGTCTCCATTACAGGGCGTCGGCGTAGGATTGCGGAGAGCGATCACGCAGGAAACAACGACGTCTCGATCCTGGCCTTCGCCGGATTGGGTCTGCTCGCACTCGTCGCCGTGGTCTATGCGTTGGCGGTCATGTCCGGCATCGACGGAGAGACGTTCAAACTGCTTACGCTCTATCCGTAACGACAGCGCGAGCCCTCTCATGCGGCGGCGTTCCATCGCGCCGCCGTTCGCGCACTCTGCTCCCACGGCTGTCGCTAGAAGAATAAAGTTTCCGTGACGCCCTGTGGCCTGTCTCTCTATCGAACGATCGAGAGTCACCGAGCACGTCCGCCAGGCCGGACCTCCGCGATCGAGCCGGCCGCCCCGTTGAACAACAAATAACCTCGCCGCGTTTGAAAGCCGCGGCTGTCGCGATGCATTTGCCGCCTTGCGTGTGAAACGTCGCGCCGGCCGCTTGGGTCATGGAAGCGGCAGTTCTTCCCCATCGTCATTGTCACAGGCGGATGGCGCAGCTTGCCTCCACGACAGCAATGCCTCCATAAGGGGGGCTCAGTAACTGTCTGGAGTTTGCTTCGCGCCGCAGGAAGACAAGCGACGATGCCGTACGAGTCGTTCCTCATCGCCGGTCTCCTGCTACCATTCGTTGGTGGCTGTGTTGCCGCCCTCCTTCCGACCAATGCCCGCAACGCAGAAGCGTGGCTGGCCGGGACGGTTGCGCTCATTATTCTGGCGCTTCTTGCGAGCGCCTATCCTCGAATTGTCGATGGCGGGGTGATCCGCTTCACGGTGGAATGGATACCGGACCTCGGCCTCGACTTGAGCTTGAGGATGGACGGTTTCGCGTGGATGTTCTCCACGCTGATCACCGGCATCGGCTTCTTGGTAGTGCTCTATGCGCGCTACTACATGTCGCCGTCCGACCCTGCGCCGCGCTTCTTTTCGTTCTTGCTCGCATTTATGGGCGCGATGCTGGGGATTGTTCTGTCGGGCAATCTGATCCAGCTCGTTTTCTTTTGGGAACTAACCAGCCTCTTTTCTTTCCTCCTGATCGGCTATTGGCATCAAAATGCGCAGGCTCGCGATGGCGCGCGCATAGCGCTGATCATAACGTCGGCTGGCGGTCTCTGCCTGTTTGCCGGTGTGCTCATAGTCGGCCACATCGTGGGCAGCTACGATCTGGACCGTGTATTGGCATCAGGTGAAGCCATCCGGGCGCATCGTCTTTACGTTCCAGGGTTGGTTCTCGTTCTGCTCGGCGCTCTGACTAAGAGCGCCCAGTTTCCGTTTCATTTCTGGCTACCGCAGGCGATGGCCGCTCCCACTCCGGTCTCGGCGTACCTGCATTCAGCCACGATGGTGAAGGCGGGCGTTTTCTTGCTGATCCGTCTATGGCCGGCGATGGGAGGAACGCAGGAATGGCTGTGGCTGGTGGGATCAGCCGGGCTCATCACGTTTATCCTCGGCGCTTTCTTCGCCGTGTTCCAGCAAGACCTGAAAGGGCTTCTCGCTTACTCGACAATCAGCCATCTCGGATTGATTACGCTCCTGACGGGCCTGGATACGCCACTCGGTCAGGTCGCTGCGATCTTCCACATTATGAACCACGCGACGTTCAAGGCGTCGTTGTTCATGGCCGCGGGTATCATCGATCACGAATGCGGCACACGCGACATCCGCCGGCTGAGCGGCCTTTGGCGGTCTATGCCGATTACAGCTTCGCTCGCAATGGTTGCAGCAGCTGCGATGGCCGGCGTTCCCCTATTGAACGGCTTCTTGTCCAAGGAGATGTTCTTCGCCGAGACCATCGAGGTTCACGACAACTCGATCGTTGATCAGGCCCTTCCCTACGCCGTTACTTTGGCCAGCATGTTCACGGTCGCCTATTCGCTGCGCTTCATCCGCGACGTCTTCTTCGGACCTGCTTCTACAGAGTTGCCACGTACCCCACACGAGCCGCCGTTCCTGATGCGGTTGCCGGCCGAGCTTCTTGTTGTGGCCTGTCTGATCATCGGCATTGTCCCCGCCATGACGATCGGCCCAATCCTTCACGCGGCTGTGCGCGCCGTTCTCGGCTCAACCCTTCCAAAATACAGCCTCGCTGTGTGGCATGGATTCACGCCCGAACTTCTCATGAGTATCGTCGCGATGGCTGGCGGCGTCGCCGTGTACTTCGCTTTACGGCCCTATCTGTTGAGTGGCATCGAAGGCCCCCCAGTCCTGCGCCACATCAATGGGCGAAGGATTTTCGAGCGCGTTCTCGTCACCGTGTCGTGGCGTTTCGCCCGATGGTTGGAGAATATCCTCGGCACCAAGCGTCTTCAAACACAACTGCAATTGCTCGCTGTTTTCGCTTTGATGGCCGGCCTCTTACCGCTCCCCGTGCGTTGGGCCGTCACGGATTACGGATCGGCGAGCGGCTTCGATCCCGTATTCGCATTGCTGTGGGCAGTCGGAGTTTCTTGTGCGCTCGGCGCGGCATATCAGGCCAAATTCCATCGCGTTGCGGCGTTGATGTTGCTCGGCGGCGCGGGGTTGGTCACATGCATCAGCTTTATCTGGCTGTCGGCGCCTGATCTTGCGCTGACACAGCTCGTCGTGGAAACCGTCACCACAGTGCTCCTTCTGCTTGGGCTTCGGTGGCTCCCCAGACGGATCGAGAAAATTTCTCCGACAGAGCGCTCAGCGGGCACGATCCGATGGCGACGCTCGCTGGATTTCGTCATCGCTGCCTGCGCGGGCGTTGGGTTAGCGACCCTCGCTTACGTGACGATGGTTCGGCCAGCGCCCGACAGCATTTCACGCTTCTTCGTGGAGAATGCGTACACGCAGGGCGGCGGCGCCAACATCGTAAATGTCATCCTGGTTGACTTCCGTGGCTTCGACACTCTCGGAGAGATTACGGTGCTCGGCGTGGTGGCGCTAACCGTCTACGCGCTGCTGCGCCGGTTCCGCCCGGCGCCCGAAAGCATCCCCATTCCGGAGCAACAACAGGCTCAGAATGTCTATGACGACCGTCACCCGGATCGCCAGAAGGGCGATACCCTCAAGGATGCAATGGCGACGCCCGCGCTCATGATGGCATTGCTCTTTCCGGTGATCGGTGTGACCGCGTTATTCTTTCTCTTGCGGGGGCACGACCTGCCCGGAGGTGGATTCGTCGCGGGTATCACCATGGCGGTCGCGTTCATCGTACAGTACATGGCGCGCGGCACGATCTGGGTGGAGGCGCACCTGAGGGTTCTGCCGGTACGTTGGATGGGTGTTGGCCTCCTTATGGCGGGCGGCACTGGCATTGCCGCCTGGTTGTTCTCTCGCCCGTTCTTGACGTCGTACTTTTCTTACGTCGAGACGCCCGTGATCGGCAGCATCCCTCTGGCAAGCGCTCTGCTCTTTGACATCAGCGTGTTCTCGCTGGTTGTCGGCGCCACGGTGCTGATGCTCATCGCACTCGCTCACCAGTCGATGCGAAGCCATCGCACGCCGCAGGCACGGGAAGCCAGGACGCGCGAGGCGGCTCCTATGAAGCCGGCGAAATGATGGAGATCGTTCTTTCCATCGGCATCGGCGCTCTCGCAGGCTCAGGCGTGTGGCTGATTCTGCGGCCGCGTACATTTCAGGTGATCATCGGCCTTTCGCTGCTCTCCTACGCCGTGAACCTTTTCATCGTTGCGATGGGGCGACTTCGAACGGAAGCGCCGCCCGTTCTAGCGAATCGCGCGGTCGGCGATCCGACGCAATATGCCGATCCGCTGCCGCAGGCGCTTGTCCTGACCGCTATTGTCATCGGCTTTGCAACGACGGCACTGTTCCTTACGGTGCTGCTGGCGTCTCGCGGCCTGACAGGCACTGACCACGTCGACGGTCAAGAGCCGGAGCTGTAAGCATGAACGATCATCTGATGATCGCGCCGATCGTGCTTCCGCTTCTGGCCGGCGCAGCGATGCTCCTGCTTGACGAACGGCGCCGCGGGTTGAAGGCCGCCATCAGCTTGGCATCGACGCTTGCGTTAGTCGGCATCGCAATCGCCCTCCTCATCGCCTCTGCGGTGACCGACCCGATGTTGCGCATCGGCGTCTATCGCCTAGGAAACTGGCCGGCGCCGTTCGGGATCGTACTCGTCGCCGACCGCCTGTCGGCTCTCATGCTGCTTCTGACAAGCATCCTAGGTGCGGCCGCGGTGATCTTTTCGCTCGCGCGGTGGCATCGCGCCGGTGCGCATTTCCACTCGCTGTTTCAGTTCTTGCTGATGGGCGTGAATGGCGCATTCCTCACGGGCGACCTGTTCAATCTGTTTGTCTTCGTCGAGCTTCTGCTCGCCGCCTCGTATGGATTGCTGCTGCACGGCTCCGGCCCTGCACGAGTCAAAGCCGGATTGCACTACATCGTCGTTAATCTGGCTGCGTCCCTGCTGTTCTTGATCGGCGTCAGCTTGATCTACGGCGTCGCGGGAACGCTCAACATGGCGGATCTTGCCGCGCGCATCCCGAACATCGCTGCGGAGAATAGAGGCTTGCTAGAAGCGGGTGCCGGCATATTGGGAGTCGCTTTCCTTCTCAAAGCGGGGATGTGGCCCATGTGTTTCTGGCTACCGTCGACCTATGCGGCAGCCAGCCCGCCCGTGGCGTCCATCTTCGCGATCTTGACCAAGGTCGGCGCCTATATCGTGCTGAGGCTTTGGCTGCTCCTGTTCGGCGACGCAGCCGGAGCATCGGCACAGTTCGGCGGCGAATGGCTGCTGTACGGAGGAATGGCCACGGTCGCCTTTGGTGCTGTCGGGACCTTGGCGTCGCAAGACATGGCTCGGCTTGCTGCGTACTCCGTCCTTGTATCCTCCGGAACGATGCTCGCCGCCATTGGAATGGGACAGGTTGGCGTCACCGGAGGCGCTCTCTTTTATCTGGTCAGTTCGACGCTCGGCATCAGCGCGTTTTTTCTCCTCATCGAACTCGTCGAGAGGGGGCGAGAGCCGGGAGCAGATATGCTTGCCGTCACGCGAGAGGCGTATGGCGAAGACGACGACCAAGAAGAAGAGGAGGACGGGGAGATCGGCTTCGCGATCCCGGCTACCATGGGCATGCTCGGGCTTTGCTTCATCGGATGTGCGGTGGTGATTGCGGGGTTGCCGCCGCTGTCCGGCTTCATCGCGAAGTTCGCGCTTCTGACAGCTGCGCTCAACCCGATCAGGCTGCCTCCTGGTGGAGACGTTCCGGTCGCCTCGTGGGTGTTGCTCGCGGTTCTGATCCTATCTGGATTTGCGACCCTCATCGCCATGACGCGCGCCGGCATTCGCACTTTCTGGGCCGAGTCCGATCGCGCTGTACCGCGCGTACGGATCATCGAGATGGCGCCAATTGCGATCCTTCTCACCCTGTGCGCAATACAAACGATTCAAGCCGGGCCTGTCATGCGCTTCATGCAGGAAACGGCCAACTCGCTTCACTCACCCCACGACTATGTACGTGAGGTGTTGCGGACGGCCGAGCAACGACCGCACAAGGGAGGAGGAACGTGAAACGACATCCGTTCCTTCCGCTCGCTGCGTTCGGGCTCTTCATACTGTGGCTGTTGCTCAATCAGACCGTCTCATACGGCCACATCCTTCTTGGTGGCGCGGCAGCACTTGTGGGTAGCTGGGCATTGAGCGCGCTACGGCCTCAAAAGGTTCGTATTCGGCGGCTTGGCGCCATCATCCGCCTGTCACTGCGGGTGCTCGTCGACATCGTGAAGTCCAACATTGCCGTCGGCCGAATTATTCTAGGCCCAGCGAGACAGGAGCGCAGAGCCGGATTTGTGAATATTCCCCTTGAGCTTCGCAACCCCTACGCACTCGCGACGCTGGGCTGCATCATAACCTCCACACCTGGAACCTTGTGGGTGGATTTTGACGCCACCAAAGGAACATTGATGATCCACGTCCTCGACTTGATTGACGAGAGCACATGGATCCGAACGATCAAGGGGCGCTATGAACGGCCACTGCTAGAGATTTTCGAATGAGCGCGATCTTTCTGACATGGTCGCTCGGGCTGGCGAAGATTTTCCTCGCTCTAGCAATGGGGATTGCAGCGTTCCGCGTTCTTCGGGGGCCACGGGCGCAGGACCGGGTTGCCGGCCTCGATGCGCTCTACGTCAACGCAATGTTGCTGGCGCTAACGTTTGGCATCGCCGCCGGCGACACGCTCTATTTCGAAGCGGCTTTGATCATCGCGTTGCTGGGATTCGTCGGCACTGTCGCTTTCGCTAAGTTCCTCCTGCGCGGCGAGGTGATCGAATGAACGAATTTGCGAAGCTGCCCGATTGGGCCGCCATCATTATCGCAATTCTCATTCTGGCTGGCGCGGCGACGACTTTGATCGGCTCTCTTGGTCTATGGAGGCTCAACAGCTTTTACGAACGGCTGCATGCTCCCACCCTTGGAACAACACTTGGAACGGGCTGCATCGTCCTCGCTTCGATGCTGTGCTTCTCTGTTTTGCAAACGCGACTCGTCCTGCACGAAATCCTGATCGCCATCTTTGTTACTGTGACGACACCCATCACGCTGATGATCCTTGTGCGTGCTGCCCTGTTTCGCGATAGCGTTGAACGCGCCGAAACCTTATCCAACATGCACGATGGTTCGCACCCGGCCACCTCGGAACTCGAGGTCAACCACTCGCGGCCTCCGGAAGCGACCTGACCGGCGGCACCGCAAGGATGTCGACGTCCAGTTTGCGCAAAGCCTCTTCTGTTACACTCCCCAGAAGCATTTTGAGCAGCCCTGAACGCCCGTGAGTTCCAATCACAAGTAGATCGGGTCTCATGTCTTCGACGACGCGCGAAATTATCTCGAAGGGGCCACCGTCCTCAACGCGCATCCGCGAACTAGAAAGCGCATTTGCATCAAGAAAAGCGGTAAGTTCATCGATGGCTCGTTGGCGCTCGCCAGCCACATAGTCCTCGATGGCGGCTCGATCGATTCCAGCAACGAACATTTTGCCCTTTCCTATTGGGAAGAAAGCATGGACAAAAGTGATGCCTTCATCATCGATGAGGCCGGAGGACTTGGCGGCTCTTATCGCATTCGCCGATGGCTCTGGCCTGCACCCGGTTTGGATGACACCCGCTTAAGCTAATCCAGCCTTAGTCTCGAACTCCATAGGGCTCAGATATCCAATCGTCGAGTGACGACGCTTCGCGTTGTAGAAGCGTTCAATGTAATCGAACACGTCGGCTCTTGCCTCA
>JAFKKS010000532.1 GCA_017304555.1 Hyphomicrobiales bacterium
CTATTCCTCTTCCTCCGGCTGCTCTTCCGGCGGCGTCAGGCCCTCGAGGCCCTTCAGCAACTCTTCCTCGGTCATGCGCTCAAGCGAGACATCCGTGTCGTCGGCATCCACCGAGCCGCTCGACCCGATGAGAGGCACGCTCTCGGGCTCGGGCTCGTCCACCTCGACATATTTCTGCAGCGAGTGGATGAGGTCCTCCTTGAGGTCCTCGGGCGAAATCGTCGTATCGGCGATCTCGCGCAAAGCCACGACCGGGTTCTTGTCGTTGTCGCGGTCGATCGTGATGGGCGTGCCAGACGAGATCATGCGCGCCCGGTGGCTGGCCAGCAGCACCAGTTCGAAACGATTCTCGACCTTGTCGATGCAGTCTTCGACGGTGACACGCGCCATGCGGCTCGCTCCTCGCGATATTTTCCGGGAACCGATGAGGTATAGCCGGCGGCAACAAAGCGCAAGGCAAATTCGCCGACATGGCGCGCGCGCCGTCGGCCGGCCGGTGCGTGGAACCAGAAACCGCCGGAATTTTTATATTCATGGGCTTCGTTCCCATGTTTCCGAACGGTGGAATCCGATGCTGCCTTGAGATTGTCAGATCAGGACGCCACACTCTCTGGTTTCATGACGAGAGAAAGAAAAGAAATGGCTCGCGATATGGAAAAAATCGCACTTTTTATTGACGGCGCCAACCTCTACGCTACTACAAAATCTTTAGGGTTCGACATCGACTACAAGCGATTGCTTCGTGAATTCCAGTCCCGCGGTTATCTGGTCCGCGCATTTTACTACACAGCCATCGTCGAAGATCAGGAATACTCCTCGATACGGCCGTTGATAGACTGGCTTGACTATAACGGATACACGGTCGTCACCAAGGCAACCAAGGAGTTCGTGGACCAGACCGGGCGGCGCAAGGTCAAGGGCAACATGGACATAGAACTTGCCGTCAATGCCATGGAGATGGCGCCCCACATCGATCAGATGATCCTCTTTTCCGGCGACGGCGACTTCCGGTCCCTCGTCGAGGCGATGCAGCGCAAGGGCGTGCGCGTCACGGTGATTTCCACCATCGCGACACAGCCGCCGATGGTGGCGGACGAACTTCGCCGGCAAGCCGACCAGTTCATCGACATCGCCGAACTTCAGGGCAAGGTCGGCCGCGACCCCGCGGAACGCCCCGGCGGCCGCGATTTGCGGGAAGGGCGGGAAATGCGGCATACACCGCAATTCCTGCAACGCAGCGCCGTTTCGGCCAGGGCCGTCAGTCAGCCGGGCGACGATTTCGGCGAGGAATAACGAGGATCATGCCGTGGAAGGTACCAGCGAGCCGGGCCCGGATTGCCCGCTCTGCCCGCGGCTTGTGGCGTTCCGCGAAAGCTGGCGCGCCAAGCAGCCTTCCTGGTTCAACGCGCCCGTCCCCTCCTTCGGACCACGCGATGCGCGCCTCCTCATTGTCGGTCTTGCGCCGGGCGCGCAGGGCGCCAACCGCACCGGCCGCCCCTTCACGGGCGATTATGCGGGCGACCTCCTATACGACACGCTTCTCCGCTTCGGCTTCGCGAAAGGCCAATATCGCGCGCGGCCCGACGACGGGCTGGCGCTGGTCGATTGCCGCATTACCAATGGCGTGCGGTGCGTGC
>JAFKKS010000385.1 GCA_017304555.1 Hyphomicrobiales bacterium
CCGCCCTCATCCTGAGGAGCGGCCGCAGGACGCGTCTCGAAGGATGGCCACGAGCGCGACGCCATCCTTCGAGACGGCCGCTTCGCCGCCTCCTCAGGATGAGGCTGGTGACCTCACAAAATCTGATCCAAAAACTGCTTGGTGCGCGGGTCACGCGGGTTGGCGAAGAACTCCTTCGGCGGGCCGCTCTCGACCAGGATGCCGCGGTCGGTGAAGTAGACCTGATCGGCGACCTCGCGCGCGAAGCCCATCTCGTGGGTGACGAGCACGCAGGTCATGCCGTCCTGCGCCAATTCGCGGATGGTGACGAGCACCTCCTTCACCGTCTCCGGATCGAGCGCGGCGGTGACCTCGTCGAACAGCATCACGTCGGGGTTCATCGCCAGGCTGCGCGCAATCGCGATGCGCTGCTGCTGCCCGCCGGAAAGCTCGCCCGGATAGGAATTCTCCTTGCCCTCGAGCCGCACCTTGCGGATGAGCTTGCGCGCCTGTTTCTCGACCTCGGCCTTGTCGCGCTTGAGCACGTGGATCGGCGCCATCATCACGTTCTGCAACGCCGTGCGATGCGGGAAGAGGTTGTATTGCTGGAACACCATGCCGACCTTGCGGCGCAGCGCGAGCTTGTCGAGCTTCGGGTCGTGGACCTCCTGCCCCTCCACCAGGATCGAGCCGCTATCGATCGGCACCAGCGCGTTGATGCAGCGCAGAAGCGTCGACTTGCCGGAGCCGGACGGGCCGATGACGCAGATGACCTCGCGCTTGGCGATGTCGAGCGAGACGCCGTTGAGCACCGTCAGGGCGCCGAACGATTTCTTCACGTCGCGGACCTGGACGAGCGGCTGGTCGGGCGTCCAAGTGGTCGTGGCCGTGGTCGTCGTCGTTGCGGTCATCATCGCTCCGTCATCGGACTTTGATCATCGAACTTGGAAGCGGCGTTCGAGCGCGACGGTCGCGCGCGCGATTGGATAACAGTAAAGGAAGAAAGCGAGGAGGAGGTAGAGATACATCGGCACGAGCAGTTCCGTGCGCCCTTCCGAGGAGAGGATGTCGCCGGTCAGCGTCATCGCTTCGCTGACGCCGACGACGGAGGTGAGCGGCGTCGCCACCGTCAGGATCGCGTACAAGTTCATCCACGGCGGCGTCATGCGCTTCACACACTGCGGCAGGATCACCATGCGCAAGGTCTGGCTGCGCGAGAAAGCCATCGCCTCCGCCGCTTCCCACTGGCCGTAGGGGATGGAGCGTACGGCGCCACGCACCAGTTCCGAGACGTTCGCCATCACCGGCAGCGACAGGCCGATCGTCGACTTTAGCCAGCCGGGTAGCGAGACCGTCGTGCCGGCGATGCTAATCTCGAACGGCATCAGCAGCATGCAGTAAAACAGCAGCACCAACCACGGCGAGTTGCGGAAGAACTGCGTCACCACCCACGACGTGTCGCGCACCGGGCGGCGCAACGAAATCTGGCCGAGACCGAGCGGCACGCCGGCGACGGTGCCGATCGCCATGGCGAGGAAGCTCATGGCGATGTTGAGCGCGAAGCCTTCGGCGAGCAGTGGCGTCCATTTCCAGATTGTCGCCAGGATCGCGGGTGCTGACGGCGCCGACTGGGCCTGCGCGACGCCCGCGGAAAGAACGAACGCGGCGGCAAGGAAGACGCCGTGCCGCGCACTCAGCCGCCATTTCTCGCGCTCGCCGCCGCCGATGCGGAAGGGCCGCAGAACCGGGAGGTCTGTTTGCGCCACTCTCATGACGGCATGTACCCCGGCACGCGCATGGCGCGCTCCCAGCGCCCCATCACGAAGACGAGGATGCCGACGAGCGCGACGTAGATGATGAGCAGCACGTTCATCATCTCCGGCACGTTGGATTCGTCGGACCAGATCTGGTTCGCGACGTAGAGCATTTCCGGCACGGCGATCGCGTAAGCGATGGTCGTCGTCTTCACCAGGTTGACGAGATTGTTATTGAGCGCCGGCAGGCTGATGCGGAAGGCGAGCGGCAGGATGATGTGGATGTAGGCTTTCAGCCGGCTGTAACCGAGGCCTTCAGCCGCCTCGACTGTCTCCTTCGGCACCGCCTCGATTCCGGCGCGGAAGATCTCGACGTTGAACGCGCCGGCGTAGAACGAGAGGCAGATCGCCGCCCAGGTGAAATTCGACACGAGCGGAACGGTGAGGCCGTTACCGGTCGACACCTTCAGGTAGCTACCGAGAGCGAAATAGAAGAAGTAGAGTTGCACCAGCGGTGGCGTGTTGCGGAAGAACTGGATGTAGCTCTGCGTCGCTAGCCGCAACAGCCGAAACCGCGAGCCCTGGATCCACGCGCCGATCACGCCGATGACGACGCTGAAAACGAGGCACACGCCCATCAGCCGCACGGACGTGAGGAAGCCGTTGAGAAAGCGCGCGCGATCGAACGCGTCATAGAAGATCGTCAGCTTGATCCCGGTCGTCTCATAGAGGACGCGGAACCAGTCCCAAACGGCTGAGAGGTCCATCAAACCCGCAAGATACAGAGGCTAACGACCCGTCATCCTGATGTGCTCGACGCACCGCGTCGAGCCTCGAAGGATGCGAGCCCGGGCCGTCGCCCTTCGAGGCGCGGCCTTTCGGCCGCGCGCCTCAGGGTGACGGAGTGGGATCACGCAACCGCGCGATATGCGCAGATCGTCAGCTCTTGCCCTTGTATTCCTCATGCATCTTCTTGAGGAACGCCGAGGCCGGGATCTTCCACTTCTTCTCAAGCTCGATGAAGCGGCCGCTCTTGTGTTCATCCGCAATGAACTTGCTCATGAACTTGCCCCACTCGCCCTCGCGCTCTTCGAGCTTCACCGCCATGCCCCACGGCTCCTCGAGAATGGTGGGCAGCGTCATCTCGAAGTCCTTCCACTTCGGGTCGGCGAGACGCTCGGCGAAAGCAGTGTCGTCATAGACCCAACCGATGCAGTTGCCCTGCAGCAATGCGGTCTCGGCCTCGGTCTGCCCCTTGAAGGCGACGATGTCGGCGCCGTACTTCTCGGCCACCGGTTTATTGTACCAGGCGCCCTGGATGCCGCAGACCTTCTGGCCCTTGAGCTGCTCCCAGTTCTTCAATGCGGCTTTCTTGTTGCCGAGCACGTTGACGCCCGAAGCGTAGTAGAGCGGATCGATGATGCCGACGACCTTCCGGCGATCCGGCTTGTCGTTCATGGTGGCGATCATCAGGTCGATCTTGCCCTGCTGCAGGAACTGCATCCGGTTCGACGAGACGACCGGCTCCAATTCGAGCTTCACGCCGAGCTTTTTAGCAACGTCGGCAGCCATGTCCGGCTCGAAGCCGACAATCGCGCCCGATGGATCACGGAAACCGAAGGGCTTGTAGTCGGCCTTCACGCCGACGACGAGAACGCCGCGCTGCTTGATCTTTTCGAGCGTCTGCGCCGCAACCGGCGCGGCAGCAAAGGCGGCCGACAACGCCGCGGCGTAAATGACGGCGATAACTCTGTTCAACATGATTCCTCCCACATGGATGAACACGTACACACAAGATACAGGCCAGATGCCCCGATCAGGCCATGTTTGGACGCATTCTCGTCAAAGGCTAGCGCAGACGCGCGGCGTTGCCCATAGGGCTTTCGGCGCTTGCGGGGTGTCATCCCGGCCAGCGGCGACCGCGTCAGCGGGCGGAGCGCGAGCCGGGACCCAGAGCCCCGGTCATTCGATAAGATGAGGAGTCTGGGTCCCGGGTCTCGCGCTGATGCGCTCGCCGGGATGACATCAGAGTTTCGGGCGCCGCCCGAGGGACTTAATCCGCCCCGCTTAGCCTATCGGCCAGGGCGCGGAAGGCGGCCAGTTGATCGGCCTTGAGGTCGCGCTTTTCGTCCCGGCCGACAAAGACTTTCAGCATGATCCCGCCTTCGGCATTGAAGAAAAGCAAGGAGGCGGAGGGGCGGCTCATGAATGGCCGCTCGACGAAGGCAAGCCCGTCGCAACGCTTGTAGCGGAGGTGGCCATGAAACCCGGTCCGCCCCATGAGATTGTAGTAGTCACGCGCAATCTCGCCGTCGGGGACGGGACCGGTGAACTCCATGATGCCGTCGTCGGTATGGATGATGACGGTCACCTCACCCCAGCCGGCGATGTCTTTCAGCGCCGGGACGAAAGCATCGCCCGGCGCGAAGCGGCGCATGGTCTCCGGCATGGCGGTCACCACTTCGCGCGGCGACACGTCATAGTCCTTCGCGACCTGCTCGACGATCGCGCTCGGATCATCGTGCATCGCCTGCGTGAGGCTCGGCTTTACGGCGGCAGCGGATACAACCATCACCGCCTCACGCGGCCTTGCCACTGCGGTCGATGGTCTGGCGCACTTCGAAGCCTTCGAACTTCGGGTGCTCGAGATACAAGACCTTTTTGCCGCTGCTGTTGCCGGCGTTGGCGTGCGCCGCGCGGAACTGTTCCGATTTGGTCCACGCCTCGAACGCAGCGTAGTTCTGCCAAACGGTGTGCGACGCGAACAGCGTGTGATCCTCGGCGCTCGGCCCGCGCAGAAGGTGAAACTCGACGAAGCCCGGCAGCGTGTGCAACTGGCTTTCGCGGTTGAGCCACACCTTCTCGAACTCGTCCTCCGAGCCCTTGGCCACACGGAAGCGATTCATCGCGATATACATCATCAAACTCCTTCAGTTGAAACGTTGATCGACCTGTTGGTTACCGCACCCGGAAACTGATGGGCACGGTGAAACTGGCAGACCGCCCGTCGGGCGGCGGTGGAAACGGCGAAGCGCGGCGCACCATCGCCGTCACTTCCCGGTCAAGGCTCGCAACACCGCTGCTGCGCGCGAGGCGCGCGGAGGTGACGCTGCCGCTTCCGCTCAATGTGAATGTCACGCTCGCGACACCCTGATCGCCGCGGCTACGCGCATCGGCAGGAAACTGCTTGTAGCGCGCAAGATGCGCAGCGACGATGCCGCGGTAGTTGCTGTTGCGCTCCGAGTGCCCGCGCCCGACGCCGCCCGCGGCTGTCGATGCGTTGCTCGTCGAACGCGAATTGTTGCGCTCGCCGATAGCCGCGGCGCGGCGCTTCTCACGCTCAGCCTTCTCGCGCTTGGCCTTTTCGCGCTGCGCTTCGCGGAGTTTCTCCCGGCGCGCCTTCTCGCGACGCGCCTCTTCGCGCTGCTTCTGCCGTTCGATCTCGTGGCGCGGCTCGGCGGCCTTCGGCTTCGGCGTCGCCGCCGTCTCGTAAACGTGCGTCTCCGTCGCCTCTACGGGCTGTGAAGGATTGATGCTCGCCTGCAGTTCCGCTTCCTTGGGTTCCGGCGCAGACGCCGCCTGCACCGGCGCAGGCACCTCCGGAGCGTTGGGCACGGGATTGACCGGCGTCACTGGCGCTGCGGCCGCGACTTCGGCCGGCTGCGATTCCACGGGCTTCTCGGAAACCGGTGGCGGAGCGTGCGAGGCCTCCGGCTCGATCACCTTAGCCTGCTCGATCGGCTTCTCGGTCTGCTCCGGCTCCAGCGGCGCCTCGGGCACAGGGTCCGGCGCCATCGTCGGCGCTGGGGCCGAAATATCGGACTCGCCTTTTTCCGGTGTCGGGCCCGCCGCCATATTGGCGCCGAGCATCAATTCAACCGATATGGATTCGAGACCGATGCTCGCAGCGGGCGGTACTTCGTCGTGGAAGGCGAAGTAGACGCCGGCGTGAATGGCGACCGAGCACAGCAAGAAAGCGGCCCACCACTTGGCGCGCCCGAAATCGGCAAGGCCAAGTCGCTCGGCCGCAGCGACGACAACGGCGGGCGCTTGCCGCTCATTGTTGCCGCGGCGGGCGCGAACGAACGGCACGACATTGCCGAGATCGTGCCCGGCCCGCAGCGCAACCGTCTGGTCGCGCGCGACCTGCCGCAGGCCGACGCCTCTGAGCTCGACGACGGGCGCCGACGCTCCAAGCGCTGGCTCCATCCGTTCCGCTCTTAGGGGTCGGCCCACACTCATGCGCCGTCAGCTCCGTTCTGCATCACGCGCCGAACCTGATCCGCAACGACCCCTTGTAGGTGATGCCCGGAGCCGGAAGGTAGTCGAGGTAGCGCATGTATTGCTCGTTGAGCAGGTTGTCGACCGTGAATGACGCCAGGATGTCGGGAGTCGGCTCATAGCCAATGTAAAGCTTCACGAGATTGTAGGCCCGCGTTGCCGGAATATCAGGCAGGCCGTCGCCGTCGTTGTCCGGAATATCCGACGCCGGCTTGGCCCAGACGTGGGCGTAGCGCACCGACATCGTCAATTTCCGATCCAGGAAGCGCACGCCGAGGGTTCCGGCAACCTGATCCGGCTGGATCTTCAAGAGCGGCTGATCAGTGGCGACGTTGCGGCCGCGGATATGCTGCCCCGAAACGCCGGCGAACCAGTCGCCTGCGTCATAAGTGGCCTCGCCCTCCACGCCTTCGATCCTGGCATTCGCGACATTGCGATACTGAATGAAGCTCGGAATGCCCCACATATTGATCGGGCCGAACGCGAACTGTTCGATGAAATCGTCGACATCATTCTGGAAGACGTTCGCCTTGATGCGCAGCTTGTCGCCCTGCATCAGCCAATCGTCGGTGCGGATATTGACGCCGACTTCCTTCGTGTGTCCGATTTCCGGCTTCAGGCTCGGGTTGGGAACGAAGGTGAAACCCGGCTGCGCGCCCGGAAACGACGCGAAGGGCGGATGCGCGCCGGCGACGAGCGTCTCAGTCACGGCCGGCGCGCGATAGCCTTCTGCGTAGGTGCCGTACACGGTCAGCCACGGTAGCGGCGTGATGCCGAGCGTCGTCTTCGGCGAAATGCGATCGCCCTCGTTGGTGACCGGGCCGCCGTCGAGCTTATAGGCGTCGTAGCGCAGCGCGTTCTGCCATTCGAGCCAGGTCGAGTAGTTCGACTTCAACTGCACAAAGCCGCCATAGACATCGCGCTTGCCTGACGGCGTGAAGAGATCGCCGGTGCCGGTGATGTCCTTCGACGTCACCTGATCCTGGAAATAGTCGACGCCATAAGTCAGCGCGTTGCGGATCGAAGCGAGCTCGAAGCGCGACGTGTTGTGCAGGTTGAAACCGTATGTGTCGATGTTGACCATGCGGCTGTCGCCGACGAAGCCGGTGATCGGATTACCCGGGCTGCCTGCCGTGCCGTTAGCGATCTTCAACTGGTCGAGATGCGTCTGCGTCCAATAGACGTTGCCCTCGGAGTCGAACAGGTTGTCGTCGGGCTTATTGTAGCGCCAGCGGGCGCTCACCGTGTTGTTGTTGAGCTTCGACTGATACTGCGACTCGGCGCCGGTGTTGCCGCGAGTGAGCAACTGGCCGGTCACGAAGTTGAATTCCTGCGCCGTGGCGCTGAGCTTGATTTCGTGGCCATCCCAGGGGCGGAACGTCGCCTTGCCGATGCCGGCCTGAACTTCGGATCCGGTATTCGGAACGAGATCGCCGTTGCCGTCGGCATAGGCTCCGTTCTTCCGATGCACGTAGCCGGCGAACAGATCGACCGTATCCAGCGGGCGCGCCGCCCAGAAGATCGAGCCAAGCCCGCGTGCGGTGTTCGAGCCGAATTCGCCGTGGCCAAGGAAGCCCCATTTCTCGCCGGGGCGCAGAATGTCTTCGACGTCCTTCGTGCGGATCGCAACGACACCGCCAATCGCGCCCGAGCCGTTGATGTTGGCGACCGGGCCGCGCACGACATCGACGCCGCCAACCAGTTCGGGATCGAGGAAGAAGGTGCCGTCCGCGCTGTGCCCCGTCTGCTGGAAGTTCTGACGGGCGCCGTCGACGACGACGGCAACACGCCCGAAGTCCTGCAGGCCGCGGATGTTGATGGACGTTCCCGGATTGTCGGCACGCTCCTGGAACGTCACGCTCGGCATTCCGAAGAAAATATCCGAGAGCCGCGAGGGCGCGATCTCGTTGATCTGCTCCTGGCGCACGGTGCTGACCGCCGAGAGCGATTCGCTCGCCTTTTCCTCGGTCTTCGTCGCGACGACGGTGATCGCGTCCAGCTCTTGCGCCGGCTGCGCGAAAGCGCGGCTCGTCGCCGCAATCGTAATGACCGACGCGCCTATCAACAGCGCGCGGCCGTACTTCCTCGAAAGGTCCATGGTGCCCCACCCCAAATTCGCAGTCCGGATTGAGCTGGCGGGCGGCCGCGAAGGCGGGGCTAGCTGGCAAACTATGACATTGCTGAGATCAGCAAGTGTTGCGTTTGTAAGTGTCATGTATTAGGGACGTCAAGAACAAGTTCTCATTCTTGAACGCTTCTAAAATACAGATGATACACAGTTTTAAACAATTCCAAGGTGCACGAATTCATTTCGAATACTGGATCGGCGCAAACTCTTACTTTGGACTAATTTAAATGAAGAAAGCCGACCCGGACGCCGCCCCGTCCCGTGACCCTATCGACCGGGGCACGAAGCAGACCCGTGACGTTCCAATCAGCAACGACCGGATCGAGAGCCGCGACCTGTTCGTCGGTACCCGCGAAATCATCATCGGGCACGGTGAGGACGCCTACCGTCTCCGGCTGACCGCGCAAAACAAACTCATCCTCACGAAGTAGGTCATCGCATGGTGTGCGCGTCGCGAAACGGCCGTCCGGCATGGCGAAGCTTTCTCGCCGCCGGCGCTATCCTGGCTATCGCGCTGCAGGGCGCAGCCGCCGAAGGCGTCACCGTCAAGGACGCATCCAGCCGCGAAGTGCGCGTCGACGACGCAAGCCGCATCGTCTCGATCGGCGGCGCCGTCACCGAGATTCTCTACGCGCTCGGCCTCGAGAAGAAGATCGTCGCAATCGACATCACGAGCCTCTATCCGCCGCGCGCGATGGCGGAAAAGCCGAACGTCGGCTACATGCGCGCGCTTTCGCCAGAGGGCGTGCTCGGCCTCAACCCCTCGCTCGTGCTGGCGACGGAAGGGTCGGGGCCCAAGGAAGCGATCGCCGTCCTGCAATCGGCGAAGGTGCCGTTCGTTCTCGTGCCGGATCCGTATTCCGGCGAAGGCATCATCGAAAAACTAAACCTGATCGCGAAGGTCACCGGCGAGGAGGCGAAAGGCGCGTGCCTTGCCGCGCGCGTGCGCTCCGATCTCGATGCCGTCGCGGCGCTGCGCAAGCGCATCGACAAGCCGGTGAAAGTGCTGTTCGTCCTGTCCTTCGTGAACGGCCGCGCGATGGTCGCGGGCCGCAACACGGCGGCCGACGGCATCATCAAGCTCGCCGGCGGGGTCAATGCGATCTCGGAATACGAAGGCTACAAGCCGATCAACGATGAATCAGTCATCGCGGCAAATCCGGATTTCGTTCTCGCAATGAAACGCGGACCGGAGTCGCTGACTGCCGAAACTGTGTTCGCGAACGCTGCGTTCAGCGCGACGTCGGCTAGCGCTCACAAAGCATTCATCTCGATGGATGGGCTTTATCTTCTCGGCTTCGGACCGCGCACCGCGCGCGCCGCGCGCGATCTCGCAGCGTCGCTCTATCCCGAACTGCATGCCGAAAAATTGCCGTCCGAGACGACGGGCAGCGCGGCACGGGATTGTCCTTGATGGCCGAGCTCGCGCATCCGGCAGCGGCGCGTTCCGCGCGCAACTGGCGGCCGGGCGCGCCAAGCGCGACAGCGACGATCACCGTCCTTTGCATCGCTCTGCTTCTGTCGGCCACCATCTCCGCCACCGTCGGCGCCGCCGGCATTCCGTTGGAGCGGCTCGCGGCGGCAGCTTTCGGCACCGGAGCGGATACGCCGCTTCTTGCGCGCGACCAACTCGTCCTGTGGTCGGTGCGCCTGCCGCGCATCCTCCTCGCCGGGATCGTCGGCGCGCTGCTCGGCGCCGCCGGCACACTGATGCAGGGCCTATTCCGCAACCCCCTCGCCGATCCCGGCCTTGTCGGCGTCTCGGCGGGCGGCGCGCTCGCCGCGGCCGCGGCCATCGTCTTCGGCGACCGGCTGCTGCATGCGACGGGCCGGCGTCCGCCGTTCGAACTCCTGCCGGTC
>JAFKKS010000386.1 GCA_017304555.1 Hyphomicrobiales bacterium
CACGTCCGGTACGGGCGCCGATCGTGCCGCGTTTCGACGCAGAGACGGTCGAAGTCGAATCGGCCCCGCCGACGGCGGACGCCAATCTCACTGATATGGCCTTGCGCCTCGAGGCGGCGTTGCGCCGACCTGGAGCACCCAGCAAGGCGGAGAGCACCGACATCATCGATCCCATTCCGCTGCCCGAGCCGACGCCGCCGACGGCGCCGGAGAGCAACGGCAACGGGATCGCACCCGCGACCGGCACTGAGCTTGAAGTGGCCGGCCCGCCGAAGCCCGAATCGAAAACCGCGCGTACGGAGCCGAAATCTGCCTCGCAGAAATCGGTCTTCGATAGCCTCGAGGAAGAGATGGCGAGTCTGTTGGGCCGTCCCGCAGGAAAAGAGTGAGCGCAAGGGCAAGACGGTTTTTTCTTCTCACAGTATTCGCGTTCATTTTCCTCGCGGCCAATCCTGCCGCGGCTCAGGACATCAGCATCAATTTCGGCCAGGGCACTGGCCTCACCGAGCGCGTCATCCAGATGGTCGCGCTCATCACGGTGCTTTCGCTTGCGCCGTCGATCCTGGTGATGGTGACGTCGTTCACCCGAATCGTTGTGGTGCTGTCGCTATTGCGCACGGCGCTGGGCACCGCGACCGCGCCACCCAACGCGGTGATGGTGTCGCTCGCCCTGTTCCTGACGCTGTTCGTGATGGGACCGGCGTTCCAGAACGCCTATGAGACGGGCCTGCGCCCTCTGTCCGCGGGCGAGATCACTCCTGAACAAGCCTTCGAGCGTGCGTCTCAGCCGTTCCGCGCGTTCATGCTCAAGAACGTGCGGGAGAAGGATCTCGCCCTGTTCTCCGATCTCTCCAAGGAGCCGAGGCCGGAAAAGCCCGAGGATGTGTCGCTGCGCATCCTGACGCCGGCGTTCATGATTTCGGAATTGCGACGCGCCTTCGAGATCGGTTTCCTTCTGTTCCTGCCGTTTCTCGTTATCGATCTGGTCGTCGCATCGGTGTTGATGTCGATGGGCATGATGATGCTGCCGCCGGTCGTGGTGTCGCTTCCGTTCAAGCTGATCTTTTTCGTGCTCGTCGACGGCTGGAATCTGGTCGCCGGAAGCCTGGTGCAGAGCTACGGGAGCTGAGGCGCGCTAGCTGCGCGGCGCTGCCGTATCCGCAGGCGGCGCAACACTCTTATCGGGATAACGGGCGTGCATATCCCGCAGGAAAGCGCTGAGCGTATCGGTCGCCGATACCGTCTTTGCCGCCTCCCGGAAGGCGCTGCCGCGCGCATCCTGCGGCGCGGTGACGACGTCGAACATCTGCTTCTCGGGCGCCGCGCTCATGAGAGCGAGGTACTTCTGACGGAAGCGATCGAGGCTCAGCGATTCGCCGGAGAGCGCATAGCCGATCGCTGCGCGAAGGATGTCGGTGCGCTCGCTCTGGTCGAGTGCTTTCGTATCGCGCCAGCGCTCACCATACATGCGCTCGATCTGCTCGGCCGCCGCCCGCCATTTGCGCGCCGTCCAATCGATGTCGGCACGCAGGCGCTCAACTTCGCGGCCCTGAAGGTTGGCAATGACTTCGAGCGCCAATTCCTGCCGCCCCGTCTCCGCCAAGGCGCGCGCCTCGATCATCAGGCGGGGGCTGCGCCACTCATTCGGTAAATCGGTCACGCGCGTGCTGCGCAGCACGTCCAGCGCCCGTTCCGGTTTGCGGTCCATCAGGTAAATCGTAGCGAGGCGCGTCGCGATCTGCGCCCGCGCCGCACCCTGCAACCGGTTGTCGACTTGATGCTGCAGCAGCTTGGCCGCCTGCGACAGCAAATCGACGGACACCAGCCGCTCTGCGAGGCGACGGATCATTTCGTCGCCGCGACGGCCGATCGGCGTCAAAGTGTTGAAGTCATAGAACAGAGCCAGCGCATCGAGCGGGGCAAGCGCTTCACCCTTCGGTCCAAGAAACACGGTCTCGAACAGTGCGCCGGCCGTCTCCTGCGCCTTACGCGTCAGCTCCGTTTCCGGATAATTGTCCAACGCGACGCGCACGGCCTGAAAGCTCTCGCGATAACGCCCTTCCTCGCCGTAGAGGCGCGCGAGAAGCTGCAGCGCTTCGTTCTCTGTTTCGTCGCCACGCCAAGAGGCCGTCAATTTCTCGAGTGCATCGATTGCAGCCGGACGCGCCAGGTCCTTGGTCGCGTAACGCAATGCGATCTCGCGCAGCGCACCTTGCGCGGCGCTGGCGCCGCCTTTCGCCTCGCTTGCGGCGTGATAGGCCGCGATCGCGTCGGCCGATCGCCCCATCTTCTCGGCGACGCGGCCGTTGAGCACCGCGAGCGTCGGCTTGAGGTCATCGGGCACGCCGATGCCGTCGAACTCGTTGAGGCGGCGAGCAGCGGCGGCAGCGTCGCCGACTTCGAGTGAAGCGCGCGCGGCCTCGCGCAGCGCCACGCGCTGCAATTCCACCGGCAGATCCGCCGATGCGGCCTCTACTGAGCGGAGCCCCTCGTTCGCTTCGACCCAGTGCCCCTCATGCGCCTGTATGATCGCACGCCACAATGGCGCGTGATGCGCGTTGCCGACCGCAGGGTTCGAAAGATCCTTCATGGCCCGGTCGTCGTCACCGGACAGGATCGCGGTGACGCCACGCAGCACCAATGCCGCCGGCAGCACGGCGTCATCCGGCGCTGTATCGGCGATCGTCACATCCAGAACCGCCTTCGCCTCCGGGTACATGGCGCGCGCCATATAAAACTGTGCGAGGCCCAGGCGCGCGCTGGCTCGCCTTTCAGTCGGTGCTTCGGCCGCAGCCCGCACGAGTTCGGATTGCCGCGTGACGAATTCCGATTGTTGACTGGAGATCCAAGCGCTGCCGTCGAATGTTCGCGCTCCAGCCTGATCCATTTCTCCTTCGGCGCTCGCCGAGAGCATCAATCCGGCCGGACGCGACAGAGACACCCTGTCGGCCTTGAGGTCGACCGCAAGATCGTCGGCGAGCGGCTGAACAACAATGCCGTGCGTCGATGCCAGCGTGCGGAACTCCACGAAATCCTGCCCGCGCAGGAAGCCTCGCGCGGGGCCGAAACCAGTCACGACCAGGAGCTTGTCGCCCACGTCCGGGTCGGAAATGCGATGCAGCGTCGCCGGATGCTCGAAGGGGACCGAAACGCTCACGCGTGCGGACGTTCCCTCCTCGCGGACCAGTCCGAGGGCCGTGGTCGGCTCGAGAACCGTGTCGCCCAAGGTTACGACCCAGGTCAGTCCGTCCGATGCAAAGCTCGACAGTTTCGGACGCACGAGCTTGAGGCGGACGACCTGCCCGCTTCCCGAGCGCGTCACGTCGATATCGCCGATCGTGTCGCGGACCGCCCCGCGGATGTGCGACACGTCCAACGGTGCGGCGGAATCAAAAACCAGCCAAAGCGTATCGGCACGACGGAAGACCGCCGCCGCGGTCGCTTCTTGAAACGGAAAAACAAGCCGCAGCGTCTCGGCTCGCTGCTTCAACGCCGCGATGACCGGCGCTTGCTCTTTGGGCGCAACCTGCTGCGGTGGTGCGGCCGTCACTTGGGCGGGCGTGGACGCCGGCTCTTGTGGCAATCGGTAAGGCGGAACGGAATCGTCGAAAGCCGGCGCCTTCTCTTTCGGCGCGACTGGCGGAACGATCGATGGCGCGACCGCGGCAGCCGCCTGACGCACTGGCGGCGCCGGCAACTTCGCGTCGCTCGCTCGCGAAGGCTTGAGCGCGGGCGGAACGTACGCCTTCGCCGGCTCATCACCGCCGACGGCGGCAGGCATCCCCGGCGGCGGCTCGATCGGCGTCACGTCCATCACATAGGCGTTGTCGTCGCGAAAGGTACGGACATCCACGCGGCCGATCAGGTCGAAGCGCGCGACGGCTTTCGTCGCTTCGGTCTCCGCGTCAATCGCCGCGACGGTCGGTGGCATGGACGCCTTGACGTCGGCCAAATCCAATTTCAATGGCGCATTGAAGGAGAGCTCCATGCGCCCCTCCCCGCGCTCGCTCGTGACAGCGACGCCTTCCGGCAGATCGAAGACGTAGCGCGTGAAAGTCGGGCTCGTCGCGACCCGAACCTTGATCGGCGGCCAGGAGCGGCGAACCTCCGTGCTCCCCTGAGCGCGCGTGCTCTGGCGCAGCTTGCGCTCAGCCTCGCGCAGCCGGGTGGTGAGGTTTTCGACGGCGTCGTGAGGCAGCGCCGGCGGCGGCCCCTGCCAGCCCTGCGGGAGAAGGTCGACATAGACCTTTTCTCCGACCGATGTCGTCAGCAGCGAGACCTTCTGCTTCAAGCCAAGCCGGATCGCGCGCCCATCGGGATCGCTCCGCGCTACCGTGACATAGCTTGGCGCGGCAGCCGCGAGCCCCTCGACGGACATGTAAACGGGCTGTTTGAAGCTGACGATGACGACATGCCCGGCAAGGCGCACATCCACACCGGTCGCCTCGTCAAGGTTCAGGACAAGCCGCGCGAAGCCGTCGTTGACTGAAATTCCGGCCTCGCCGCGCAGCGTCGCCGCGCTCGACGGCGCCCCGCCCAGCGCCCAAGCGACGAGAAACGCAGCGCCGCACATCATGCGGGCGCGACTCGCTCCTCGTTTGCGAAGGGGGTGAAAACCGGCCATCCCGGACGTCCTGTGCGGGTCTGACGGCGCGAAGCCATCACGCCGGAAACCTGCACCATAGGGATCGCCCTTTAATGCGGGCTTAACCGCCTCAACTCCGTGGCCTGCCCTCGATCTTGGGGAGATCGGCGGCACTGGGCGAGCGGCCATCGGAGGCGCGGGTCGCAAGTTCCACCGTCAGGCGCTCGGCGGCCTCGGTCGACATGGCCGCCAGGATATCGGACATCCGGCGCGGATTGATCTGTGTCGCCACATCGATCAGGACTCGCATGTCGAGCCGATCGAATATCTTGGCCGCATCCTTCGGCTTCATGTTTTCGTACATGGTGACGAGGCCCTTGAGGCGGGCCGCTTCGGCCTCGTCCTTCTTCGCCGCGGCAGCGTCGACCTTCGCCTCGACTTCCTTCAGCTCACTTAACCGCGCCTCGATGCGTTGCTCAGCTGTCTTGAGCAGGCCTTCGCGGATTTCGAGTTCCCGATCGCGCGCATCAAGCTCTTGGCGCCGGTGTTGCAGTTGTTCGAGGAGCGTGCGCTCGCCGGCGGAGGCGATGGGCTTGTCGGAGGTAAAGGCATTCGGCTTCGCGTCGGCGGCCGCGGGGCCTTTCGCCGCGCCAGCCGGAGTTTCCGGCGTTGTCGCAGAAGCTGCGCCGGACGGCTTTGCCGTCTCCTTGTCCCCGCGCGTCGCCGCCTTGTCCGCAGGCGTCCCGCCTTCTGCGGCTGGCGCTGGTGGCGGTGGCGTCGCCGGCTTACTCACCGATCCGGTGATGTCGGGATAGCCCAGCATCTCCTGCGCCCACGAGCGCGTCCCCGCCGGCTTTTCCGGATACTTCACCTCGGCCAGCTTCACGGCCTTCGGATGCTGTGCAGCGCTTGGCGTCGGCGGATGATGCCGGTCATCGGATAAAGCGGCCGTCGCATAAGCCCGCTGCGGGCCGGCGATGTAGCCGCTCCCGCTCACAATCGATGCGGTCTTGAGCGCGAGCAGGCTCGCCGTCGCAAACAGAACGACGGGGATAAGCCGGAGGCCGCTGGCGAACTGGATCATGCGGCCTGACCGGTCGTGCGCAGGCGCGCGCGGGCTGCGAAAGCCTGCGCCGCCGCGACCGTCGCGTTGGCTTCAGGCGCGATGGCGGCGATCGTCGCGCCCTGCTCCAGCGGCCGCGCCACGGCAACGATCTGCGCGAGCTTCTTCACGACCTCTTCGCCGGCGACGATCTGACGGCCGATCGCCGCAGCGATGGCTTCCGCACTTTTCAGCCGCGGCCCTAGCGTCTGGTCGCAATCCTGCACCGTCAGCTTGAGGCCGCCGATCGCGCGCTCGGCAATCTCCGTCGCCGTGATCAGTTCCGAGATCGTCGCCTTGAGCGTCTGCTCGTCGGCTTTCAATTTCTTCAGCCGGCTGTTGAGCATCACGCAGTAAGCGATCGTCAACATGAGCAGAATGGCGACCAGGCCTTCGATCATCATACCAATCTGATTGCTCACGGAACCTCCATGCGATTCGCAGAATCGGCTGTCTCAAACATTGCAAATGTCGTCTGCGGCCGGCGCAACGGCTTCGTCACGCGCACCGATACGCGATCGCCGACGCGCCCCATATTGCCTTCGGTCAACGTGACGTCTCCGCAACGCACAGTGACCGGCGCGTCCGGCCGTATCTCCAGCGGGAGCGTGTGGCCGACGTCGAGATTCATCAGTTGCCGCAGCGGAATCTCGGCTTCGTAGAGCACGGCTTCGACGGCGATTTCCGTCTGGCCGATCTCGGTCGCGAGATGGCCTTCCCAGATCGGGTCGCGACCGAACTTCTCGCCCATGAACATCTGCAGCAACACATCGCGGATCGGCTCGATGGTGCCGTAAGGCAGCAGCAGTTCGACCGTGCCGCCGCGATCTTCCATGTCGACGCGCAGCCGCACCAGGATCGCAGCGTTCGCCGGGCGCGATATTGCGGCGAACCGCGGATTGGTCTCCAAGCGGTCGATCGTGAAACGCACAGGCGAAAGCGGCCGGAATGCCAGTTCCGCATCCGCCAGCACGATTTCGATCATGCGCTTGGCGAGATTGGATTCGATCGTTGTGTACGGGCGGCCCTCGATGCGGATGGCGGTCGCGCCGCGCCGCCCCCCGAGCAACACATCGATGATGGAGTAGATGAGACTCGAGTCGACCGTGAGCAGGCCGAAATTGTCCCATTCCTCCGCCTTGAAGACAGAGAGAATGGCAGGAAGCGGAATGGAATTGAGATAGTCGCCGAAGCGCACCGACGTGATGCGGTCGAGCGAGACTTCGACATTGTCGGAGGTGAAGTTGCGAAGCGACGTCGTCAACAGGCGCACCAGCCTGTCGAAGACGATCTCCAACATCGGGAGGCGCTCGTACGACACCATCGCCGATTCGATGATGGCGCGAATGCCGGAATTCTCACTGAGCGCGATATCCGACAGACTAAAGCCGAGCAGGCTGTCGATCTCTTCCTGGTTCAGGATGCGTTCGGCGCCGGCGGGCCCTCCGCTTTTGCCTCCAACGGCCGGCTGGCTGCCGTCGGCGGGTGCGACCCATTCGCTCGTGCCGCCATCCACCGCGGCCACGTCGGCCGGTGCTTCCTCGCCGTTGAGTGACTTTCCCCATTCCGCGGCGAGTGTGTTCTGATCGGCGTTCTCGGCCGCTGCGGTGGTGTCCGCGCTCATTGAACGACCATTTCCTTGAACAGAACGGCGTTGATCTTGCCGGGCGCGATGGCCGCGTTCCCGCGGCGCATCATCTCTTCCTTCAGGCGATAGATGCCGGCCGAGCCTTGCAGATCCGTCGGTCGAAGCTGACGCAGGAACACCTGGAAGGCATCCATGACGCGCGGGATGACCGGCTGCACCTGCGCCACGGTCGTCGGGTCCGCCAGCTCGAGCGTGATCTTTGCTTTTAGAAACTGCGCGCGCTCGCCGTTGCCCGACAGATTGACGAGCACATCCGGCAAGTCGAGGAAAGTCGGCGCCTTGGGCGCAGGCGCAGCCACCCTCTCTTCCTTATGTCCAGCAAAAAAATAGTAGCCGCCCCCGCCACCGCCCGCGAGCAGCAGAACCGCGGCAGCGATAATGATCAAACGGCCCTTGGTGAGGTTCTTCTTGGGCGTCGCGGACGCGCCCTCCTCAGTTGAGGAGTCGCGATCCGACTCGGTGGCTTTGGTCGCCATTTCAGTGCCCGGCCGCGCGAACGGCCTCTCCCGCGAGCGATAAAAAATCCCGGCAGGTGCCCCACGCCCCGCAACCGGACCCTAGAAAAACATGGTTAACGAAACCTTTCCGAGCGCCCGTTCGCGGCAATAATTGCCGGGAAAGAAATGCCGCAAGGCAGGCCGCACGCCTCGATGCTCAGCCGCATTTCGTTGATTCAATTGGAATTTTTCATTTGGCACGACGGCTGCAGAGCACCCGACGATCCGCGGCTTGGGAGAGCCGCAATCGGCGGGACCGCCGTCCTGGGAAAACGGCGCCTCGCGACTCTTAGGGGAGATCGGCCGATGGAGAATGCACTCCTGATCGGGCTGTCACGTCAGACCGTGCTGCGGCGCAGCCTGGACGTGATCGCCAACAACATCGCCAACGTGAACACGAGCGGCTTCAAGGCCGATAACTCCGTGTTCGAGGAGACGACGATGCCGCTCGCACGCGACGAGCGCGGCGGCGGCGTCAACCGGCGCGTCAGCTTCGTCAACGACCGCGCCACGTGGCACGACTTGCGCCAAGGCGGCATCGAGATGACCGGCGCCCCCCTCGATGTCGCATTGGACGGCAGCGGATTTCTCGTCGTGCAAACGCCGGCGGGCGAACGCTATACGCGGAACGGTTCGCTACAGATCAACTCCACCGGCGAACTCGTGACATCGACCGGCTTTCGCGTGCTCGGCGAAGGCGGCCCGATCGTGATGCAGCCGCAAGATAAGCACATCACCATCGCGAGCGACGGCTCGATCGCGGCGGGCGACGCGCAGCGCGGCAAGCTGCGGATCGTCGACTTCGCACAGTCCGCCCGGCTTCAGAAAGACGGCGCCAACAATTTCGTCGCACCCGCCGGCATGCAGGCCACGCCAGTCACCACCACGCGCGTCATTCAAGGCGCCGTCGAGAAATCGAACGTGCAGAGCGTCGTCGAGATGACGCGCATGATCGACGTGACACGCACCTACACGACCATCTCGCAGATGCTGCAGAACGAAAGCGATCTGCGCCGCTCGGCGATCGAGAAGCTCGCCGACGTTCCGGCGTGAACGGATAGGACCTGAACATGCGCGCGCTCCACACCGCAGCCACGGGAATGATGGCCCAGGAACTTAACGTCCAGGTCATCTCCAATAACATCGCGAACATGCGAACGACCGGCTACAAGCGCCAGCGCGCAGAGTTCCAGGACCTGCTTTATGAGCAAGTCCGCCGCGTCGGCAGCCAAACTTCCGATCAAGGCAACATCCTGCCGGCCGGCATCGAACTCGGCGCAGGCGTCAAAACGGTCGGTACGCCGCGCATCATGACGCAAGGCACGTTGTCGCCCACCGGACGCGACTTCGACGTCGCCATCCGCGGTGAAGGCTTCTTCAAAGTCCTGCTGCCCGATGGCCGCACGGCCTATTCGCGCGACGGCTCGTTCGAACTCGACGCGCAAGGTCGCATGGTCACGAACCAGGGTTACGTCGTGCAGCCCGGCATCACCGTGCCGCAAAACGCAAGCCAAGTGACCATCAATGCGATGGGCCAGGTTTCCGTCGTGCTGCCCGGCAACACCGACAGCACTCAACTCGGCCAGATTGAACTTGCGATGTTCATCAACAAGGCCGGACTTCAGGGCATCGGCGACAACCTCTATCTCGAAACGACCGCCTCCGGCACCCCGCAGAACGGAACGCCCAGCGCCGACGGCTTCGGCAATCTGCAGCAAGGCAACCTCGAGCAAGCGAATGTCGAAGCGGTGACCGAGATCTCCGATCTCATCGCGGCGCAACGCGCCTATGAGATGAACGCGAAGGTCATCAACGCCGCCGACCAAATGCTCTCGTCCACCTCGAACCTCATCCGGTGAGCGCGATGTCCCGCAAACTTCTCCTCATCGCGGCGCTTCTGTTTCCGACCTGTGCGGCCGCCCAAGTCACCACTGTCGCGCCGACTGCCTTGCCGGCACTCAAAGCGGAAGCGACCGTCACCAGCGACGTCGTTCGTATCCGCGACTTGGTGGAAAACGCCGGTGTCGTCGCCAATGTCGCGATTTTCCGCGCGCCCGACCTCGGGCAAACGGGAACGGTCGAGACCGCGCGCATCATCGACGCCATCCGTCCTTACAAGCTGGTCGGTATCGACACGCGCGGCCTGATGGAGG
>JAFKKS010000160.1 GCA_017304555.1 Hyphomicrobiales bacterium
GCCTCCGCCCGGCACGCAACACTCCGCAGCGGAGATTGCTTGAAACTGTCACTCGAAAATTATTCAACCGATAGGTTGACAATTGGGGGATACGCGATACATTCAATCACATGGTTGAATATCAAGCGCTGACCCTCGACACCATCTTTCACGCCCTTGGCGACGCAACGCGGCGGCAGATGCTGCGCGAGCTGGCGGGAGGAGAGCGGACGGTCGGTCAACTGGCCGAGCCCTTCGCTATTTCGCTCGCCGCCGCCTCGAAGCACATCAAGGCGCTGGAAAGCGCCGGCCTGATCCGCCGTGAGGTGCGGGGGCGCACGCATCTGTGCCGCCTCGAGCCCGGGCCGCTTGCCAACGCGCATGAATGGCTGAGCTTCTACGAGAAATTCTGGACCAGCCGCCTCGACATCCTCGAACAGCTCCTCCGCGCGGAGGGCGCAGGCGAGGCCACCAAATCCCCCCGACCCGAAGGAGAGAAGCAATGAACGAACGCGTGACCGCGAGCGCTTATGGCGAACTCACCGAGCCGATGACGCTGACGATCCATCGCCGCCTGCCGGGAACGATCGACCGGGTCTGGGCATACCTCACCGAGAGCGATTTGCGCCGTCAGTGGATGGCGGCGGGTGAGATGGAGATGAAGGTCGGATCCACATTCGAACTCGTCTGGCGCAACAACGAGCTGACCAATCCACCCGGCTTGCGGCCGGACGGATTCTCCGACGAGCATCGGATGCAGAGCACGATCACGGAGCTCGATCCGCCTCGCAAGTTGAGCATCACCTGGGGCAGCACCGACGGTGTCACGTTCGAACTGAAGCAGCAAAGTAATGACGTGCTGTTGACCGTCACGCATCGCCGCATCGCCGAGCGTTCGACGCGCCTCAACGTCAGCGCCGGCTGGCACATGCATCTCGATGTTCTCGCCGCGCGTCTGCAGGGCACCGAGCCGGAACCGTTCTGGGACGGCTGGAGCCGGCTCAAGAAGGAATACGAGCAGCGCTTGCCGGAGTGATCCGCGGCGACAGTCAGCAAGTCGATAGAGGCGTCAGGAAGAAGGAGAACATCCCATGCAAATACGACCGATTGTGTCGCCGGACGAGTGGACGGCCGCGCGCGAAAAACTTCTCGTCAAGGAGAAGGCGATGACCCGGGCGCGCGACGCGCTCGCGGCCGAGCGGCGAAAAATGCCCTGGATGGCGGTCGATAAGACTTACGTTTTCGACGGGCCATCCGGCAAAAAGACCCTGCACGATCTGTTCGATGGGCGGCGGCAGCTTGTCGTCTATCGCGCGTTCTTCGAGCCCGGAGTCCATGGCTGGCCGGAGCACGGCTGCATCGGATGTTCACTTGGCGCAGACCAAGTCTCCAATCTCGCCCACCTGAATGCGCGCGACACGACGCTCGTCTACGCGTCGCGCGCACCGCAAGCTGACATCGCGAGGCTGAAAACGCGGATGGGGTGGGAGCATATCCCTTGGTACACGGTCACCGACAGCTTCGATGCCGACTTCGGTGTCGATGAATGGCATGGCCACAACGTCTTCATCCGCGATGACGGGCGGATCTTTCGCACGTATCTCATCAATGGTAGCGGTGACGAGGCGAT
>JAFKKS010000161.1 GCA_017304555.1 Hyphomicrobiales bacterium
GCTCGCCCATGCGAGCGGGCGGCTGCGCTAGCGCGGCCCCCGCTAAGGCCAAACGAAAAGGAGCCGGACAATGTCCGGCTCCTCAGACTGCTGACAAACCCCGTCGATTTCGGCGGGGTTTTTATTATCAGACGGATGACGTTGAGTTTTCGTCGGTGGGAAGGGGTTGGCGGAAAGGGTGCCGGCTCAGGCGGGCCGTGGAAATGGCTTTGAGCTGAGCGCCAGGGCGATTTTCTTGATGTTCTGGGCGGCTGCGGCGAGGAGGCATTGCACGCGGACGCGCCGGAGACTTCGGAACCGTGCATAGCGGTGACCGTGAAGCTGTTTGGCGTCGGCGAAGGAGCGCTCGACGGTCTCCTTGCGGCGGCGGTAGACGGCCTTACCCCATGCGGTCTTGCGGTTGGCATCGTTTCGTTCGCGGGCATCTTGCCAGACATGGCGGGTGATCAGGCGCGTGGCGTTGGCGCTTGTGGTGCATGAAGCCAGAAGCGGGCAGTCGCGGCAGACGGCCGGATCGGATCCATAGTGGCGGTAGCCGGTCCGATCGGTGGTGACGTAGGAGAGGAACTGGCCCTCGGGGCAGCGATAGGCATCGGCGTCGGCTTCATAGACGAAGGCGCTCTTCCTCATCATGCCGGGCTTCGGCGGGGTTGGATTACGATAGCCGGTGACGCCAAGCATGGCGCGCTCCTCCAGGCCCCTGGCGATGCCCGGCGTCGCATAGCCGGCGTCGAGCCCGACCGCCCCGACCTGGAAGCCGAAGCGCTCCACCTGCCGGTCGAGGCGGGCGAGATAGACGATCGAATCGTGCACGTTGGCGGGTGTGGCGAACGTGTCGGTGATGATGCCCAGCCTGCCGTCCACCGTGCGGTGGTCGAGGTAGAAGAAGCCCTTCGGCTTGCCCTCGCGCACCATGTAGCCGGCCTCCGGGTCGGTGCGGCTGACCTTCGTCTCCTTCACCGCCGGCTGCCGTTCCTTCTCCTTCAGCGGCTTCTGGCCGTGCAGCGCCCGTTCGGCCTCGATCGCCCGGTCGAGGTCGGCCCAGTAGTCGGCGCGCGACTTGGCGATCATCGCCAGGTCGTACTTGCCCTTGTTGGCGTTGGCCTTCAGATGCGTGGAATCGGTGTAGAGCACCGTGCCGTCGACCAGGCCGGCCCGGATCGCCTGCTCGACGATGCGATCGAAGATGCCTTGCGCAATCGTCTCGTCCTGGTAGCGGCGCCGACGGTTCTGCGACAGCGTCGAGGCGTCGAACACCTTGTCCGTCAGCTTCAGCCGCAGGAACCAGCGGTAGGCGACGTTGACCTCGATCTCGCGCACCAACTGCCGTTCCGAGCGCACGCCGAACAAATAGCCGATGAACAGCGCCTTGAACATCAAGGTCGGATCGAGCGGCGGACGGCCATTGTCGGCGCAGTAAAGCGGCGCCGTCAGATCATGGATGAACGAGAAATCGATCACCCGGTCGATCTTGCGCAGAAGGTGGTCCTTGGGAACCAACTCTTCCAGCGTCACGATCTCAAGGGCGGTCTGTTCAGGGGCGGGTCGCTTCAACATGACCCAGTGAATCAAAAACCCCCGGCTAACGCCAGGGGTTTGTCAGCACAACTCTTCCAGCGTCACGATCTCAAGGGCGGTCTGTTCAGGGGCGGGTCGCTTCAACATGACCCAGTGAATCAAAAACCCCCGGCTAACGCCAGGGGTTTGTCAGCAGTCTGAGCGCCGCCTTCGGGCGGCGCTTTTGTTTTGGGCGTCACGCGCAGTTTTGGTTTCGGCGTCACACGCACTGCGGAACCCGGCCCGCCGCCGCCTTTGCGAATTGACGCGCTCGGCCCTTTGGATGCTGCGGGGAGGGATACCGCCGGATGACTTGGCCGGTATCGCCGCCCGATCACCTCTGGGAGCGCGTCCACGACGGGCATATGTCGTGCCGCGGATAAGGAGGGCATTGCCGGGCCGCTCAGCGGGCCTCGATTCGCGTATGTTCAGTCCTCGCGAATGGGCGAGAAGCTGTAGCGGTGCAGCCGCA
>JAFKKS010000162.1 GCA_017304555.1 Hyphomicrobiales bacterium
ACCGATTGTCGGTTTCTCCAGCGAGAGCCTGAAGGATTCCGTTGCGCTGGTGGAGGAGACGCAGGAATTCGTCTGCAACCTCGCGACCTATGATCTGCGCGATGCGATGAACAAGACTTCGGCGTCGCTGCCGCGCGGCGTCAACGAGATGGAAGTTGCCGGCCTTGCCGCTGCGCCGTCGCGGCTCATCAAGCCGCCGCGCGTCGCCGCCTCGCCCTGCGCGCTCGAATGCCGCTGGCTGCAGACGGTGCGCCTCAAGGATTTGGACGGACGAACGCTCGAACGCTATTTCGTCATCGGACAAGTGGTCGGGATTCATATCGACGACCGCTTCATCAAGAACGGAATGCTCGACACCGCCGCGATGCGCCCGATCGCGCGCTGCGGCTACCAGGATTACGCCATGGTCGACGCCACATTTTCGCTCGTGCGGCCGCAATAGCGGTGAACCGCACGCGCGTTCACCCTATACGCACGCGCTTGGCCTCCTATACGCCCGGACCTATTGTTCCCGCGGTTGCCACGGTCGATCATGCGGGAAGAATCCCAGGTCTTTCTTCTCGTCCATACCGAACGGCATATTGGGCATGACCGGTGTTTGATTTTTTGACTGGCAATGGCCACAGCGCCGAGGGCGGCCAAAGCAACCTCCCGCGGACCGAAGCCAAGACCGGCGACGACGTCCACCCTCTGCGTCAGCCTCCGCATATTGGCCTTGCGCTCGGCGGTGGTGCGGCACGTGGCTTCGCGCATATCGGCATCGTCAAGGCGCTGATCGCGCGCGGGCTGAAGCCGGACGTCATCGCCGGCACCTCGATGGGCGCCCTGGTCGGGGGCATGTACGCGGCCGGCCATCTCGACGCGCTGGAGGAATGGGCGCGCGGGCTCACCCGGCGCGGGGTCTTCGGCTACATGGATTTCAGCCTCACCGGATCCGGCCTGATCCGCGGCGACCGTCTCGGCGCGCGCCTCGAGGAACAACTCGGCGAACTCACCATTGAAAGCCTGCCGTTGCGGTTCGCCGCAATCACGACCGAGATCGGCACGGGCCATGAAATTTGGCTCACGCGCGGGCGGCTTTCGGATTCGCTGCGGGCGGCCTACGCCCTGCCCGGCATCTTCACGCCGGTCGCGAGCGGCCATCGCTGGCTGGTCGACGGGGCGCTGGTCAACCCTGTTCCGGTTTCGGCCGCGCGCGCTCTCGGGGCGCGGCTCGTCATCGCGGTCAATCTCAATACCGATCTGTTCGGGCGCGGCACCACGATCGCCGAATACGGCCCCGACGATCGCGACGATGCCTGGGAGCGGCGCGTGCGCGAACGGCACGGCGTCGATAATCCCATCGACGCGGAACGCCGCGTCTCGCGCCAGGCGCTCGGCACCGGCAAGCGCCCAGGCTTTGCGACGATCATGATCGAGGCGTTCAACATCATGCAGGATCGCATCACGCGGGCGCGCCTCGCGGGCGATCCCTCCGACGTGACGATCAATCCACCGCTCGGCCCGATCGGCCTCTTCGACTTCCATCGCGCGGCGGAAGCAATCGACATCGGCATGCAAGCCGCGAACCGCGCGCTCGATCCGATCGAGCAAG
>JAFKKS010000387.1 GCA_017304555.1 Hyphomicrobiales bacterium
GGGGATCGTGGGCGAGCGAAACGAGGGCGACCCCCACCCCGACCCTCCCCCTTTCAGGGGGAGGGAGCCGTGCGCTGCTTCCTCCTCGTCATGCCCGCACTTGTTGCGGGCATCCACGTCTTTCTTCGTCCCACAAGTAAGACGTGGATGGCCGAGACAAGCCCGGCCATGACGAGGTTACGACGTCGTATCTACCCTCTCCGTACCGGCGGAGGATTTGCCTCACTTATGGATCAGCGTGCCCGCGCCGTGGTCGGTGAAGAGCTCGAGCAGCACGGCGTGCGGCACCTTGCCGTCGAGGATGACGACGCCTTCGACGCCCTGTTCCAGCGCGTAGATGCAAGTCTCGACCTTCGGGATCATGCCGCCGGAGATGGTGCCGTCGGCGATCAGCCGGCGCGCCTCGTCGACGGAAAGCTGCGGGATCAGCGTTTTCGACTTGTCGAGCACGCCGGGCACGTCGGTGAGGAGGAGCAGGCGCTTCGCCTTCAGCGCGCCGGCGATGGCGCCGGCAAAAGTGTCGGCATTGACGTTGTAGGTCGCACCGGAATCCGAGGTCGCGATCGGCGCCAGCACCGGGATCAGTTCGCGGCCGATGATCTGGTCGAGCACGGTGGTGTCGACCTTCTCCGGCTCGCCGACGAAGCCGAGGTCGACGACCTTCTCGATGTTCGATCCAGGATCGACGACGCTGCGCGTCACCTTGCGCGCGCGCACCATGTTGCCGTCCTTGCCGCACAACCCGATCGCCTTGCCGCCCGCTTCGTTCATGAAGCCGACGATCTGCTTGTTGATCGAGCCGGCGAGCACCATCTCGACCACCTCGATCGAGGCGGCGTCGGTGATGCGAAGCCCCGCGGCGAATTCCGACTTGATGCCGAGACGCTTGAGCATGCCGGCGATCTGCGGCCCGCCGCCGTGCACGACGACCGGATTGATCGCGGTCTGTTCGAGCAGCACGATGTCGCGGGCGAAAGCGCGTGCCGTCGCCTCGTCGCCCATGGCGTGGCCGCCGTACTTCACCACGACGGTTTCCTCGTCGTAGCGCTGCATATGCGGCAGCGCTTCGGAGAGGATGCGCGCCTGTTCGATGGGGCTGACGGTCATGGAGGGCCTCGGAGGTTCGGCGGACGGGCGGGGTGGTTCTAGCGGTTTGAGCGCGGGGGCTCAATCCGAGTTACGACGACGTGCCAGCGCCGCCACGGCCGCGATCAGCCAGCCAGCGATGAGGATGGTGCCGCCGGTCGGCGCCGCCATCGAGAACAGCGAGTGTCCGGCGAAGGCGCGCAGGGTGAGATCGCCGGCGAACAAGGCCGCGCCGAGAAGGAACGCCATGGCGGCGACCAGGCCGAGCGGCCGGCGGACGAGGCCCTGCGTCGCCGCGAGGACGAGCGCGAAGGTGGCCGGTGCGTGGAACAGCAGCACCTGCGCGGCGCTGTCGAGGTGCATGCCGGGCGCGGTGTGCGCGGCGGCCGCGAGCAGCGCCACGCCGGCGGCGCCGCAGAGCGCGGCAAGGGCGAGAAGCGCGGTTTCGATCATGCGGACGAGGCGGGCGTTGCAGCCAACCGTCGCCCCGGCCTTCCGTCGCGCGCCTGCATCCAGAGCAGGACGGCGCCGATCAGCGGAATGGCGATGTCGGTATAGAAGATGACGCCGGCGTTATGCGGCGCGAAGTTCTGCGCCACGATCATTTCGTGGATGTGCACGCCGGCGGCGCCGAGCAGGAACATCGCCGGGCCCACCACCGCGGCCAGGCGCATGTCGAAGCTGCGCTTGAAAGCGAGAAAGCCGATCAGCGCAAAGCCGAGATTGGCGAACCCGACTTCGCGCTGGAAGGGGCTGTCCGCCCAGCCGATGAGCTTCGCGGAAACGTCGCCGAAGAAGGTGTGCATGACGAAATTGTAGAAGCAGCTGAACCCCATCGAGAACAGCAGGAAATAAGCGAACAGGGCTTCGACAACGACGGGCCGCGTCAAGGGCTCGTGCGTGCGCATCAGCGCGATCGCCGATGCGATCAGGCCGATGACGAGGAAGGTGAGCGTGAAGTTCTGCAGCGCGAAGCGGATGATCTGTTCCATCGTTTTCTCTTCGTGCCGCTTTCAAATCCCGACCGCCGCGGCGGCTTCGCGCAGCACCGCGCCGACCGTTTCGACGTAAGCCTGGAACATCTTCGGCACGCCATCGTCGGGGCCGTCCCAGGTGATGGTGAAGCAGAACGTTACCGGCACCTTGTTCACGACCATCTGCCCGGGCAGCGCGAAGCAGTGGAAGCCGCCCCAGTCGATGCTGCCACCCTTGCCGTAGGCGGCGGTGTCGGCGGGCACCACATGCGGCAGCGAATCGGCCATCGCCGAGATGCGCTTGAACTCGACCAGCGTCTCCGGCTTTTTGAAATAGGCGCCGCGCAGCGCGGCGCGATACCAGCGCACCATCTCCTCCGCCGGTGCGATCATCGACTGCGTGTCGTTCATCGGCTTGCGCGAGGGCCCGGCGAGCTCGCCGCGCGCGATGCGCTGCATACCGGCCCAGCCGAGATCCTCACCCTCCGCGGCGCCGGCGAGATAGGAGAACAGCCGGCGCGTCGAATCGGGAATGCGCGTCTGGCTCAAGCCGACTTCCGCGATCAGCGCGCGCACGCGATCCGGGCCGACGGCGGCGAGCGTCACGTCGGTCGCGGTGTTGTCGCTGTGCGCGATCATCGCCTCGAGCACGTTGCGGCCGGCGGTCTTGCCGGTGAGGTCGAGGAACACCGGGCTACTCAGCACGCGCACGCCGTCGTCGATGGTGAGAAGCTGCTGCAAAGTGAGGCGGCCTTCCTCCACGTCGCGCAGATATTGCGCCAGCATGAAGGTCTTCACCGCGCTGCCGACGAACAGCGGCTTCTCCGCTTCGTGCGCCGCCTGCCACGGCGCGCTCGGATGATCGGCGACGACGAGGCAGCCGGCGGTGACGGGAAGGGCGGCGAAACGCGCGACCGCATCGCGCACGCGCGCGGGGCCGTCCGCGGCTGTCGCCGCGCGCGTCAGCACGGCGGGCGCTGCGAGCGCCGATGCGGCGAGTGCCAAGGTCTTGCGGCGGGACAAGGACATCGGAAATTCCAATCGTGCTGCAAAATGCGGTGCGACATTAGTAGGGGGAAGCGGCAGGTCAATGCGCCGCGTCGGCGCGGGGCCTGCGGCGTGCCCCAAGGCTTAATAAAAGGCTTAATTAGAGGTGAGCGCGAAATGACCTCGCGTGTCGGTGCAGGGCCGGCCGCGCATGATCGGCCCTGCACCATGGTCAGCGGATCTTACTTCGATGCCGGCCTGGAGGCAGGGATGCCCGTCCCCGGCGCCCACGACTGGCCGGCGAGTTCGGCGCGCGTGCCGGGCTCGGGCGAAGGCTTCAGGAATGTCCGCGAGTCGCCGACATAAGCCGGCTTTCCGCCCGGCGGGACCATGGCGCCGCGCCGCGCGAGCCAGGCCTGCATCTCCGCGATCTCGCGCTGCTGCTCGATGATCACGGTCTCCGCCAGCTGCCGCGTGAACGGGTCCTTGGAGTGGCGCAAGGCGACGCGCGCCATGTCGATCGCGCCCTGATGATGCGGGATCATCTGCACGCGGAAGTCGACATCGGCGTCGCCCGTATAGGGCAGCGCCATGTTGCGCATCATGCGCTCATGCGCGGCGTGGAATTCGCGCGTGGAGGCGTTCGTGCCGCGCTGGCCGCCGTGCCCGGCATGTGATGCCGCGGCGCGATGGGCGCGGTGCTTGCCGGCGGCAGGCTTGGCCTTCGACGCAGACGCGTGGTGAGCGTGCTGCGCGGCGGCCTGTTGCAGCGGCGCGATGCCGAGCACGGCTGCGAGCGCGAAAGTGAGGGCGAGAGAGGACGTGAGTGTGCGTGTCGTGAACACGCGATGGAATCGGGGCTGCATGAGCTCCCTCCTGGATAACGAAGCAAAGGGTGGGGTGTTCGGCGTTTCGTGCGCAGCCTTGAGGCCGCGGGAGCCGCCGGATTCAACCTGCTGCTTTGGGTATTCCAGGCTCGGGGGTTTCCGTCCGTCCGAGTGCGCGGTCGGCGAGGTTCCCGTAACGAACGGTGCGGACGAACGTGACCGCGCTCGCTTCCGATGCCGTTGTCAGTTGCGACGGCACGAAGCAGCAGATGGTCTGGCAGCAGTTCCACTTGTGAGCCGGAGCGCTCGCCGGCGCGCTATGCGGATGCGCGGCGTCGGCCGCTTGCACGCTGGCATGGTGGTTCATGCCGGCGTGATGGCCCGCGTGCGCGTTCCTGTCGCCGTGGTGGCCGGAGTGATCGTCTGCGTGGCCGTCTGTCTTGCCGGGGTGGTCGGCGCTGTGGTGATCACATGCGGCGGGCGCGCTCAACGCGACCGGCATCGGCACGGCGCCGATCAGCGCCACCGCAAGGACGAGATGAATGAGCGCACGAAGCAAACGCATGGCAGGGAAAATAGGGGTGCCTAGCGCCGCGCGCAATGCGGGGGTATCCCCGTCATGCCCGCACTTGTTGCGGGCATCCACGTCTTTCTTAATTGTCGCAAGCAAGACGTGGATGGCCGGGACAAAAGGGCGTTTACGCCCGTCTTCGACGGGCTATGCCCGGCCATGACGACCGTCGTGGGCATGCGCGATGATGCGGCTCCCGGATTTCGCTGCGCTCAATCCGGGCTACAGGTTCTCGTCTTGTCCGAAAGCTACTTCACATTTTTCGGGATCATGCGTTAAAGCGCCTTCTCGACCGCCTCGCCGGTCAAAACCACTTCGCCGCGCTGGTTCTTGGATTCGATCGCGAAGCGGATCAGCCGCTTGGCGTCGATTTTCTCGGCGAGGCGCACCGTCGTGGTGATGGTGTCGCCGGCGACGACCGGCTTCCGGTATTTTGCCGACGATGACAGCAGCGCGGTGCGGACGCGGAAGCGCTCGCAGAACTGCACCATCGGCTTCGACATCAGCGCCGCCGTCATCACGCCATGCGCGATGCGGTCCGGGAACTGTGTGTTGGCGCGTGCCCAGTCGCCGTCCATGTGCAGCGGATTGAAGCTCTGGATCGCTTGCGCGAAGGCGTCGATCGCCGCGCCGTCGATCACTTGCGAACAGGATTCCGCCGCGCCGAGCGGCAGCGATTCGTAGGTTCCGGTCCAAGCTTCTGTTGTCATGATCTCCTGCCTCCCAACAAAGTGCAATCTGCCGACTTCGCTTCGGCTAAGCCGCTCTGATCGTCAACGGACTTCGTCATGCCCGCACTTGTTGCGGGCATCCACGTCTCTCTTAACTGTCGCAAGCAAGACGTGGATGGCCGGGACAAAAGGGCGTTCACGCCCGTCTTCGACGGGCTATGCCCGGCCATGACGCTCATTAGCTTCAAACGGCGGAGCGTATCCAGGATGAGAAAACCCGGATGGTCTTTTCGCGGGGATGATCGGGGCGGCGCACGAGGTAAAAGGAATAGCCGGGGAGGCTCAGGTCGAAGGGCTTCACCAACGTTCCGTTGTCGAGCTCGCGGGCGACGAGGACATCGCTGAAGAGGCCGACGCCCTGTCCGGCGATCACCGCCTCGATGGCGTGCAGCTCCTCGCGGAAACTCAGGTGCTGCGCGTCCTTGTACGCCGGAACGCTGCGCCATCGGCGTTGGGCAAGGGCAAGCCAACGCTGCCAGGAGGGCGGGTCGCGATCCATCGGCGACCAGTAGCTGTGGACGAGAACGTGATCCTTCAGGTCCGATGGGCGCCTCAGGGGGCGATCGGACAGGAGCTGCGGACTGACAACCGGCCAGAACGTGTCGCTCAGCAGGAGCTCGCAGGCGCCGTCGGTCGGCGCGGTGCGCCCCGTCGCGTAGCGGATCGCGACATCGCCGTCTCCCGCACGAAGGTCGAGCACGCTGTCGGTGCCGATCACCTCGAGCGGCAATGTCGGATGCAATTTGCGCCAAGCCGATAAGCGCGGCACGAGCCAGCGACTGGCGAACGCGTTCGTTGTGGTCACTTTGAGCGGCTCGACGGCTTTCTCGGCCTTCACCGCGGCCAGAGCTGACGCGAAGCCCTCGAGCCCCTTGCGAACCGGTGTGAACAATTGCGTCCCAGCCCGCGTGAGCGACAAGGGGCGCGGCCGGCGGCGGAACAGCGCGCAGCCGCAATAGCGCTCGAGCAGCCGGATCTGATGGCTGATCGCGGTCGGCGTCACGCCGAGTTCTTCGGCCGCCTGCTTGAAGCTGAGATGGCGGGCGGCCGCATCGAAGGCGCGGAGCTCGGTGAGCGGCGGCAGCGTGCGCATCGGATCATTGTAGATGAAATTACCTCATCGTCGGCTGAAATATTCGTGTTTGCAGCGGCGGGGGGATGGCGGCAGGTTTGACGGAAGATCTTGGCAGCCGGTGAGGAGATCAAAGCCATGTCTTCGATCGCATTGGTGGACAATGCCGCGACAGCAATGGCGCAGGCTTTCGAGGGCCAGCTTTTGCGGCCGGCCGATCCCGACTACGAGATGGCGCGCCGGGTGCACAACGGGTTGATCGACAAGCGCCCGGCCCTCATTGCGAGATGCCGCAGCGCGGCCGACGTGGTCGCCGCCGTCACGCTCACGCACAAGCTCGGCCTGGTGCCTGCCGTCCGCGGCGGCGGTCACAATGTTGCCGGCCGCGCGACCATCGATGGCGGCGTGATGATCGACCTGTCGCTGATGAAAGGCATCGAGATTGATGCCGAACGCAGAACGGTGTGCGCTGAGGGCGGCGTCACATGGGGTGAGCTCAATGACGTGACGCAGCGCCACGCGCTCGCCGTCACCGGCGGCGTCGTTTCGACGACGGGCATCGCCGGCCTGACGCTGGGCGGCGGCCTGGGCTGGCTCATGGGTAAGCATGGCCTCGCGCTCGACAACTTGCGCGCCGTCACGCTGGTCACGGCGGACGGCAAGCTGTTGCGCGCAAGCGCCGAGGAGGAGCCCGATCTTTTCTGGGCCGTGCGCGGCGGCGGCGGAAACTTCGGTGTCGCGGTTCGTCTCGAATACGCGCTTCACCCTATCGGACCGATCGTCGTCGGCGGGCCGATCGTTCACCCGATCGAGCGCGCGCGTGAGATGCTGCACTTCTTCCGGGAGCATACCGGCGATCTGTCCGACGAGCACACGCTGTTTGCCGCGCTCACGCATGCGCCCGACGGTTCGGGAGTCGATGTCGCGGCGCTGGTGACGTGTCATTGCGGCGCGCCTGCCGATGCGGAGGAAGCGATGCGCCCGTTGAAGAGTTTCGGCGCGCCGCTGCTGGACGCTGTCGGGCCGCTGCCTTACGCGCAGCTCAACAGCATGCTCGACGCCAATTATCCGAAGGGTGCGCTCAATTATTGGAAATCGAATTTTCTCGCCGAGCTCAGCGATGCTGCGATCGACACGATGGCCGATTGCTTCGCGCGCTGTCCGACGCCGATGGGGCAGCTACTGCTCGAGCACATTCACGGCGCGGCGACGCGCGTCGATCCGGCCGCGACGGCCTTTCCGCATCGCAAGGCGGGTTACAATTTTCTTGTGCTGGCGCAGTGGACCGATCCCGCCGACACGCAACGTTGCATCGCCTGGGCGCGCGAGACCTATCAGAGCATGAAGCCGTTCTTTGCCGCCGGCCGCTACGTCAACTATCTCGACGACGACGAAGCCGGCGACCCGGTCGCGGACGCCTACGGGCCCAACTATCGGCGGCTGCAGCAGATCAAAGCCAAATACGATCCCGGAAACTTTTTCCGGATGAACCAGAATATCCGGCCTTTGGCGTGAGTGGCGTTGCGCTGGCGCGAAGCGAGCGCGGAGAGTGCGCGAGGGCCGTGCGACTCCAGCGCCGTAGCCTGGGTTGAGCGCAGCGAAACCCGGGGCTTTTGTGCGGCGATACTTTCCCGGATTTCGCTTTGCTCAACCCGGGCTACGCGCTAGCTCTTTGTCATCAAGTCCGGATCTTCGTTCTCGACCAAGCCGCGATTAACGAACTGGAAGACAGCGTTACCTTCTCTTTCAGCAACTTCCTCGGCGGACCAACCAGCCTTGCCGTTGGGCCATACCGTCCATACGGCGATGAGCTTGGGCATGACTTGCAGGGCCGCGGTGCAAAACTTTGACTCCTTGTCGCATCCGATCTCAGGAACACTGCGTCGCAAAGTCATGTCCCTGATCTGATCGTATTGATTTTCACGTCCCATCGTAAAGTAATGTTTCATTAGCTCGAGTTTGCGGCGATCTATCAAAGTGAAGCGTTCGGGCAGATGCCGCATCGTCGCCGAGCGGGAACCCCTACACACCGATTTGGCCCACTCGCGCGTCAGCATCTCGCAAAAGCGGGAATGCTCCTCTCGACCATCGATGTAGCGCAGGATTTTGACGTCGATCTTGTCCAAAACGATCGGCGCACTCTGCTCGACGCCTTCGGCTTGCAGCCTCTTCAGAAGCCAAGACGACTTTACAGCGAAGGTATTTTCTCTCATCGCCTCGACTGGCAGCAAGAAGCGGTGTCCTCCGATTTCGACAAATCGATTGGAGGACAGAAATCCGAGCTGCGAGCCAGAGAGCGCGCTCGACTCCCGCATGGATTTCTGGATCGCTCCAATCAAAAGGATTGGAACGACAAAGATCGCGATCGGCACAAGATAGAGAAGCCATACGATCATCGATCGATCGAGGCTCGAATATGCGGCCGCTTTCGTTGAGCCTTGGGCCATTCGCAATCGATAGATGAACGGGAGTGCGATCATCATCGCCCCGACAAGAATCCCGAACATCAGGAGTAAGAACACGCGAGCCTCTTAAACCTGCGTGCCGGCAGACGGAGCGCCGCGCCGCTCACTTCATGTGCGAGGCGATGAGCACTTCGCCCATCTGCACGACGCGTGAGCTTGGCCCCTTGGGGCCGAGACTTTGCGAGCAGACGCGAGCGCCCTCGATCAGCAGGAAGAGTTCGTCCGCCAGGAGGTTTGCGTCCTTGGCGCCGGCTGCCTGGCAGAGCTGCGCCAAGTTGTTGCGCTGCGCGATCTTGAACTGCTCGATGACGCAGCGCGCAGGGTGCTCCTTCTCCGGCAACTCGACGGCGGCGTTGACGAGCGCGCAGCCGCGGTCGGCCGGGTCGGCGACGGTCGCGCCGACATCGCGCAGCCAGGCGGAAAGCTGCGCGCGCGGATTGCCGGCGTGCTCGCGCGACAGGTTGTCCCACCAGCCGTCCACCTCGCCGGCGAACTGGCGCATGCATTCGGCCACCAACTCGTCCTTCGAGGAGAAGTGGCGGTAGAGCGTCATCTTGTTGGTGCCGGCGGCCTCGGCCACAGCCTCGACCCCGACGGCGCGGATGCCGTGCCGGTAGAACAGCTCGCGGGCCGTGGCGAGAATGCGCTCGCGCGGCGGCAGCTTGGCCACCTCGGCGCAGGCCGGGTTCAGATCCGAAGACGTCGACATCGTGCCTCTTGAGACATATTGCCCCTTGACAGGGGTGTTACCGGTCAGTAACTTGATGCTATGTTACTGACCGGTAAGTCCGCTGTACACCAGAATATGCGCTTCCGGCCGAAAACGCCACGATGAAGGGTGCCATGACTAGCGTTTTATTTCTCACCAGCAGCCCCCGCGGCCAGGATTCCTACTCCAATCGTGCCGCCAGCCGGCTGATCGAGGAGATCAAGAGCGAGCGGCCGGGCGTCAAGATCGTGCATCGCGACCGCGCCGCCGACCCGCTGCCGCATATCGACGGCGACTTCGTCACCGCGACGCGCGGGCCGAACGGTCCGCAGACAC
>JAFKKS010000163.1 GCA_017304555.1 Hyphomicrobiales bacterium
CATGCACGCGCGTGCCGCGGCCGACAATCTGCTTGAACTCGGTCATCGAGTTCACTTCGCGGTCGAGCGCGCTCACGCGGCAGGTCTGCACGTCCACGCCTGTGGAAAGCAGCCGGGAGGTGGTGACGATGATCGGATAGGGGGTGTAGGGGTCGATGAAATTGTCGAGTTCGGCCTGGCCCTCGGCATCGCTCCCGGTGATGCGCATGACATAGCGGTGGTTCTCCGCCACCAGATCGGCGTTCTCGTTGATGAGCGCCTGGCGCATCCGGGCCGCGTGCTCCTGATCGACACAGAACACGATGCTTTTTTGGAAGCGGTCGCCGCTCTCTTTCAAGAACTCCGTGACCTTTTTGGCAACCAGCTTGGTGCGTTCGTCCAGCACTAGCGTGCGGTCGAAATCCTTGGCGTTGTAGATGCGGTCCTCGACCTCCTCGCCATCGCGGTCGAGCTGGCCCTTCTCGGGGCGGTAGCCTTCCACGTCCCGGTCGATATGAACCTTCACCACTTTGTAGGGCGCAAGGAAGCCGTCGCGGATGCCCTGCTTGAGCGAATAGGAGTAAACCGGCTCGCCGAAATAGGCGATGTTGGAGACGTATTTGGTTTCCTTCGGCGTCGCAGTCATGCCGATCTGCGTCGCGCCCGAAAAATAATCGAGGATTTCGCGCCATGCGGAGTCCTCGGCGGCGCTACCGCGGTGGCACTCGTCGATCACGATCAGGTCGAAGAAGCCGGGCGAGAACTCACGGAACAGCTTTTGCCGTTCCTCCGGGCCGGTGATCGCCTGATAGAGCCCGAGATAGATTTCGTAAGCCGTGTCGATGCGCCGCCGGGTGTCGAGCGCGGTGGTAATGTCGATGCTGGTGCCGTCGTCCCGTTCGATGGTCTTCGATCGGGTCGAGAGCTTCGCCATCGTGCCGCCGAACGGCCGGAAGTCGTTGACCATGGTCTGGTCGATCAGCACGTTGCGGTCGGCGAGATAGAGAACCCGCTTGGCGCGGCCCGCCTTCCACAGCCGCCAGATGATCTGGAAGGCGGTGTAGGTCTTGCCGGTGCCGGTCGCCATGACGAGCAGCACGCGGTTGCGGCCCTTGGCGATCGCCTCGATCGCGGCGTTGACGGCGTTGACCTGATAATAGCGCGGCGCCTTGTCGCCGCCGTCACCGTAGTAGTCCTGAAGCACCACCTGCTCGGCCTGCGCGTCGAGGCCCTTCCAGGCCCGATAGCGCGCCCACAGATCGGCCGGCGAGGGGAAGCCGAGGAGGCCGCAGGTGGACGGAATCCCCGCCTCGCCGTCGCGGTCGAGCCGCGCTTCGGCGTCCGCCCGGATCTGTTCGACTTCGCTGAAGGCGGCGCCGAGGGCAGTCGTCATTTCGCTCCACCCCTGCTCGTCGAGCCGCATCGCGATCCAGGTCAGGTGTCGATCCACCCGCGCGTCGAAGGTGTCGGACATCAGCGCGCCTTCGATCCTGGCCATCAGCCCCTGGACCATCGTCTTGCTGAGCCGCACCCGTTCCTCCCGGTCGAGCTCGTTCCACTGCAGGTCGCTGAAGTAGGCGCGGCCGAGGCCGCGGTACACGTGTTCGACC
>JAFKKS010000241.1 GCA_017304555.1 Hyphomicrobiales bacterium
TGAGGCGATCAAGCTCTATCTCGTAAAAGCTTCGAAAGCCGAGATGAGCGACGAGGAAAGCCGCCGCTATGTCGAGATCCTCACCTTCACTACCAATCTCGAGCATGTCGGCGACATCATCGACAAGAACCTGATGGACCTCGCGGGCAAGAAGATCAAGAACCGCTACGCCTTCTCGAACGAGGGGCTGGAGGAGATCCGCCGGCTCCACGCGCAGGTCACCGACAATATGCGGCTCGCCTTCAATGTGTTCGCGACGCGCGACGTTGTGCTTGCGCGGCGGCTGCTCGCGCAGAAGGCAGCGATGCGCAGCACCGAACTCGAGGCGGCGGACCGGCATTTCGCACGCCTGCGCGAAGGACGGACCGAGTCGATCGAAACGTCTTCCATCCATCTCGACGTGATCCGCGACCTCAAGCGCATCAACGCGCATCTCACTTCCGTCGCCTATCCGATCCTCGAATATGCCGGCGAGCTGCGCGAAAGCCGCCTGCGCGATGCCGGCGCCGAGACGCACGACATCGGCCTGCCGAAACCGTCGATCTCCTGATCGCGCGGCCGCCGAGGCCTTCCCCGCCCTGCGCCATGCGTATACGAAGGCGGTGTTCGAACAGACGCTGACGGGGAGGATTGAAATGCAGGAATTGTTGCCGCTGGCGACGCGCGCGGGCGAACTGCTGAAGCAGCGCAAGCAGACCATCACGATTGCGGAATCGGCAAGTGGCGGTCTCATTTCCGCCGCCCTGCTCGCGGTGCCGGGCGCCTCGGCCTATTTCGTCGGCGGCGCGGTGCTCTACACGCGCGCGGCGCACAAACTGCTGCTTGCGATCACCGAGGATGTCGTGGCCGGAATGCGCCCGGCGAGCGAGGCGCACACGCTCGCCATCGCGAAGCATACGCTCAAGCGCTTCGAGACGACGTGGTGCCTCGCGGAGCACGGCGCGGCGGGGCCGACGGGCAACCGCTACGGCGACGCCGCCGGCCACTCCTGCCTCGCGATTGCCGGTCCGGTGGAGCGTGCCGTAACGCTGGAGACCGGCAGCGCCGACCGCCCCACCAACATGCTCGCGTTCGCGAAGCGCGGACTTGAACTGCTGGTCGAATGCCTCGAAAGCACGAAGGCGTAAAGTGCCAGGCCTGGGCGCGGACGCTCAGACCTCGTCCTCGCTCACCGCTTCGCTCCACGGCATGTGCGGCTCCGCCGCGCCTTCGTTAAGGTCGCCGATTCGGCGCACCGCGCCCGCGATGGTGAAATGCGCCGGATAGGCCGTGCGCTCCACCCGCAGCGTCTGGAACTGCGCCGCGAGTGCGGCCTGCACGTCGTCCGGCAGGTCGCGATCGACAACGACGCGCTCACCGCCCGACACGTCGATGCGCGGCGCATGGAACGCCTTGTCGAGCGACAGCCCGTTCGCCAGCATGACGAGCAGTTGGAACACCGCCGGCATGATCTTGCGGCCTCCGGAGCCGCCGATCGCCACGGCCTGATCGTCTCCCACCATGATGGCCGGGCAGTAATTGCAGAGCGCGCGCTTGCCGGGGCCGATGCTGTTCGGCGTGCCGGGCCGCGGATCGAACCAGTTGA
>JAFKKS010000388.1 GCA_017304555.1 Hyphomicrobiales bacterium
GTTCCGAGACGAGGTAGCGCGTTGTCCACCACAGAGGTTCTCAAACGCCCATCGCTGCACGCCACTTGGCGATGGCATCCGCCGTGCCGGTGGACAGCCGCTCGATCGAGCTTTGGAAGGTTTTGATATCGTCCATCGTGATGCCGCTGAACGAGCGGACATCGGTGCGGATCGGGAAGCGATAGGCTTTCACCAGCGCCTGAGAATATTCTTTCGAGTCATTAAACTCCATGAACAACCGTGCGGCGTTCGGGTGCGGCGCATTCTTCAGGATTCCGGTGTAACCGAGCGCGATGATCGTATCGTCGTCGGGGAACTTGACGTCGATCGGATTGCCAGCCGCCTTGTGCACGAACGTATTGGCATCTTGTCCGTGACCGACGAGGCGCTCTCCGGCCAGAATGTCAGTTCCCGTCTCGAGGATCGATCGGCCGATCTTCGGGTTGTTCTTCGCCAGTTGCTTGAGGAAGTCCTCGCCGTACTTGTCGAGCATGGCGATCGTCCAGTTGACGACGTTGCCTGAAAACGCCGGACTGCCGAAGGTGAGCTTGTCCTTCCACTTCGGATCGGTAAGTTCCGTCCACTTCGACGGCGGCGGATTCACCTTGTCCGTGCGATAATTGATGATGACGAGCTCGACTCCTGCCGCACGGAACGTGTTGTCCGGATCGACGCTCTTGAATTGCTTCGCCAGCGTTTGCGCGCCAGACGTCTCAAAGGTCGCCAGCACATTCTGCTTCTTCAGGACCGGCCAGTGTCCGGCGTTCGCGGTGCCGAACGCGTCGACCTCCGCGATGTCGGCCTTCAAGTTCTGCTGCACGCGCGCATAAACGACCTGCGCCGTCTGCCGGATGAAATCGACCTCGATGCCGGGATAGGTTTCCATGAACGCTTTGCGAATTGTCTCGGCGCCCGTCTGGTCGAAGTGCCCGCACCACCAGACCAGTTTTCCCTCCTTCTTCGCGGCCGCGTAAAGCTCGTCGGCCGACGCCGCTTCGGCGCCGCGCGGTCCGCGGAGAAATGCGGCGCCTGCGACGGCCGTCACCGCCGATGTCGACAAAAAGCGGCGCCGCGAAATGCGTTGCTGATCTTGGGTAATCTTCTTTGCCATCCTCGTCCTCCCGTTCTGGCTTTATGCTCTCGAAGTAAACGATTACGCCTGCTGTACATCCAACCTGTTTGAGTATCAAAACCGACTTAAGCAGACGCCTTCCGAAGCTGCCGAGGTTCGACGCGCCGCGTCGATTCACCGAGCGTCAGCGTCGGAGGAAGCACCACGGATTTTGCGATCTTCCCATCCTTGATTTGCTCGAGCAGAACACGGACACAGGCCTCCGCCATGGCGACGACCGGCTGCTCGACCATGCATACTGACGCCGCCGGCATCCAATACGGGCTGCTCACACCGTATCCGACCAGCGAGACGTCGGCGGGACAACGCAGCGCACTGCGTTGCAGCCCGCGGATGCCCGACAATAGCGCCCAGTTACTCAAGGCAAATACCGCTGTCGGGCGCTGCTTACTCACCATCAATTCCGCCAGTCCAGTCGTGCCGTGATCGCCCGAATAGCCGGCATTGATGAGTCGTGTTTCGTCGAAAGCAACCCCACGGACGCGATGAGCTTCGCGCAGCCCGCGGATACGGTCCTTGGTGGTGCTGCGCTCGACGTCACCGCGGATGATCGCGATGTTACGATGGCCGAGCGCCCAGAGATGATCGAAACCAAGACGCGCGCCAAGAAGATCGTCAACAATAACGTGCGGCGCCCGAACACCGGAAAAATGCCGGTTGACGAGCGCCAGTGGCGGGCCGCTCTGCGCCAGACGCTCCGCATTTTCTCGCGCAACGGGCGCGAGGATGATGCCGTCAACGCGTTGTGCGTTCAAGGCGTCTATGATCTGCCGTTCCCGGTCCGCGCGCTCATCGCTGTTGGCGAAGATAACCTGATAGCCGTGCAACGACGCAACACGCTGCACATGACTTGCGAGCTTAGTGAAGAACGGGTTCTCGATGTCCGAGACGACGAGGCCGAGAGTCGACGTTCGGCCGCGGCGTAGGCTCCGCGCAATACTGTGCCCGGAGTACCCCAGCTTACGGATGGCTGCAAAAACGCGCTCTCGTGTTTCCGGATTGACCTTCCGTGTGTTGTTGATGGCGTGTGAAACGGTCGCAACCGACACCTCCGCGACACGTGCGACGTCCTTGACGGTCGCCGGCCGCTTCGTGTCCCGTTTCCTGCCGGTAGGCTTTCTCATCGGCGCGCTGGTCCTTACTGCGCCACGATGCGACAGTCGCTTACAGGCAGAAAGACGTCGACCGTGCTGCCCGGCGCATGCACGGCTTCGGGCGGCGCGAGCGAGCGGATGCGCGTACCGTCTGTCAGTTCAATGAGATAGTCGCGCGTCTCCCCAAGATAGGCCGCACGCTCGATACGCCCTTGCATGCGGTTCGCAGGCTCCTCTGGCGCACGGCTTAGCGACACACGATGCGGCCGCACGCACAACGTCACTGCGGCGCCCGCTACCGCACTGGTGTCGTCAACGCCGCGTACACTCAAATCGCCGATCTGCACGACGCCTCGTTCGACGAGACGGACCGGGATCGTATTGGACCGCCCGATGAAGGAGGCGACGAACTGGGTTTGCGGCTGTTCGTAGATCTCGACCGGCGTTCCGATCTGCTCGATGCCGCCTTTGTTCATCACGGCGATGCGGTCGGCGCACACCATGGCTTCGGTCTGGTCATGCGTGACGTAAACCATCGTGATGCCGGTAGTGTCGTGCAACCGCCGGATCTCGAAACGCATCTCCTCGCGCAAATTGGCATCGAGGTTGGAGAGTGGTTCGTCGAGCAGAAGGATTTCCGGCTCAACGACCAGCGCCCGCGCGAGCGCCACGCGCTGCTGCTGGCCGCCGGAAAGCTCCGACGGATAGCGTTCGGCGAGGTTGTCGAGGCGCACAACGCTCAACACTTTTTCGACGCGCGTTTTGATCTCGGGCTTCGAGACTTTGCGCACCTGCAACCCAAACGCGACGTTCTCCGCCACCGTCTTGTGCGGCCATACCGCATAACTCTGGAAGATCAGCGACATGCCGCGCCGCTCCGGCGGCACCACCTGCCCTGCCCGCGAGAGCACCCGATGGCCTACGGTGATCTCCCCACCGTCCGGCTCAAGAAAACCCGCGAGCAATTGCAGCGTCGTGCTTTTGCCGCACCCCGAAGGCCCGAGCAGCGCAACCACTTCGCCCGCTTGCGCATCGAGATCGAGCGACGACAGCGCGACCACCGAGCCGTAATTCTTCCGCAAGCCTCGAATTGAGATCATAGAGAACCAATACGTAAACGATTACGTCGGCAACTAAAGGCGATCCCTTTGCGAACGTCAAGCTCTGAAATTTTTATGTTCGCTGACGAGCCCGGTAATTTTTTGTGCGCCGCACTGATGAAGCGTCAGTCAAATAGCGGCAGCGTTCGCATCGCCATCACACGCGACGGAGAGCCGTCCACAAGCACGCTGAAACAGTTAGCGCGTTCGATCGTGATGGTAGCTCAACACTGATGCAGATCACGATTAGCGTGAGACCGGCGGGGCGTTTCACATATCACAGTCAAATTCGGCGCGCATAAGCCACGGCTTGCGCAAAAATGTAAGTACGACGCGTCAGTCGCGCGAAGCGACGCCACGTCACATCTCAAGCTCCGCGATTATGACGTCCGCGTTGCCTTGCGTTGCGAGGACTGCGGCGGGTCGTACGCCGTGATGGGCGGCAGGTTGCCATCGAAGCGTTCAACCTGGACCGCGGTCAGTTGCCCTGTGCAACCTTGAGCGAGCGCCGACGTTCCGATATCGCGCGTCAGCACATTTGGATTGCCGTGCACGCAAAGCGGAATGTCGTCGTCGGGATCGTCCGGGTCATACCACGCTCCGGTCGGCAGTTGGACAACGCCAGGCCGAATTCCTTCCGTCAGCCGAACAGCCGCGAGGCATGCGCCGCGCAAATTGAAAAGGCGAATGATATCGCCGTCTAATATTTTTCGCGCCTTCGCATCGCTCGGATGCATGTGCGCAACCTCGCGCCCGCGATGCTTTGCTTCGGCGCTGTGCCCTCCAAAGTCCAACTGGCTATGCAGCCGCGTCGACGGTTGATTGGCAACAAGATGCAAGGGCGCCGTCGCACTCGGTGCATCGGTCGGAGACAGCCAGGCAGGATGCCCGGGACAATCCGCTTCATTGAAGCCGGCGATTGTTTCAGAGAAAATCTCAATTCGGCCGCTTGGGGTGGAAAGAGGCCCCGTGTCTGGATCGTTTCGGAAAGCGCGCAGCAAGCCACCGTCATCAATCTCCTGCGGTAGATCGAAACCATCGCTGTTCCAAAACTCATCGAAGCTCGGCGCGCGCAGGCCCCGCTCAATTAACCCGAGGCGCGTCGGTTCATAGAGATGCTCGAGCCATTGGCGCACGTTTCGCCCTTCGGTGAACGCTTCACGCGCATCCAACCGCTCCGCGAGGTCGGCGAAAATACTGTAGTCATCGCGGGCCTCCCCGAATGGTTCGGCAACCGGATGCATCGGAACGAGCAACGGATCGTGGGAGTTGGCGCCGATGTCCATGCGCTCCAGAGTCATTGTAGCTGGCAGGACAATGTCGGCATGGCGCGCTGTCGCGGTCCAAGCGAACTCGTGCACGACGAGCGTATCGAGCCGGGCGAAAGCGTGACGCAGTCTGTTGAGATCCTGGTGATGGTGGAACGGATTGCCGCCCGCCCAGTAGACAAGTTTGATATCCGGATAGGTCCGCGTCTGACCGTTGTATCTGTACGGACCACCCGGATTCAGCAGCATGTCGGCGATGCGCGCGACTGGAATGAAGTCGCGTACGCCATTGCGCCCCTGCGGCAGAGTCGGAATTGGCACCGCATTCTGGCGACGACCGTAATAGGCGATCGCACCGAGTGAATAGGCAAAGCCGCCACCCGGAAGTCCGATCTGTCCGAGCGCCGCAGCCAAAGCCGCACCCGCCCATACCGGTTGTTCGCCATGTTCAGCGCGTTGCAGCGAATGCGAGACCACGATGAGCGCGCGCCGCCCATGCAGACGATGAGCCAGTCCGCGGATGACGTCGGCCGAAACGCCCGTGATCGACGACGCCCACTCCGCATTTTTGGGCTGACCATCCGTCTGACCGAGCAGGTATTGCGCAAAGCGCGCCCAGCCGACCGTATAGCGATCCAGGAAGGCTCGGTCGTGCAGGCCCTCAGTCACCAGTGTGTGGATGAGCGCCAGCATCAGCGCCGTATCCGTCCCAGGAATGCAGCCGATCCATTCGGAGCCTGCTTCGTCAGGCAGATCAACACGTAACGGACTTACGAGCACAAATTCGCAGCCGCGTCGCGCAGCACGCGCCATGGCCCCGCGCTCGATATGCCGGCTGATACCGCCGCCCGCGACTCTACTGTTCTTCAACGCCATACCGCCGAAGGCAACCACGATGTCCGTGTGCTGCTCGATCTGCTCCCAAGTGACGTTGCGTTTTGTCAGATCGACATAGTTGCCCAGCACATGCGGCACGATCACCGCCGCGGCGCCTTCGCTATAGGTGTTGACCGACCTCACGTAGCCGCCCAGCACCGTATTGAGAAAGCGGTGGATCTGGCTCTGCGCGTGATGGAAGCGACCGGCACTGGACCAGCCATAAGATCCTCCGAATATGGCGCTTGGTCCGAAGTTGTCGCGCACGCGTGCCAGTTCTCCGCCGAGCGAATCGAGCACCTCGTTCCACGGCAGTTCTACGAACTCATCGCGACCGCGACGATCATCAGGCCCCGGCCCCCGCTCGAGCCAGCCACGTCGCACCATCGGCTGCGTGACTCGTGCATGGTGACGCAGCGCGTCGGGAAAGTTCTCGATGAGATGGTTTGGGTCAGGATCCCCGACGTAGGGGCGCACTTCGAGACACCCATCCGTCATGCGCGCTGAGAATACGCCCCAATGCGATGAGTGCGGGCGAAACGGGGTCTCTGATGTCGCGTCTGATCCGGACATGCTCGCTTCTCTTACCTGCCACACAGCCTTCACGATGGCTCATCGCAGGCCTGATGGATGCTGAATCAAGCTATCCAGCCTCCCTTTCAAATTCAACGGGCCGACGTAGCCGATCATCGGCACTCGCCCGCCGTGTGGTAGCGGCGCGTGATTTCGCTGCCGCTGCTGGAGGCTTCGCGGAGCTTCCACAGGCAAGCCGCCACCTCTGGGGGGCGGTTATAAGCTTGTTAACTGGGCGTTAACCAAACCCACTCAATTTTTACCATTCAGTAAGAAAGAGAGTCGATCGCTATGGAGGCAAGAGCGGAGTCGAAACGTCAGGTGCTGCGCTTCCGGGGCCGCTCCTACGTGGCGTTTGTGTTCTCGCCGGTCGTTCCGATAGCGGGCTGGCTTGAAGAGATAGATGTAACTCTCGCCCGCTCACCCGGCTTCTTTGTCGGGAAGCCGATAGTGCTCGACCTGTCCGGTGTAGACCTTAGCCAGGCCGCCATCGCGCATCTCGTAGCAAGCCTGGCCGAACGCGGTATCCGCGTCCTGGGCATCGAGGGCGCGAGCCCCGAACTGATCACCCCGGCCATGCCGCCCCTGTTGACCGGTGGGCGCGTCTGCACCGTCGAGCAAAGCGAGCCGGCGGACCAGCCGCCCCCTAAGTCTGTAGAAATGCCGCAGCCGAAATCCTTGCTGCTTGAAACCCCCGTGCGCTCGGGTCAATCGATCGTGTTCGCCGATGGCGACGTGACCGTCCTGGGCTCGGTCGGCTCCGGGGCGGAAATCGTCGCTGGCGGGTCGATCCACATCTACGGAACGCTTCGTGGCCGCGCCATGGCCGGCGTCAACGGAAATTCGGCAGCGCGAATCTACTGCCAGAAGATCGAAGCTGAGCTTCTCGCAATCGACGGCTACTACCGAACTGCGGAAGACATCAACGAGAGCCTACGCCATCGGCCTATTCAAGCGTGGCTCGATGGCAACATCATGAAAATTTCACCGCTGAATTGATCGGCTAAGGAGGTAAAAGATGGCCAAGGTCTTGGTCGTGACATCAGGCAAGGGTGGCGTCGGCAAGACGACGTCCACCGCTGCGCTCGGTGCAGCACTTGCGCAAGCCGGCGGAAAGGTGGTCGTTGTCGATTTCGACGTCGGCCTGCGCAATCTCGATCTCATCATGGGCGCGGAGCGCCGCGTGGTGTTCGACCTCATCAACGTCACGCAGGGCGTCGCCAAGCTCCAGCAAGCTCTCATTCGCGATAAGCGGCTGGAGAATTTGTGGCTCCTCCCCGCTTCGCAAACGCGAGACAAAGATGCACTGACCGACGACGGCGTGCGACGCGTCATCGCCGATCTGCGAACCAAGTTCGACTGGGTGATCTGCGACAGCCCGGCCGGCATCGAGCGCGGCGCGATGCTTGCCATGCGCTATGCCGATGAAGCCGTCATCGTTACCAACCCTGAAGTTTCCTCGGTGCGCGATTCCGATCGCATCATCGGGATGCTCGACTCCAAGACCGTGAAGGCCGAGAAGGGCGAGCAGGTGAAGAAGCATGTGCTCATCACCCGCTATGATTCCTCACGAGCCGCCCGCGGCGAGATGCTCAGCATCGACGACATTCTTGAAATCCTTGCCACGCCGCTTCTCGGGATCATTCCGGAGAGCCAGGACGTGCTGCGGGCGTCAAACGTTGGAGCCCCGGTCACGCTCAGCAATGCCGCGAGCGCACCGGCCCGCGCCTACACCGACGCGGCGCGGCGCCTGATGGGTGAATCGATCGCCATGAGCGTGCCGACCGAACGCGTAAGCTTCATGAATCGATTGCTCGGACGGAGGGCTGCATGACCATGAATTTGTGGCGGCTCTTCAGCAGTCGCAAGGGTTCGGCGCCGGTTGCGCGCGAACGATTGCAGATCCTTCTCGCTCACGAACGCGGGCTGCGCAGCCAGCCAGACCTGCTGGGGAAGTTGCGCGAGGAAATCCTTTCCGTGATTTCACGGCACGTTTCACTCGACCCGGACAAGGTCGTCGTCAAGATGGACCGCGGGAAGAGCGTCTCAACCCTTGAGGTCGATATCGAATTGCCCAACGGGTTGGAAGGACCGATCGCTGCTGCGGCCAGTTGATACTGCACCTCGGGGCAAGGACTGACCTTCAGAGTGGCAAGCTGAATGTCAGTCTGTATTCGAGCCTCTCACCGGCAACTCCAGCACGCTAGCATGTGCGCCGCCGCTATGAAGGGTCAATAGCGGCGGCCGCCCGTGCGGTGTTTGCCCCAAGTGATCGTGGTCACCGCCGGCAAGAGAAATCTGGATGCGGCTGGCCCTTTGCAAAAGTCCACGCAATAGGCAACGGTGGAAACCTCAACAACTCAGGTTTTCCGATCGGCATCGGCCGTGCATCGCTTCGCGCGAATGTGTGCCACGGCCACGTTGTGCGATAATTGTCGGGCGCGAAACCGTCCGCCCGATGGATGGCGCGCAGCATGCCCTCGGTGACATAGCGGCGCTGGCCATCAGCTTCAATCTCGAAGAGATAGAGAAAAACGGCGGCATCGGGCTCGCTGGACGCCAGCCACAACAAAGCGACCGGATGACCGGTAATGTCTATGTCGCGTTTGAGCCGCGCCCGACGATCGTGATCCTCACGCCTTATTGCCGCCGCTTCGCTCTCGCGCCGGACACCACAAACGTCGAAGCCAACCCGCCAAGCGCCGCCGCGTGTATCGGTATCAGGCATCGCCTATCCATCAGCTTCGCGCTCACGCGGCCAGCCCGTCGCCGCACACCCGCGCTCCGCATCTCATCGCGGCGGTACTACCACCCAACCGCGTAGCATGGACGGCGCGGATCGGCGCCTCCCGTGAGTATTCCGCGACGCTGATCCGCAATGACGGCGCAAACCGATCCGGCCCGCCACGTCCATTCCGGCCACCATTGAAAATCGTGACCACGTTTGGCGAGAGACGAACCGACGCCGTCATCGACGCGACGCTCCAAATTGACCCGGCCGGGCAAATACTGATGCGGCTCGAACGAGTCAGGGAAGCTGTAGGTAGCAACCCTTGGCTCCTCCACCGCCTGCTGCGGATCCATGCCGAACACAACCATGTTGAGGAACGCCTGCAGCATGGCCTGCGCCTGCACGTCTCCTCCCGGTGTTCCAAAAGGCATGACGAATTCGCCCGACTTGATCGCAAGCGCCGGCGCCGGCGTGAGGCGAGGACGCTTTCCGGGAGCCAAGCAGCTCGCATGATCCGGGTCTGTCCAGGACTGCGACCCGCGTGACGACGGACACAATCCGGTGCCCGGAATGACGGGGGTATCGAACGACACGTCGCTCGGCGTAGCGGAGAAGACGTTACCGTGGCGGTCCACAACACAGATGTAAGACGTGTCGCGTGGGAAGGCCGGCTGCTCTCCAACCAAGCTTCCTCCTTTTATCCTCGTGTGATCGCCGGCAGGCGGCATGCCGGGCCAAGGGCGATCCGGTTTGATCATGGCACGGCGCTCGGCGCTATATTCGGGCGAAAGCAGTCGTTCGAGCGGAACGTCGACGAACTTCGGGTCGCCGTACCAGCGTTCGCGGTCGGCGAATGCGAGCTTCATCGCCTCCGTGATTGTGTGGAGATAATCGGCCGAGTTGTGCCCTTTGCTGATCAGGTGCTCTGGGCTCAACAGATTCAACATTTGC
>JAFKKS010000389.1 GCA_017304555.1 Hyphomicrobiales bacterium
TGATGGACTTCGGCGCCTTCGTGAACTTCTTCGGTGCGAAGGATGGCCTCGTCCACATCAGCCAGCTTGCGGCCAACCGCGTGCAGAAGACCTCCGATGTCGTCAAGGAAGGCGACAAGGTGAAGGTCAAGCTGCTCGGCTTCGACGATCGCGGCAAGACGCGCCTGTCGATGAAGGCCGTCGACCAGCAGACCGGCGAGGACCTTGAGGCGAAGCAGAAGGCTGAGAAGCAGAGCCAGCAGGACGCGCCGGCCGCCGAATAACGGGCGAGCTACAAAATCCAATCTGAACGGGCGGCTTCGGCCGCCCGTTTGCTTTTCCGCGCGACGGTTCGCGTAAGCCGCGCAGCGGTGTGAAAAGTGGTATATCCTTAGGCTGGTCTTCGTTCGTCACCGCAAATGAGCGCCGAATGGATTCGACCGACCGCATCGTTCTTGTCGCCGGACCCGGCCTTGAGATTCTCGCGGCGATTTTGCTGATCGTCGTCGGCGTTGCGGGGCTTGCCGTCAGTGTCGTCCTGGTGCGGCGGGGGCGCGCCGAGGCGTGGCCGCTGACCGTTCTCTTCGCGCTGCTCTCGCTGTTCGCGATGGCCGTGTTGTGGCATTTGCCGACACGCCTCGTCGTCGACCGGAACGGCATTGATGTCAGGCTGTGGTTCTGTAGCGGACATCGTGACTGGAAAGAGGTCGAGGCGTTCGGCGTGACGAAAAACCGCCTTGGCCTTTGGGTCGCCATCGCTCAGCGCAGCAAGGCGGGAACGGTGCCGTTGTCGGTGTGGGCGCCGCGGCTCGGCTTTTTCATCGCCCGTTCACCCGTTAGCGCCGAGCGGTTGACCGACCAAGTCGCTGCCTGGCGCATCGCTGCGCGATAAACGAGAGTCCGATTTGCAATGGCCGCCCTTACTGCGCGGCGGCGGGAGCGCGCTCGTCATTACCGTTGTCGGAATAGTCACCGGTGACGGCCGACGGGTTCGGCATCGAGACGATGTTGTAACCGGAATCGACAAAGTGGATTTCGCCCGTTACGGCGGTCGAAAGATCGGAAAGAAGATAAAGCGCGGCGCCGCCGATTTCCTCGATCGTCACCGAGCGCTGCAGCGGGGCGTGGCGCCGCTGGAAATTGTACATCTGGCGAGCGTCGGCGATGCCCGCGCCGGCGAGCGTGCGCACGGGGCCAGCCGAAATGGCGTTGACGCGGATGTTGCGCGGACCGTAGTCGGCGGCGAGGTAGCGCACCGAGGCTTCGAGGGCGGCTTTCGCCACGCCCATCACGTTGTAGTTCGGCACGACCCGCGATGCGCCGCCGAAAGTCAGCGTCAGCATCGAGCCGGCGCCGGGCATGAGGGCCGCGGCGCGCTTGGCGATCTCGGTGAAGGAGAAGCAGGAGATCACCATGGTGCGGGTGAAATTCTCCCGCGTCGTGTCGGCGTAGTGGCCCTTGAGTTCGCTGCGGTCGGAGAAGGCGATCGCATGCACGACAAAGTCCAGCGATCCCCAGCGCTCGCCGATCTGCGCGAACGCGGCATCGACCGAGTTGAGGTCCTCGACATCGCAGGGCAGCGTCAGTTCCGACCCGGTCTGCGCCGCGAGCGGCTTGACGCGCTTGCCCAACGCCTCGCCCTGATAGGTGAAGGCGAGCGTTGCGCCATGGGCGGCGAGCGTTCGTGCGATGCCCCAGGCGATGGAGTGGTCATTGGCCACGCCGAGGATCAAGCCGCGCTTGCCTTGCATCAATCCCTGCATTCCCAAATCCGTCACTCCTGCGGATGCGATGAGGCGAGAACGCCAACCTTACGCATCGAGCTTCTTCAAAACGATTGAGGCATTGGTGCCGCCGAACCCGAACGAGTTGGAGAGCACACATCCGATATCGACGTCATCGCGGCGCTCGCGCACGATCGGCATGTCGGCCATCGCCGGATCGATCGTTTCGATATTCGCGCTTTCGCAGATGAAGCCGTTGTTCATCATTAGGAGCGAGTAGATCGCTTCCTGTACGCCGGCCGCGCCGAGCGAGTGGCCGGTCAGCGACTTCGTCGCCGAAATCGGCGGACATTTGTCGCCGAACACGTCGCGGATCGCCTCGATCTCCTTGAGATCGCCGACGGGCGTCGAGGTCGCGTGCGGGTTGATGTAATCGACCGGGCACTTCACGTCGGCAAGCGCCATGCGCATGCAGCGCATCGCGCCTTCGCCGGAAGGGGCGACCATGTCGTGGCCGTCGGAGGTCGCGCCATAACCGGCGACTTCCGCATAGATGCGCGCGCCGCGCGCCTTGGCGTGTTCCAATTCTTCCAGGACGAGGACACCGGCGCCGCCGGCGATGACGAAGCCGTCGCGCTCGGCGTCGTAGGCGCGCGACGCTTTCTCCGGCGTCTGATTGAACTTGGAGGACATCGCGCCCATGGCGTCGAAGAGGACCGACAGGGTCCAGTCGAGTTCCTCGCAGCCGCCGGCGAACACGATGTCTTGCTTGCCGAGCTGGATGATCTCGGCGGCATTGCCGATGCAGTGGTTCGACGTCGCGCAAGCAGAGGCGATCGAATAGTTGACGCCTTTGATCTTGAACCAGGTGGCGAGCGTCGCGGAGGCAGTGGAGGACATCGCCTTCGGCACCGCGAAGGGGCCAACGCGCTTCGGCCCTTTGCTGCGGGCGATGTCGGCGGATTCAACGACGGTGCGGGTGGAGGGGCCGCCCGAGCCCATGATGATGCCGGTGCGCGGATTGGAGACTTCGTTTTCCTCAAGGCCGCTGTCGCGAATCGCCTGTTCCATGGCGACGTGATTCCACGCAGCACCGCCGCCGAGGAAACGCAGCGCCCGGCGGTCAACGACCTCTTCGACGTCGAGGGTCGGGGCGCCATGCACCTGGCAACGGAATCCGAGCTCGGCGTATTTGTCGGCGCGCACGATGCCGGATTTGCCCTCGCGCAGGCTTGCCAGCACTTCCTGGGTATTGTTGCCGATCGACGAGACGATCCCCATTCCGGTGACGGCAACGCGCTTCATACCTGCCTCGTCCGCATTTTGGTTACTCCGGCGGGCACACCGGCCCGCTTCGTCAGTGTCCGGCGTTATATGCGATTATGCGCCGCCGGCTGCCATTGCATCCTGACGGAACAGTCCGACTTTCAGGTCGCTAGCGCGGTAGATCACTTCCCCGTCCGCCGACAGCCAGCCGTCGCCGATGCCGAGCACGAGCTTGGAGCGCATCACGCGCTTGATCTCGATACCATAGACGATGCTTTTCATCGTCGGGACCACCTGGCCGGAAAATTTGAGTTCGCCGAGGCCGAGGGCGCGGCCCTTGCCCGGGGCGCCGAGCCAGCCGAGGAAGAAGCCGAGCAACTGCCACAGGGCGTCGAGCCCGAGGCAGCCGGGCATCACGGGATCGCCTTTGAAATGGCAGGGGAAGAACCACATATCCGGCCGCAGAGAGAGTTCCGCGCGGATCAGGCCTTTCCCGTACTCGCCGCCTTCCTCGGAGATTTCCGTGATGCGGTCGAACATCAGCATAGGCGGCAGCGGGAGTTGGGCGTTGCCCTGTCCGAAGAGTTCCCCGCGGCCGCACGCCAGTAACTGCTCGTAGTCGAAGCTTGTGCGGCGTTCCTGCATTCCGTCCCCGTGGTGCCGATTTCTGGGGCGGTTCCCCAGGCCGGTCGCTGTCCTAACATAGGCCTAGCGACGATCAAAGCGACCGGAAGACGCGTGAAGAATCGGCATTTACCCGCTGCCGCGGTTGCATCTTTGGCGTCGGATGCCTATGATCCATAAGGCAATAATGCAGCCGAAGCTCTCGCTTGCCACGGCCGCGATAATAGTTTCGAGATAGATGACGCAGCCCCCGACCGTGACGTTTTCGAGTTCCATAGAGCCGCTGGCTGACGCGCCGCCGGCCCGTGCCGATCTTAACGGCTGCCCTTGGCACGACGTGAAATCGATGCTGCGCCAGGTTGGGCTGCGGCCGACCCGGCAGCGCATGGCGCTCGGCTGGATCCTGTTCGCCAAGGGCGATCGCCATCTGACGGCTGAATCGCTGTACGAGGAGGCGACCCGCGCCAAGGTGCCGGTCTCGCTGGCGACCGTCTACAATACTTTGCACCAGTTCACCGAGGTCGGCCTGCTGCGGCAGGTCGCGGTCGACGGTTCCAAGACCTATTTCGACACCAACGCGTCGGATCATCACCACTTCTTCGTCGAGAACGAGGATGCGCTGGTGGATATTCCGGGCGCCGAGGTCGTGGTCGGCAAAGCGCCGACGCCTCCCGAAGGCTACGAGGTCGCCCGTATCGACGTCGTCGTCCGGCTGCGCCGCAAGGATACGTGAGCCGGGATACGTGAGCTGCCGGACAGGGGGCGTTTCGGCCTCTTCGTTTGATGTCGTCCACATGACGGCCGGGACCTCCCGGCCGTTTTTATTTTTGCAGCCCTATGCTTGCCTCCGGCGCGGTTCCGATGCCACGCTACTTTCGGAGTTCAAGAAGCGCTTAGACGTTGGAGGGGCTTGTGATGACGACGGTGGGTTTGGGGCGGCGCGCGGTTCTTGCCGCAGCGTTTGCGACGTTTGGTTTCGCTGCGGCGTCGGCGCAGGGGCTTGAGGACAAGGTCGTCATCGTCACGTCCTATTCGAAGGACGTCACGGCGCCACTCGCCGCCGCCTTCGAGAAGACGCATCCCGGCACCAAGGCGGAAATCCAGAACCGCAACACCGCCGCGGCGGTCAGCTTCATCAGCGAGACGCGCTCGAGCCCGCCCGATCTTATGTGGGCGTCGGCGCCGGATGCGTTCGAGGTGCTGAAGAAGGATTCGCTGCTGCAGAAGTACAAGCCGAAGGCGCAGGGCATCGCCGAGAAGGTCGGCTCTTATCCGGTCAACGATCCGGACGGCTACTACATCGGCTTCGCCGCGTCCGGCTACGGCATCATGTACAACACGCGTTATCTCAAGGCGAACGATCTGCCGGCGCCGAAAGAGTGGGATGACCTGAAGAAGCCGATCTATTTCGGCCATGTCGGCATCTCCGCGCCGTCGCGCTCCGGCACCACGCATCTCACGGTCGAGACGCTGCTGCAGGGCGAGGGCTGGGACAAGGGCTGGGCGAACCTGCTCGAAATGGCAGGCAACTTCGCGCAGGTTTCCGATCGCTCTTTCGGCGTGCCGGATGCGGTCAATAGCGGCCAGTACGGGATCGGCATCGTCATCGACTTCTTCGGCCTTTCGGCGAAGGCGTCGGGGTTCCCGGTCGAGTTCGTCTATCCGACGGTGACGACGCTGGTGCCGGCGAATGTCGCGATCATCGCCGGCGCCAAGCATCAGAAGGCGGCGGAAGCGTTCGTCGAGTTCCTGCTCTCCGAACAGGGGCAGCAGATCCTGCTCGAGCCGAAAATCCAGCGGCTACCGGTGCGCGAGGCGACCTATGCCAAGGCGCCGGCCGGCTTCCCCAACCCGTTCAAGGACAAGAACCTCGGTGCGCGGCTGAAGTTCGACGCCGGCGTCTCGGAGGTGCGTTACGAGCTTCTCAACTCGCTGTTCGATCGCGTCATCACCTTCCGGCTCAAGGAGCTCAATGCCGCCTGGAAGGCGATCCACGACGCCGAGACGAAACTCGGCGCCAACGCGAGCCCGGAAGCCAAGAAGTTGATCGCCGAAGCGCGCAAGCTCGCCAGCACGGTGCCGGTGAGCGAGAAGGAGGCGAGCGATCCCGCCATCGCCGGCTCGTTCCACAAGGTGAAGAAGGGCGAGAAGCCGGCCGGCCGTCAGGCGGAGTTCGAGAGCAAGTGGGACGATTTCGCGGTCAAGAATTACGCCGATGCGAAGGCCGCGGCGGAGAAGGCGCTGACGGCGAATCGATCAAGGACGCGAAGAATCGGCTGACCGAACTCGCCCGTCTCGTCGAGAAGGGTGAGACGGTCACCGTTACGCGCAATGGCAAGCCGGTGCTCGACCTTGTGCCGCACAAGCGGAAGGGGGGGCTGGACCTTGCCGCCGGAGAGGCGTTCCTGAAGGCGCGCGGGATCGATGAGGTTTTCACGTACGTTGCGGACGATTTCGACGAGCCGCTGCCGGAAGACTTTTTATTGCGACCTCTCCCAAAGTAATGGCGCTGCTTCTCGATACGCATTTGCTGATCGACTTCACGCGAAGGCCGCGCGTCGCCTTAGTTCCATCGATTACTGATCTCTTGGCCGCAGGCGGCCCATTCTTTGCCAGCGTTGCGAGCCTCTGGGAGATCGCAATTAAGACGCGTCTCGGAAAGTTGGATCCTCACCTGCCGATCGAGGATATATCCGGCTATCTGGAGTCGATGGGCTTCGCTGTCCTGACGATCAACCAACATCATGTCGTGTACGATCTCGATCCACTACCGCCGACACGTGATCCTTTCGATCGTTTGCTGCTTGCGCAATGCGCCGTCGAAAGACTGCGACTTGTGACGCTGGATCGCGCGCTTGTGGATCATCCGCTGGCTTGGCGGCCGACATGAATTGCGTCGTGCAGCGCCGCCATCCATGATGACCGCATGACGATCGAAGCGGCCGCTCCGCTCTCCTTCCGGCAGAACCTGTCCGCGCGGCTTGGCGGCACGCCGGCGCAGATCGCGGCGCTCGGCCTCGTCGCGGTGTTTCTTGTCGCCTTCCTGATCGTTCCGATCATCCGCGTGATCTTCGTCGCCTTCACCGTCCAGGGCGGCGGGTTCACGCTCGTCAATTTCCAAGACTTCTTCGCGACGGCGCTGCTGCGTGAATCGTTCTGGAACTCGGTCTTCGTCGCCAGCATGGCGGTCGTCATCGCGAGCCTGATCGCGGTGCCGCTCGCGACCATCCTCGCGCGTTACAAGTTTCGCGGCGCAGCGCTGATCCACACGCTCGGCATCGTGCCGCTGGTGATGCCGCCCTTCGTCGGGGCAGTGGCGATGCAACTCATCTACGGCCGCAACGGCGCGATCAATCTCCTGCTCAACGATTGGTTCGGCTTCCGCATTCCCTTCATGGAAGGGCTGAACGGCGTCATCTTCGTCGAGGCGCTGCACTACTTCCCGTTCATCCTGCTCAACCTGTCGGCCTCGCTCGCCAATATCGATTCGGCGATGGAAGAGTCGGCGCAAAACCTCGGTGCGCACGGCTTCGTCCTGTTCTCGCGCATCGTCTTTCCGCTGGCGCTGCCCGGTTATATCGCCGGCGCGGCGCTCGTCTTCGTCAAGGTGTTCGACGATCTGGCGACGCCGCTTCTGCTCAACGTCAACGCGATGCTGGCGCCGCAAGCCTATCTCAAGATCACCAGTGTCGGTCTTTCCGATCCGATGGGCTACGTCATCTCGGTGATCATGATCACCTGTTCGGTCGCGGCGATCTGGCTGTCGAGCCTGTTCTTGCGCGGGCGGGATTTCTCGACACTGCAGCGTGGCGGCGGCAGCCTGTCGCGCCGTGATCTCGGGCCGGGCGCGCGGATCGCCGCCATCGCCTTCGTGCTCTTCGTCGTGTTGCTCGCGCTCTCGCCGCATATCGGCATTTTCCTCCTTTCGATCGCAACGGTGTGGTCCTACGCCGTGCTGCCGGACGGCTACACGCTCGCCCACTACGCGACGGTGTTGAACGAAGCGGGGCCGCTGATCGGCAACACGGTGCTGTATTGCGGCCTTGCCGGACTGATCGACGTGGTGCTTGGCGCGCTCGTCGCTTATCTGGTGCTGCGCACGAAGCTGCCCGGCCGTCACCTGGTCGAGCAGGCCGCAATGGCGGCGGTCGCGGTGCCTGGCTTGGTCATCGGCATCGGTCTCCTGCGCACCTATTACGATGTGCATCTGCCGTGGAGCGGCGAATCCTTCGCCACGTTCTGGGGTATGCTGGTGATCGCTTATGCGGTGCGGCGACTTCCCTATGCGCTGATCGCTGCGAAAGCCGCGCTGCATCAGTTGCACATCAGCCTCGAGGAAGCCGCGGAAACGCTCGGCGCCGGCAAGTTCACGACGCTCCAGCGCATCGTCGTGCCGCTGATGGCGGGCGGCTTGTTTGCCGGCTTCATGACCAGCTTCGCAACGGCGGCGGTCGAGCTTTCGGCGACCTTGCTGCTCGTCGCACGCAGCGACGACGCCCCCATTGCCTACGGCATCTACGTCTACATGCAGTCGGCGGCCGGTCGTGGACCCGGCGCGGCGCTTGGCGTCATCGCGGTCGTCACCGTCGCCGTTGCGACCTTCATCTCGTATCGTTTTGCCGAACGCGAGCGCAGCCTGAAAACCCGTGAGGCGATGATCTGATGGCGGCCGGTGTTTCGATCGATCACGTGACCTTCGGCTATGGCGCAACCCCAGTGCTGGACGATGTCGCGCTGGAGATCGCCGAGGGCGAGTTCTTCGCATTTCTCGGGCCCTCCGGCTCGGGCAAGACGACGCTGCTGCGTTTGATCGCGGGCTTCGGACGGCCGAATAAGGGGCGCATCCTCATCGGCGGACGTGATGTCACGCGGCTGCCGCCATGGGAGCGCAACCTCGGCATGGTGTTTCAGAGTTACGCGCTGTGGCCGCATATGACGGTCGCGAAGAACGTCGCGTTTGGGTTGGAGCGCCGCAATGTCTCGCGGGCCGAGCGGGCGCGGCGGGTCGAAGAAGCGCTCGCGCTGGTCGGGCTTTCGAACTATGCGGGGCGACGCCCGGCGCAGCTTTCTGGCGGGCAGCAGCAACGCGTGGCGTTGGCGCGGACGCTGGTGATCGAGCCGGAGGTGCTGCTGCTCGACGAACCGCTCTCGAACCTCGACGCGAAACTGCGCACCGACATGCGGGCGGAAATCCGGGCGCTGCAGCGTAAGCTCAAGCTCACCGCGATCTACGTGACGCACGACCAGGAGGAGGCGAACGCCATCGCCGACCGGCTTGCCGTGCTCGAGGGCGGGCGCATCCAGCAGGTCGGGACGCCGCTTGCGCTTTACGACAATCCGTCAAACCGCTTCGTCGCGACATTCCTCGGCACGGCCAATCTCATCGAGGGCGAGATCGGGTCCGATCGCTCGTTCAAAGGTGCGGACGGCTTTACACTTGCAGGCATCGATGGCGATCCAGGCAAAGCCTGCCTGTCGGTTCGTCCGCAGGCGATCATGCTGGCGGCGGCGCTGTCGGGCGCCGACACGACGGTCACGATGCGCGAATTTCTCGGAGGGATCGTGCGCTATCGCGTGCGCGCGGCCGGCCAGGACATGACCGTCGACGTTCCGCACCGGCGCGGCGAGCCGGCGTTTTCCGTTGGCGCGCCCGTCGTGATGACGGTCGATCCGCGGCAGGTGGCGGTGCTGCGATAAGCCGCTTCGAGCGGCCTCAATCCACCTTTTCGTTCGGGTAGACGCCCCAGAGGCGGTATTGCTCGATCCAGCCGTCGAAGCCGTTGCCCGCGATGCGGCACCAGGTGCCGGTGCACTTTTTCACCTGCGCAAGGACGCCGGCCTCAAGTTGGGCGGCGACCGCCGACTTCTCGCTCGCTGAATCGTGGAGGGCATAAAGCGGCCCTTTCTGCTTGGAATTCGGCTCGACGACAGCCATGCGCCGGCCGGAAAGGAGGGAGTGGTAGACCCACCCTTCCTGGCCCTCCGAATCGCGGATCCGCCGCCAGTTGTCGAACTCGGCGGTGACTTCAACCGGTAGGCCGGCACGGGTGAAGATCCAGGTGACCTCGTGGTCCTTTGTCGGCCCGCCCCGCACATTGACGCGATCGGACTTGAGGCTGACGAAGCGCGGAACCGGCAGGCCGCTCGACTGCCCGACGCCGTTCATCTCTGCGGACGCTGGGCTCGTGGCAAGGAGGGTGAGGATTGCGCAAAGGAAGAGCGGTGCGCGTCGCAACGTCATCAAGTTTCTCGCATCGTGTGCGGCACGAGACGGATGCGGCTGCACGCGTGCCTGGGGCTGGCGCTTTGTCTTCCCAAGGGCTTCTGGTAGACAAGCTTTTGCTCGCGGCCGCTCGATCGTACCGAAGGGCGCGGTCAGTGTCGGCGGCACCGGTTAATGTCGCCTGAACAAACAGGACAGAGGTCGCGCGGACGACGGATCGGGGAATGCCGAAGAACAAAAAACCGCTTGTAGTCGTGACGCGCCGGCTGCCGGACAGCGTCGAGACGCGGATGCGTGAACTGTTCGACGCGCGCCTCAACTTGGACGACAAGCCGCTGACGCCGGCGGAACTCGTCACGGCCATGCAGACGGCCGAGGTCTTGGTCCCGACCGTCACCGACCGCATCGATGCGGATACCATTGCCGCCGCTGGCGACCAACTCAAGCTCATCGCCCATTTCGGCAATGGCGTCGACAATATCGACGTGGAAAGCGCCCTCAAGCGCGGCATTGCCGTCACCAACACGCCGCGGGTTCTGACAGAAGACACCGCCGACATGACGATGGCGCTGATCCTGGCGGTGCCGCGGCGGCTTACTGAAGGCGCGAGGGTCATTACCGGCGAGCAGGAATGGGACGGCTGGGCGCCGACATGGATGCTCGGCCATCGTATCTGGGGGAAACGGCTCGGCATCATCGGCATGGGGCGTATCGGGCAGGCAGTGGCGCGTCGCGCTCGCGCGTTCGGGCTGCAGATCCACTATCACAACCGCAAACCGCTGCCGGCAGGCATCGAGGAAGAGTTGGAGGCGACCTACTGGGACAGCCTCGACCAGATGCTGGCGCGGATGGACATCATCTCGGTCAATTGCCCGCACACGCCGGCGACCTACCATCTGCTGTCGGCGCGGCGGCTCAAGCTGATCCGGCCCGGCGCCTATGTCGTCAACACCGCGCGCGGCGAGGTGATCGACGAGAACACGCTGGCGCGACTGATCGAAACCGGTGATATCGCGGGTGCGGGGCTCGACGTGTTCGAGCACGAGCCGGCGGTCAATCCGCGCCTGGTCAAGCTGGCGCGGACCGGCAAGGTGGTGTTGCTGCCGCATATGGGATCGGCCACGGTGGAAGGCCGGGTCGATATGGGCGAGAAGGTCATCATCAACATCCGCGCCTTTATGGACGGCCACAAGCCGCCGGACCGGGTGCTCCCGTCAATGCTCTAGCGCCTCCTCTCATTTCGAGTTGTCTCGGACGAACACCTGCATGCGCGCGACGCTCTCATCCCTTTTTCTTGCGATGCTCGCCGGCATCTCCGCCGCCAATGCCGAGCCGATGACGCTGGATCAGTTCCGGCAGGAGCTTGTCGGGATGCCCCTGTGCGGCACGCCGGCGACCGGGCCGTTTGCCGGCAAGATGCTGTGCACGATCCATATGCCGGACGGCTCGGCCATCGTTGCGGGCGCCGGCATCGTTGTGCGTGGGAGCTGGGAAGCCGACGATGGCAAGATCTGTCGCCGCAGCGCCAGCGACCCCATGGATCGGCGCCGTTGCGTGGATTACGAACGGCTTGGGGATGGGCGATATAAGAATAGCGATGGCGTCGAATTCTGCATCGGGCCGTGCCCTTGACGATGGCGCGGCGAGCGGCTGTTGCCCATGGGCGACACTGTTTGTCAGAATTGCGGCAAAGACAGCACAGAAACCCCTGATTTAGTTGGGCTCGATTATAATTCGCAGGCGGTCGGGTTACGCCGCCGAGAACAATTCTGATGTTTTTATTGCGTATCCTTGGTTTTGCATTTGCCCTGACCCTTGGCGCCTGTGCCTCGGTCAGCAATGTCCCGATCAATGTTCCGACGGCGGACGCTAACGGCGGCGTTTCCGCCAACGCGATCCCGACCGAAGCATCCGAAGACGACATGCTGGTCGGCCTGGCGTTCTCCGGTGGTGGGACGCGGGCGGCGGCCTTCTCGTTCGGCGTGCTGCGGGGCCTTGCCGATGAGCGTCGCAAAATCGGCAGCCGGTCGATCTCGCTGATCGATCATATCGACTTCATCAGCGGTGTTTCCGGTGGTTCGATCACGGCGGCTTACTTCGGCCTGAAGAAGCGCGCCGCACTGACTGACTTCCGCGAGCGCTTCCTGCTCAAGGATGCCGAAGCGGAATTGCGTACCAACGTCTCGATCGCAAATTTCACGCGTGCGATCGGCGGCGGCGTGAACGAGGACATCCGCTTCCGCTCCTGGCTCGACGCCAACCTGTTTGAAGGCGCGACTTTCGCGTCGCTCATCACGGAACGGCGCCCGCGCATCTGGATCAACGCCACCGACATCTACAACCGCACACCGTTCGTCTTCGGGAAGACGGCGTTCAGCGCTATCTGCAGCGACCTTTCGCAGTATCCGATCGCGGCTGCGGTGGCGGCGTCGGCTGCGGTGCCGCTCGCATTTTCACCGATCATCCTGGAGACCTATCCGGACCGCTGCAACGCCAAGCTTCCGTCCTGGATCGACCGCGCGCTGAAGAATCCGGACGCGCCACCGATCCTGCGCTCATTCTCGCAAGGTGTTTCGCGCTATCGCGACGGATCGATCAAATACATCAAGCTGCTCGACGGCGGATTGGCGGACAATTTTGGCCTGTCCGGCTTTACCGTCGCGCGTGAATCGTCGCAGACGCCGTACGGGCCGCTCAGCCGCGAGCAGGCGGTGAAGCTGCGGCGCGTGTTGTTCCTCGTCGTCGATTCCGGCCGACCGCCGCAAGGCGATTGGGCGCGGACCTTGGAGGGGCCGACCGGCGCCGACCTCGTTGCGGCCGTCGCCGACTCGGCGCTCGATCTCGGTCTGCGCGCGAGCTACACGCTGTTCGAACATACGATGACGGACTGGCGCAATGCGCTGGTGCGCTGGCGGTGCGGACCGGAAGGGCAAGCGATCCGCAGGGCGCATGGCGGGCCGAACTGTCAGGATCTGAAATTCTATGTCGGACGTGTCGGCTTCGATCAACTCGGCGCGGCGCGCGCGGCGCAACTCAATGTCATCCCGACGCGATTGAAGCTGCCGCAGCCGTCGGTCGATCTGCTGATCCAGTCGGGACAAGAGGCGCTGCTGACGAATTCGACCTTCCGCAGCTTCCTGGGAAGCTTGTAGCGTTGGCTTTCTAAGGCCGTTGCGCGTGCTTGTCGTCTTTCTTTAGCGTCGTAAACAAGACGTGGATGGCCGGGACAAAAGGGCGTTCACGCCCGTCTTCGACGGGCTATGCCCGGCCATGACGAAGCAAGGTAGCAAACTCAGTGCGCCTCGTCCCAATTGTCGGCGGCGCGCGCTTCGACCTGCAGCGGCACTTGCAGGCTTAAAGCCGGCATCGGCGCCTCCGCCATGATCTTCGCGACGATCGGCAGCGTTTTCTCGACCTCTGCGTCCGGCACTTCGAAGATGAGTTCGTCGTGCACCTGCAGCAGCATCCTGGCGGAGAGCTTCGCCTTTTCGAGCTCTGGGCCGATGCGGATCATGGCGCGGCGGATGATGTCGGCGGCGCTGCCTTGCAGACGCGCATTGATCGCGGCGCGCTCGTTGAACGCACGGAGCGACGGATTCGACGCCTTGATCTCCGGGTAATGCATCTTGCGGCCGAACAAGGTCGTGACATAGCCGTGCTCGCGGCAGAACGCCTTGGTCGCGTCCATGTAGTCGCGGATGCCGGGGAAGCGCTCGAAGTATTTCTTGATGTAGGCGCCGGCTTCATCGCGTCCGATGCCGAGCTGATTGGCGAGGCCGAAAGCCGAGATGCCGTAGATGATGCCGAAGTTGATCGCCTTGGCGCGGCGGCGCACGTCGGCGGGCATGCCCTTCACCGGAACGCCGAACATCTCCGATGCGGTCGTCGCATGAATGTCGACGCCGTCAAGGAAGGCTTGGCGCAAGGTCGGAACGTCGGCGATCTCGGCGAGTAGCCGAAGCTCGATCTGCGAGTAGTCGGCGGAGACGAGCTTGTGTCCGCTCTCGGAAATGAAGGCGCGCCTGATCTTGCGTCCATCCTCGCGGCGGATCGGGATGTTCTGCAGGTTCGGCTCCGAGGACGAGAGCCGCCCCGTCGTCGTCGCGGCAAGCGCGTAGCTCGTGTGTACGCGTCCCGTTTCTGCGTTGACGTAGGAGGGGAGCAGGTCGGTGTAGGTCGATTTCAGCTTCGAGACCTGCCGCCATTCGAGAATCTTCGCGGGCAGTTCGTGGCCTTGCTCGGCGAGGTCTTCCAGCACGTTGGCGCGCGTCGACCAGGCGCCGGTTGGCGTCTTGGTGGCGCCGGGTAGATTCATTTTGCCGAACAGGATGTCGCCGAGCTGCTTCGGGCTGCCGAGGTTGAAGCGCTCGCCGGCAAGTTCCGCGATCTCGTCCTCCAACCGCGCCATGGTCTGCGCGAAGTCCCCGGAGAGACGCGAGAGAATCTGCCGGTCGATCGAAATGCCGCTGCGCTCCATGCGCGCGAGCACCGGGACGAGCGGGCGTTCCAGCGTTTCGTAGACGGCGGTCATCGCTTCCGCGACAAGCCGCGCTTTCAAGAGCCGCCACAGCCGCAAGGTCAGGTCGGGACATTCGGCGGCGTAGGGCAGGGCGCGGTCGATCTCGACGGTCTCGATGGGGACGAGCGTGCGGCCTTTGCCGACGATCTCGATGATGTTGACCGGCGTGTGTCCGAGATGCTGCTCGGAGAGCGCTGGCAGCGTGCAAGCATTGCGTCCGGCGTCGAGCACGTAGGACATCAGCATCACGTCCTCGGTCGGGGCGAGCGCGATGCAGTGGCGGGCGAGGATCAAGACCTTGGGCTTGATGTCGTGCCCGAGCTTGAGCACGCCGCGGTCTTCCAGCAATGGCTTGAGCTTCGCCAGTGCTTCGTCGGCGGGGATTTGCCCGGCGGCGAGACCCGCGCCGCTGAGCAGGTCGGCGCCGGTGCGATGGCCAAGCGGGATGTAAGCGGCCTCGTTGGGCGCTACCGCCAGCGACAGCCCGACGATCTCCGCGACCATCGGGTCAGGCGAAGTGGCGATGAGTTCCACGGCGAGCACGCCGCGCTCCATCGCCTTCGCGATCCACGCGTCGAGCGTCGCGACGTCGCCGATGGTGACATAGACACTGCGGTCGATCTTCGAGGCGGCGGCCTCTTTCTCGCGCGCGGCGGCGAGCGTCTGCGGCGTGAGTGGTTGGGCCGCAGCCTGCTCTCTCCCCCCTTGTGGGGGAGAGGTGGATAGGGGGGTAAATCCTGGACGCTGCGCTTGCGGCGACCCCCCTCCCTGTCCCTCCCCCACAAGGGGGGAGAGAACCCCATCACCGCCGGTTACGCCGGCCGCCGAAGGATCGGCCCGCAAACGTGCGTCGGCCTCGATCGCGGCGGCGTCCATGCCGTAAACTTCCGCCGCGCGCTTGGTGATGGTCGTGAATTCCATCGCCTTGAGGAAGGCGATCAGCGTCTTCGCGTCCGGCTCGACGAGACGCAGATCGGCGAGCGGCACGTCGACCGTCATGTTGCAGTCGAGCGTGACGAGTTGCTTGGAGAGGCGTGCGCGCTCGGCGTTCTCGATCAGCGTCTCGCGCCGCTTCGGCTGCTTGATCTCAGGAGCGCGGGCAAGCAGCGTTTCCAGGTCGCCATATTCGTTGATGAGTTGCGCCGCGGTCTTG
>JAFKKS010000390.1 GCA_017304555.1 Hyphomicrobiales bacterium
GCGCGGGCCGCCGCGTCGCCCCGGATCAATGGGTGGCAGCATGAGCGCCGCCTATTGCCCGGCAACATTGACCTCGATGCGCCACATGGCGCGCCACGGCGCCAATGTCGAGGAACTGGCGCGGCGGCTCGGCTGGCATCCGTCGACGGTTGATCGCGTGTGCGCGCGGCACGGCATCGAGATTGCCGGCGGTGACCCTGATGCGGATCTGCGTCCGCCTCTGGTGAGTGAGCCAAGATTTCACGACGGACTGCCGCAGCCGCAGCGCCGCGAGCGGGCGGGCCGCCCGCGCAAACCGACCAACGAGGTTCGCGCCGACACCATCGGCGGCGTATGCGTCACGCCGATCGTCAGTGCGGCCGTTCGTGCGGAAGCCAAGCGCCGCAACGTCTCCGTCTCGCGTCTCTGTGGTGACATTCTCGAAGCTGCTGTGGAGCGGGGCCTATGACCGCTTCACTGCTCCGCCTTCACCCATTCGACCATGGCGCGATCGACATCGGCCCAGAGTCGATCAGGGACAAGCTTGCTCGTGTCTTCATAGGCCTTGGCGAGCGCTGCCGTCATTTCGGCTGCGGTCTCGCGGCATTGCGCGGTGAGCAACTCTGCCGGGCCGTCATCGGCGGCGATCTGCGCGGCAACCTTCTTCACGCCGGCCGCCGCCTCGGCGCGGGGAGCGCGCGAGCGCAGGCGCCGCAGTTCGGTGAGGATTTGCTTCGGGTCGATCTTGGTCATTCGGGAGCAGTAGCACGTTTTTGCGGCGGCGGGGCTCCATGAGCATCCAAGCCGTAGCCTGGGCTCTCGAGCAGGATATGCCGGCACGGCCGAAGCTCGTGCTCGTCTCGATTGCCAACCATGCCGACCATCGCACCGGCTATTGCTGGCTCAAGGCCGAGACGATCGCCGACGAGGCCTCGTGCTCGCCGCGTGGCGTGTTCAATTTCGTCGGCGACCTCATCCGCAACGGCTACATTCGCAAGTCGCCGCGCAAGGGCGACGACGGTAAGCAGCGCGCCAACGATTACTGGATCGTGTTCGACCGCGCGGCGCAGGAATGGAACGCCGCGCGCGCCGATGTCGAGGAGCCGGAGGAGACTGAAGAAACGTCCGCCGCCGAGGTGGTCGACGATGCAGCGCCTGACGCAACATCTAGTGAACCGCATGCACCCCGTGCATGCGGTGAATCCGAGCCCGAAAATGCACGGCGTGCATACGGACCGCATGCAAGTACGTGCAGTCGGATAGATATCGCTGAACCATCCAAGACTAAACCTAACGAGAAAGACGCGCGCGCGAACCCCTTCGCCGGCCCGCCCCGACGCTATCGGCCACCACCACCAGAGCCGCAAGGCGCGGACATGCGGGAACCGCGTCTGCCCATCTTCGTGTTCAAGGGCACCCGTGCCTGGGATGCCTGGGTAGCGCACAAATCACGCGAGCGGCGTGTGACATGGAACCTCTCGACGCGAGCGGTGATCGACGGGAAATCGCGGGAAGGGTGGTGGTTCCCAACGCTATTCCCGCCGTCGCAGCAGCCGCAGGCTTCCAAAGAGCCTTTGATGACCGAAGACGACGAAAGCTTTGTGAGGGAAGGATGCTGATGGAACAGAATCTCAAGATCGGCGACTTTGTTGACGTCATCGCGCCCCGCCCGGCGCCGACCGATCTCCATTGGTTCATCGTTCATGTGCTTGGGTCCGACAAGCATGCACTCGACTGGCTGCACGATAAGCTCAAGTTCGAGACCTATTACCCGACCACGCGCGAGTATCGGCCGGTGGCGAAGCGCTTTCTCTCGCCGAAGCAGCGATCAAGTGGCGTGGCCATCATGCGCCCTCACGATGTGCCGCTCTTCCCGCGCTATGTGTTCATGCGATGTGATCCGCAACGCGATGAATGGAATCGCGTGCGCAGCCTGGCTGGCGTCGGCGGATTCGTCTGCAAGGAGAATCAAGCGGTATGGGTGCCGGACGCGCTGATCGACAATCTTCGATCGAGGGAGGTCGCGGGCGTAATCCCCGGCAAGCTGCCGGCGAGCATGGTGTTCAAGGCTGGTGAAGAGGTGCGGATCACTGATGGTCCGTTCTCTCACTTCAACGGAACTGTGGAAGAGACCTTCGACAAGCCCATCAGCGAGATTGACCCCGACGATAGAATCAGGATTGCTATTAACATCTTCGGACGGTCGACCGCGCTCCCGTTGACCATCGGCCAGTTTGAGAAGTTGTAATCACGCTTCTGTCACGCCGTAATCACACGGAGTCGTGAGGTTGACTATCAAGGCCCCGGCATCGTCCGGGGCTTTTGCTTTTCTGATCCATAGAGTTGTGAGTGGACGATCTCTGATCGGAAAGGCTTTCGCCATGTGAAGTCTCCGCCAGTGCTGGACTTTGGGCATGGAAGCCCCGTTGCAGAGATGCAGCGGGGCTTTCTCTTTGTAGATGCCGAACGAACCGCCATGGAAGGCTTGGTACAAGACGGCGCGATGGGAACGGATGCGACAGCAAGTGTTCCTGCGCGATCTCTATAGGTGCCAACGCAGCGGCGTGCTCTGTGTCGGCAAGTACCCTGCGCCGAACAGTCCGGTCGCTAATCACAAGCGGCCTCATCGCGGCAACCCGGACCTGTTCTGGGACATCGATAACGTCGAGACCGTCAGCAAGCAGGCTCACGACAGTATCATCCAGGCGGAGGAACAGGCGAGCCTGCACATGCGTGGCGTCTGGCACTGACCGGGGGGGGGGGGGGGGCCAAAAAAAAAACGGGCGTGGGAGCGCTTACCGGCATGGGCAGCACTCGGAGATTTTTTTCTCGATGACGCAGAGTTTTGACCTGTTCGGCGACCCGATCCCAGAGAATTGGGGTAAGCGCGGCCGGCCGCAACACATGCGCACGGTCGAAAACATCAACAAAGTCACGATGTTGGTATCACTCGGCTGGAGCAACGAGCGGGTAGCCAACGCGCTCGACATCACGCTGCCGACGCTGCGGAAGCATTATTTTTCTTTGATCAATCGGCTGCGCGGGACGGCTCGCGATCGGCTCGATGCGACCTACGCGGCGCGATATGGGTAAAGCGCCGGATGTCTCCGGGCCGACCGAGCGCCCTGGCAAGAAGGTGATCGACGAGCAGCGTGCGATCGCGGCGGACGCCGATCTAATGGCCGAGCTCGAGCAGGAAGCGCAGCAGCTGAATGCGGTCCACTGACGCGCTACCGCGCTTCGCCTGTCCTGATTGGTGGGAGAAGTTACAGGCCGGCGAAACGCCGATGGCCGATGTCCCGCTCAATGAACAGAAGGCGGGGAAGGCGATTGCGTTTTTTAACAAATTGCGGCTTCCGGACGTTCCGGGCAATCCGTCATTGGCAGACGCATGTGGGGAATGGTTCCGCGCTATCCTGGTGGCGTTCCTTGCGAGCGAGGATCCGGAGACGAAACAGCGGCTCGTGTGGGAGTTGCTGTGCATGGTGCCCAAGAAAAATTCGAAGACCACCTATGTGGCGGCGCTTGGCCTGACCGCTTTGTTCATGGAGGAGGCGCCGAGTCGGCAGATGCTGATCGTCGCGCCGAGTCAAAACATTTCGGAACGCTGCTTCGATCAGGCGCAGGGGATGATCCGGCTGGACGCCCGCCTGAAGGCCATCTTCAAGGTGCAAGATCACCTGAAATGCATTGAGCGCCGCAAGACCGGCACCAAGCTCGACGTCAAAAGCTTCGCAACCGATATCGTCACCGGGGAAATCCCGATCCTAACGATCATCGACGAGCTGCATGAGCTCGGCAAAAAGGCGAAAGCCGCGGCCGTGATGCAGCAAATCCGCGGCGGCGGCATCACGATGCAGGGCGGTCAAGTCCTGATGATCACGACCCAGTCGGACGAGCAGCCGGCGGGAATTTGGAAGACCGAGCTCGATAAAGCGCGGAAGATTCGTGACGGCAAAGGCGGAAAATCGCCAATCCTGCTGCCGGTCATCTATGAGTTCCCAGAGGGGCTCCAGCGCGATCAACAGTATTGGCGCGACCGTCGGCATTGGAAATATCTGCTGCCGAATTTAGGCCGATCGATTGATCCGCAGCGACTCGTCGATGATTACGAGAATAATGGGCGAGCCACGAAAGCGGCCGAGCAAATTTGGGCGTCGCAGCATCTCAACATCGAAATCGGCGTTGGCCTTGGCGATGATCGCTGGTCGGGTTCTGACCGATGGGCGCGATGCGCTGAAGAAGGGCTTACACTCGAGGCGCTACTTGAGCGGTCGGAGGTTGTGACGATCGGGATTGACGGCGGCGGAAGCGACGATCTGCTCGGCCTTGCTGTTATCGGTCGTGAAACGACCACCCGCCGTTGGCTTTTGTGGGCGCACGCATTCGCAAATGAGATCGTTCTGCGTCGACGCAAGGATATCGCGGCTCGCCTTCTGGATTTCGAGGAAGAGGGGTCTCTTACCATCGCAAAGATCGGGATGAACAACATCCGTGCGCTGGCGAAGATTTGCGCCGATATCCTAGAGACGGGATTGCTGCCTGAGAAGGCCGCGGTCGGCATCGACCCGAATAACGCCTCAGTGATCTTCGAGGAGCTCGACAAGGTCGGAATCGTCGCTTCGCTGCGGCAAAAACTATTGCAAGGGCCTGCACTGCAGCCCGCGCTTTATGGGCTCGACCTTAAGCTCGACGATCAGACCCTCTCTCATGACGGCTCGCGCATGATGGATTGGGTAGTGTCGAATGTGAGGATTGAGCAGGCAGCGAAAGGGCCGATGGCGACAAAACGAGCGGCCGGAAGCGCTAAGATTGACCCCTTTATTGCGGCGGAACAGGCAGCGATTCTGATGAGCTGGAATCCGACCGCGCGCGGGCGCCTCGCATCCCCCTGGGATGATCCGAACTTCAGCTTGGTCGCGGCATGAGCGAAAGCATCGAAAATCCAGGCGTTCCGGTTTCCCAGACCGTCGAGTTCATGGCGGTGTTCGGAATCGATTCCGTCACGCTGCCGCGCGTCACGACCGATCGGGCGTTGACGGTGCCGGCGGTAGCCGCCGCGGTCGCGTTTTTGTCGCGCACGCTCGCCGCGCTTCCGTTGCACGCCTATCGCCGCAGCGAAGATGAGGGCTCCAAGCGCATCAAGGGAAAGCTCGGCACGGTGGTGCACGAGAATCCCAATCCGGAGATGGATGCGTTCAAGTTTCGTCAGTACCTCTGGCAGCAGGTGTTCACAGGCGGCCGCGGGCTCGCGTGGATCGAGCGTAACGCGACGCAGGTCGAGAACATCTGGCCGATCAATCCGGCGAAGTGCACCATCCGGCGCAAGGGATTGACGCTGGTTTACCGCGTCGAAGGTCAGGAATATCCCGCCGCCGACATCATCGACATCCCGTTCATGCTTCGCGGCGACATGACCGGGCATTACGGCCCGATCGCTCTCGCTGCGAAGGCCATCCAGCTCGCGCTCGCGATGAACGATTACGCGAGCAACTTCTTCGCCGGCGGCGGTGTTCCGCCGATCGCGCTGTCAGGACCGCTGCCGCAAGGCGCCGATGGCTTGAAGCGGGCGATGGCCGATGTCATGCGCGCGATCGACACTGCGAAGCAGTCGTCGAAGCCGGTGTTCCCGATCCCGCCGGGTCACGAATTGAAGGCGATCGGCTTCGACCCTGAAAAGGGGCAGATGACCGATGCGCGGCTGTTCCAGATCCAGGAGATCGCGCGCGCCTGGCAGATTCCGCCAGCGTTTCTGCAGGATTTGTCGAAGGGCACGTTCGCCAATGTCGAGCAGCAGGACCTTCACCTCGTCAAGCACCTCATCGGGCAATGGGCTGCGGCGTTCGAGGGCGAGCTCAACCTGAAGCTCTTTGGCCGCATGAACGGCAACCGCTACGTCGAGCACAATCTCGATGGCCTGATGCGCGGCGATTTCAAGAGCCGTATCGACGCGATCGGCCGGGGCATTCAGACCGCGCAGCTCACGCCGAATGAGGCGCGCGCGCTCGACAACCGACCGAAGCACAAGAATCCGGACGCGGACGAACTGCTCGTGCAGGGCGCCACCGTCGTCCTCGGCAAGAGCCCGGCGCCGGGCGCTTCGACTGCGACGACGGGCGGTCAGCCCGACAACGGAGACCAGAATGTCGACGATAAAGCCGGAAGCTGAACGCCGTTCGCTCGTTCGCGTCGTTGAGACGCGCGCCAACGGCGACAAGGTGACTGTGGCAGGATATGCCGCCGTTTTCGGTGAAACAGCCGACATCGGCGGCTATTTTCGCGAGATTATCGCGCCCGGCGCGTTCGGAAAGTCCCTGAAATCGGGAGATATTCGAGCGTATTTCGACCACGACAGCGGTCGCGTCCTTGGCCGCAGCAGCGCCGGCACGCTGCGTTTGAGCGAGGACGAGAAGGGCCTGGCGGTCGAGATCGACCTGCCGGACACCAGCGACGGTCGCGACGTGAAGGAATTGATCGCGCGCGGCGACGTGAGCGGCATGTCGATCGGTTTCATGGTGACGAAACAGACGTGGGACGAGACGGTCGAGCCGCCGACGCGGACGAGCCAGGAAGTGATCTTGCGCGAAGTGTCGATCGTGTCGGAGCCGGCCTACGAAGGCACGTCGATCGCGCTGCGCTCGCTCGAACACTCGCGGCGCCATCAAAACCATGTCGCCGCCGCGGCGCGCGTCGCCGAGCGCAAGGCGCAGGCGGAGCAGCGATTCCGCAGCATCGCATAGAGCTTCACCCGACCTTGGTCGGAGGTAGGCCCGGCAAGCATCCCGCTTCCGGCCGAATATCGCGTGCTCATAAGGAGAAAATCATGAGCGTCAAGGAACTTCAGGAGAAGCGGGAAAAGCTCGTTGCCGACGCCCGCGCGGCCCTCGACGAAATCAAGTCGAACACCGATGAGGCGCGCGCCGCCGAACTCGACACCCGCCACGACAAGATCATGGCCGAGTTCGACAAGCTCGAGAAGCTGATCGAGCGGGAGCAGCGCGTTGCCGCGGCCGAGAAGCAGGCCGAGGAAACCCGCGCCAAAAAGCGCCCCGCGCCCGGCGACGCGGAGGCGTCTGGCACCGATGAGCCCGGCGAGAAGGTGGACTATCGCACGGCCTTCCATCGCTACATTCAGGTCGCCGGCGATATGTCGGCCCTGAATGAGGAGGAGCGCGCGGCGCTCAAGGGCGGCGTGGCCCCGCGGGAAATTCGCGCGCAGACGACGACGGGCGGCAGTGGCGCCGCCGGAGGCTACACCATCCCGACGGAACTCAGCAGCCAGATCATCAAGACGATGAAGGCTTGGGGTCCGATGTACGACGAGGATATCTGTACCGTCATCAACACGACGGGCGGCAATCCGATCGACATCCCGACCATCGACGACACGGGTGTTGCGGTTGCGCAGCATACCGAAGCGGGTGCGGTGACCGACGATGGCGGCTCCGACGCGACGTTCGGCAAGAAGACGCTGAACGCCTTCGCGTACGACACTGAGTGGGTGAAGTTCTCTTGGGAACTCGCGCAGGACTCGATCTTCAACTTCGAGACCCTGCTCGGCTCGCTGCTCGGCGAGCGTCTCGGCCGCCGCGCCAACACCGAGTTGACGGTCGGTGACGGAACCGGCGACCCGAACGGCATCGTCACCGCCTCCACGCTCGGCAAGACGGCTGCCGCTACTGCGGCCATCACGTGGGACGAGATCATCGATCTCGAACACTCGGTGGATCCCGCTTATCGGACATCGCCGAAGGCGCGGTACATGTTCAACGACACGACGCTGTCGACCGTCCGTAAGCTCAAGGACGGCAACGGCAACTATCTGTGGCAGATGGGCGATGTGCAGAAGGGCGTTCCCGGCACGTTCAACGGGCGGCTCTACAGCATCAACCAGGCCATGGACTCCTTGGCGGCGGCCAAGAAGGTCATGCTCTTCGGCGACTTCTCGAAGTACTTCGTCCGCAAGGTCGGAGGCATCGTGATGTTCGTCGCGCGTGAGCGCTTCGCGCCGGACATTGGTCTGCTCGGCCTCATCCGCCTGGATGGTGAGCTCGGCGATACCGCTGCCGTGAAGCATCTGATCACGGCTGCGTCGTAAAGCGGGCTGGTGAGCGCCTTCGGGCGCTCACCTCCACCCTGGAGGAAGTTCATGAAAATTCGAATGCTGGTCAGCATCGCGGGATCGGGCTTCGCGCTGGGCGCGGGCGACGAAACCGAAAATTTCAGCGACGCGGAAGCCGTGCGCCTGATCGAGGCGGGTTTCGCCGTTCCGGTCGTCGAGAAGACGATGGAGCGTGCCGTCGCGGCGCCTGCGCCTGAGACGCGGCGCGCCGGCCGTAGCGCGAAGGCTTCCGACTGATGTGGTATCCGCCGAAGGTAACGGTTCCCCCGACCGACGAGCCGGTGACGCTCGTCGAGGCGAAGGCGGAGTGCGGCGTTACCGGAACGGCGCGTGATGACGAGTTGACGCTGAAAATCGCAGCCGCACGTGCCTTCGTCGAGCAGCATTGCACGATTTTCCTGATGACGCAGACCGTAGCCGTGACGTGCGATTGCTTCGACGATCTCGGCCATGTCGCGGTCGCTCCGCTGCAGAGCGTGACGTCGATCAAGTATTTCGACCTCGACGGCCTCGAGCAGACCGTGGCTGACACGGTCTATGAGGAGCGGCTGGACGCGCTCTCCCCCTCGATCGTCGCCAAGCCCGGCCAACGGTGGCCGTCGAAACAGGCAGGCACGCGCATCACGCTGACCGCGGTCGCGGGCTACGGCGACGCGAGCGAAGTGCCGCCGAACATCAAGCAGGCGGTTCTTCTGCACGTCCTGTCTGCCGCGAATGTCGCCGCGCGCAACGCGCTCGTGCGGCAAGAGGAGGTAGCCGGCATCGGCAATGTGCAGTACGGCGGCGTTGTGGAAGTCTCAGGCGTCGTCATTCAGGCCGTCGAGCGGCTGCTTGAGGGTTATCGCCGGTGGCCGCTAACATGACGCCAGCCGACGCCATCGCCATGCTGGACCGCCAGCTTGCCGCGCACGGCGAGGATGTCGTGTTGCGGCGCGGGCTCGCGGCGGCGCCGACGAAGACGGGCACGGTGCGCGCGTTCGTGCGCGGCTACAAGCCCGAGGAACTGGTGTCGGGCATCACGCAGAAAGACAGCCTTGCCGTTGTGTCACCGACCGGATTGGCTGCGATCTCGTGGCCCGGCGATGTGATCGAGGGGGATTTCGTCACCATCAACGGGCGCGCTCGCCGCGTTGCTGCCGTCGGCGTCTTCAAGGTTGCCGGAACGCCCGCTCGTTACGAATTGCAGGTGACGGGATGATCACCACGACGGTCGAGCCGCTCAACCTGACGATCGCCGAGATCATCAACGAGGATCTGTCGCCGGCCGCGCAGAGCCGGATGCTTGCGGATGCCGCGCGCGGCCACCTCAAGGAGGCGCAGGAGATCAACCGGCACGCGCTCGGCGAAGTGCCGGAGCATGTGACCTATGTCGACGGCGCCGAGGGCGCTGCGCTCGAACAGGTGCGGCCGCAGGGCACGATCGTGTTCGAGTTCGACATCGTTCTCGAAGCCTTCGCCTGGGTCGACCAGATGCTGCGCGAGCACTCGCCGGTGCGGAGTGGCCGATATCAGCGATCGCATCTGTTTTTTGCCGACGACGAGGAGGCGGACCCGCGCAACCCGCCGCCCGGCGCGGAGCGATTTGTCTTCGTGAACACGCAGCCTTATGCGCGTAAGATCGAACGCGGGCTGTCGCCACAAGCGCCGAACGGCGTCTATGAGGGCGTCGCGGCGATGGCCTCGAAACGGTTCGGCAACGTCGCGAAATTCTACTTCACCTATGAAGCGCCTTTGACGGGCGCAGTGCTCGACTGGGCGCACGGCCGCAAGCTCGGCTCGATGCCCGCCAGCAAGCGCCGCCGGCAGTTGCACAAGGACGTGCGCAATCCGGCGATCTTGATCAGGGTGCGCTGAAATGGCGAGCAAGGCGGTTGTCGATGCCGTCGAGGCGCGGCTCGCGGCCAATTGGTCGACATGTCCGATCTTCGGCATCAACGACGAGGCGACGCCGCCGGCCGACGGCTCGCCGTTCCTGATCGTGCAATATCCCATCGCATCTGCGCGCGGGATCACGGTCGGCGCGCCTGGCGCCAACGTGCATCGCGAGGAAGGCACCTTCCGCATCGTGATCCACACGGAGCGCGGCGGCGGTACTGCCAAGGGGCTGCAGTGGGGCGACGAGATCGCCGCCATCTTCCGCACCAAGGCTTTCGATGGTGTCCGCACCTTCTCGCCATCGCCGCCGATCGAGGACGATACCAACGAGAGCGGCGTCTATTACGCGCACTCGATTTCGGTGCCTTACCAGTTCGACCTGATCGGCTGACGGCCGAGCATCCAAGGAGAGACGATCATGGCCTTCGCTTCGGGTAGTGAGGTTCGCCGCGCCTATGTCGCGGAATCGGCGTGGGGCACGACGCCCACGACGCCAGTTTTCAAGGTGCTGCGCACCACGGGCGGCAACATCCGCAACAACAAGACAACGAAGAAATCGAATGAGATTCAGGCGGACCGCAACGTCCGCGACGAATTCATGACCGCGCTCGGTGCGTCCGGCTCATACAATTTCGAGCTTTCGTATGCGTCTTTCGACGACATCTTCGAAAGCGTGCTTGCCGGCACCTGGGCGACGGACGTGCTCAAGAACGGCGCGACCCGGAAGTATTTCACGTTCGAGGAGACGCTGGCAAGCGCGATCGTCTCCGGCGCGACCTACACGGCGCCGAACGACAACGAGATCATGGTGGCAGGCGTGTCCGTCGGCGGGCTCGCGGTCGCCGGTCTTTCGCCGGTGCCGAAGCTGCGGAAGGTGACGCTCAACATCGAGCAGAACATCCGCAAGCGCCCGACGATCAACAGCCTCTACACCGAAGAATTCGGCTGGGGCTTCCTCGACGTGACGGGCACGTTCGAAGCGTATTTCGAGAGCGGCGCGCTCTATCAGGAAGTGCTCGACCACGGCGGCGGCGCGCTGTCGCTCACGCTCGGGCAGACGACCGCCGAGAAGTACACGATCGACCTGCCGGCGGTGCGCTTCCTCGACGGCGAGCGCCAGGTCGGCGGAAACGAGGACGACGTCATGGTCAGCGTGCCGTTCCGCGCCCGCTACGACGGCACGGAGACAGCCTCGATCAAGATCACGCGGGCGGTCGCATGAGGCTGATCGTCCCGAAAGAGAATTTCGACGGCTACCCCGACGGCAAGCGCGCGTCGTTTGCCGCCGGCGTCGCCGTCGAGGTGCCCGACGATTTTGCCGACCTGGTCATCGCGAAAGGCCAGGCCAAGGAGCAACACAGCGAGCCGGCGGCAGAGCCGTTCGCGAAAAAGGGAGCGCAGCGTGAAGCTGAGTGATGTGAAGATCAATGCCGCACGCGTCGAGGCGGGCGCCTGGGTGAAGGACATCCCGGAGATGGGCGATCTCGAACTGAAGGTTCGCGGTTTCCAGAATGCCGACGATCGCGCCATCCTCGCGCGCGAAATGGAGGCGCTGCCGGCCAAGAGCCGCATGCGCGGCCGGGTGAGCGATGAAGATCGTGAGCGGATCATGACGATCCGTCTCCGTGACGCCATCCTGGTTGATTGGCGGAACATCGAGGGCGAGGACGGGAAGCCGGTGCCGTTTTCCAAGGACGCGGCCGAAAAGCTCCTGACCGATCCCGACCTCGCCGCCTTCCGCGGCGCCGTCGTGTGGGCCGCGGGCGTCGTGGCGCAAGAATCCGACGAGACGACCGAGGACATCACAAAAAACTGATCGACGCCCTCCGCTGGCATCTGGCGTGGGGCGAGCGAGCGGCATGGCTGCAGCGGGTCTACGAAGAAGAGGGCGGGCCGCTTCCCAAGGCGCTCGCCGACAAGCCGTCCATCCCGCCCGAGTTGGCGCTGTATTGGCGCGCTTTCGACGATCTGCGCGGCGATCGAATGAACGATCTTGGGGGGCTTGGCGCCATCTGGTGGTCAAGCATCGCCGCCTACGCCGACCGCATTGGAATCGTCGGGATCGACGCGCTCGAAAGGTTCGTCGCCATCATCAAGGCGATGGACGGCGAATATCGGGATTTCGCGGTGAAGCAGGCGAAGCGGACACAGAAGAAGTGAACGATGCCGTCACTTGATACGATCCGAAAAGTCACGGTGCAGGGCCGCAGCGACGGCCTGCAGCCGCTGGCGGCCGATCTCAAGGCGGTCGCGGCGGCGCAGGATGGCGTCGCGGCCGCTTCCGGCCGTTCGCAGCGCGCGACGCTGTCGGCGGAGAAGCAGTTCAACAGCCTCGCGCGCCGCCTTGATGCCGATCTGCGCGCGCAGCAGGATTTCGAGAAGGCAGCAAAGACGCTCGACCGGGCGCAGCAGCAGGGCCTCGTGACGCAGGATCGTCATCTCGAACTGCTCGACATGGCGGCGGCGAAGTACGGCGTTTACAAAAAAGCACAGGACGGTGTGACTGCGTCCTCGGGCTTGGCGCGGCACGAGCTCGTCAACCTCGGCCGGCAGTTCCAGGACGTGGCGACGATGGCGGCCATGGGCGCCTCGCCGATGTCGATCATCTCGTCGCAGGGCGCACAGATTTTCGACATCTTCTCGTCCAGCGAA
>JAFKKS010000391.1 GCA_017304555.1 Hyphomicrobiales bacterium
GCTAAATTAGGCCCCTCGGCTACGCCGGCAATCCGGCGTCTCGCAGCGCGCCGCCGAGAGCCTCCGCGAGCGCTGGCGCGCAGTTTACGCCGGCAAACTGGCGGCTGTAGCGAAAGGTCGGATGAAGCTCGAGCACGCGCGCGGCGGCCGCTCTCGCTTCGTCCAACCGGCCAAGTTTGGCCAAAGCGGCGGCCAGTTGCACATAAGTGATGCTGTGCGCCGGATTGGTTTGAACGGATTTGTAAGCCGCGCGACAAGCCTCTTCGTAGCGACCGCGCAGCAAATGGCTCATCGCTTGCGCGTCAAATGCAGCCCAGGCCCAGGAATCGAACGGGCTGAGCCGCATACCGCCTTCGCTCCATTCGATCGCGCGTTCCGCTTCGCCGCCCCAGCCGAGGATCACGCTGCCAAGAATGTAGGTCAGCGCCGACGACGGGCTGATGGCGAGAGCCGCTTCCAATGTCGTGAATGCGGCGGCGCGGTCATGCGCATCCATGCCGAGGGAAAATCCGGCCCACGTCAGCGCGAGCGCATCGTCCTGTCCATGGACGATAGCGGATCGGGCGTGGCGGATCGAAGCGTCGCGGTTCACCTCCTGCAGGCCGGCGCGAAGGAACAGGCAATGGTGACACATCGCGGCATTGCCGTGCGCCAGCGCGTAGGCAGGCTCGAGTGCAATTGCCCGCTCGAGAAGCGCCAGGGCTCGCGTCACCTGCTCCGGCATGCCGGAATCGACATCGGGCTGGGCGCGCAGCACGAGGTCGTAGGCGTCGAGGTTGTCGGGGCGCTTCCGTTTGACGCGTTCGATTTCCGCTTTTCGCACGCTCGGCGCAATCGCGCCCACCGCCGACAGTGCGATCTCATCCTGAAGCGCGCAAATGTCTCCCGCGCCGCGGTCGTAGCGCTCGGCCCACACATGCGCGCCGCTCAACGCATCGATCATCTGTCCGGTCACGCGCACACGATCGCCGGCCTTGCGCACGCTGCCTTCGAGGACATAGCGCACGCCAAGCTCCCGGCCGACCTGCTTCACATCCACGGCGCGGCCCTTGTAGATGAAGGTCGAATTTCGCGCGATGACGAAAAGCCAGTTGATGCGCGCCAGGCCGGTGATGATGTCGTCGACCATCCCGTCGGCGAAGTATTCCTGCTCCGGATCGCCGCTCAGGTTCGAGAACGGCAGCACCGCGATGGAAGGCTTCTCAGGTAAAGTCGGCGCCGACGCGACGCGCACGGCCGCCGAAGCATCGGAAACATGGGTGGCGACGGCCGGCCCGACATAGCGGTAGCCGCGGCGCGGCAATGTTTCGATCCAGCTTTCGCCATCCGCCGTGTCGGCGAGCACACGGCGCAATGCTGCGATCTGAACCGTCAGATTGTTGTCGGCGACAGCCAATCCATCCCAGCCAGCCTCGATCAATGCGTCCTTGGACACCGGGGCGCCCGCGCTTTCGAGCAGCCGGCGCAACAGTGCGACAGCACGCTGCCCAAGCATGGTCGGCTCAGCCCCTCGGTAGAGGATGCCCGCCTCCGGATCGAGGCGGTATGGGCCGAACTGGTAGAGGTCGCCCCCGGCTGGCATGCGACGCTTTTAGCAGATTTTTTGGAACGATTTCACGACTTCCCGGCACGGACGGCCGACGTTGCACAAGGGCTTGCAGAAGCGGCCCCTGGTCAATGGAGGATCACATGAGCGCCGATGCCGTCATTCGCATGCCGGATGAGAAGAACGGGGTCATGTTGCGTGGCCACCCGATGATCTTCCTCGTCACCGGCGAGAATACCAAGCACACAAGCATGTTCGACTGGACGATCCCTCCGGGGTTCGCCACCGGGCGGCATGTCCATCGGGTGCAGGAGGAGACCTTCTACCTGCTCGAAGGCGCATGCGAGTGGCACGTCGGCGACAAGACGATCCGCGCAACGCCCGGAACCTATCTGTTCATCCCGCCGGGAGTGCCGCACAACATCACGAATGTCAGTGAGAAGCCGGCCCGTGTGCTGATGACCGTCTCGCCGCCGGGCCACGAGCATTATTTCGAAGAGCTCGCCAAACTTGCGGCGCAAGGCGCGCCGAACCCGGACTCGCTCGCCGATCTGCGAAACCGCTTCGACACCGATCAACTCTCGACTTTGACGACGCGCGCGTAAGCCTCGGCCGGCCTAGTCCCCATCCACCGCCGCCTTGCGCCGGTGCTTGGAGCTTTCCTCCGCGACGTAGGCGAGGTCCTGATCGAACACGATGCGGTCCTCGCCCGCGAGCGCGACGAAGCGCTTGCCGCGCGCCCGCCCGATCAAGGTGAGGCCCGCCTTGCGCGCGAGCTCCACGCCCCAGGCGGTGAAGCCGGAGCGTGAGACAAGGATCGGGATGCCCATGCGCACCGTCTTGATGACCATCTCCGAGGTGAGGCGGCCGGTCGTGTAGAAGATCTTGTCCTCCGCCGTCACGCCGTGCTGGAACATCCAGCCGGCGATCTTGTCGACGGCGTTGTGGCGGCCGACGTCCTCCATGTAGGCGACGATCTCGTCCCGCTGGCAGAGCACGCAACCATGGATCGCACCCGCCTCGAGGTAGAGCGACGGCGTGGTGTTGATCGCGTTGGTCAGGCGGTAGAGCCAGGAGGTGCGCAGCTCTGCCCGTGGCAACTGCGCGTTCTCGATCACGTCCATCAAGTCGCCGAACACGGTGCCCTGCGCGCAACCGGAGGTCTGCACCCGTTTCTTCATCTTCTGCTCGTAGTCGGTCGCGCGCTCGGTGCGCACGACCACGACCGCGAGGTCCTCGTCGTAATCGATGCCGGTGACGACATCGTCGGTCCGCAGCATGTTCTGGTTCAGGAGGTATCCGAGTGCGAGATACGCGGGATAGTCGCCGATCGTCATCGCGGTGACGATCTCCTGACTGTTGAGGAAGATGGTCAGCGCGCGTTCGACCGTAACCGCCGTCTCAATCGGCGCGCCCGATTGGTCGATGCCGGAGACGCGTTCGGTCAGCCGCGGGTCGTCCGGGTTCGGCAGGATGCGATGGGTCGCGGTGGGGCGGCTGATGGTATCGGTCATCAGCCTATGATGGGGCTGCAGAGGGCTCGCTTTCAAGCGGGCCTGAGCGTGGGTGGCAATTTAGCGCGTGCGCCCGGGCCGGATGCCGCCTTCGGCCATGCCGTACGGGTGCTTGGCGTGCCATTTCGGGCCTGGGCCGCGCATGTAGTGGCGCTCCGGCCGGTAGGGCGTACGCAGGTCCTTGACGATCCCCTGCCAAGTGGAGGCGATGACGGCGCCGAAGAGCGACCGGTGCGGTCTGTTGAGTGCTGTTTGCTGTGCCATGACCTTCTCCCAACGGCTACCCGGTATTCCCGGCTTGCCCATTGGTCGCGGGACACATCGTCCCGGTTCACGGCGATGCTTGCGCCCACTCGGTAAATGAGAAGTTTTCATTAAATTCGATTCAATGCTGCGCGTGGTGTCCTCGATTCCTATGCCTAATAAATCGTCACTTCGTGTCCTTCGTAAGCCGGTGCGATGGAACAAAACGGGCCTTATTGGCGTTTGATTTAGACGGATAAGTCCTGCGCGCGGAGTCTCCATGAAAATCGCTCAAATCGCTCCTCTCATGGAGAGTGTTCCTCCACGACTTTACGGCGGCACCGAGCGCATCGTCTCCTATCTCACCGAAGAGTTGGTCGGCCTGGGTCATAACGTGACGCTGTTCGCGTCTGCGGATTCGGTCACGTCGGCGACGTTGGTCGGTTGCGCGCAACGCGCCTTGCGCCTCGATCCGGAGTTGCGCGATCCGATCCCGTATTACATGCTGATGATGGACAAGGTCCGCCGCGCGGCACAGCAGTTCGATGTGCTGCATTTCCACATCGACCACTTCCAATTTCCATTGTTCCGCGACATCGCCGGCCGCACACTGACGACATTGCACGGGCGCCAGGACATTCCGGAGTTGCGCGCGCTTTACGCCGGCTTCGACGACATGCCGCTCATTTCGATCTCGGACGCACAGCGTGCGCCGATCCCGCACGCGAACTTCGTGACGACCGTGTATCACGGGCTGCCGACGAACACGCTGCAGCCGCAACTGCATCCGCGCGGCGGCTATGTGGCCTTCCTGGGGCGTATCTCGCCTGAAAAGCGGCCGGATCGCGCGATCGCCCTGGCCGCGACGCTCGGCATACCGCTGAAGATCGCGGCTAAAGTCGACAGGGCCGACGAGGCCTATTTCCGCGAGCAGATCGTGCCGCTCCTCGATACCCCTGGTGTCGAATTCATCGGCGAGATCAGCGAGGCGCAGAAGTCCGATTTCCTTGGTGAAGCGTCGGCCTTGCTGTTCCCGATCGATTGGCCCGAGCCGTTCGGCCTGGCGATGATCGAGGCCATGGCTTGCGGCACGCCGGTCTTGGGCTTCCGCCACGGGTCCGTGCCGGAAGTGATCGACAACGGCGTCACGGGGTACGTTGTCGACACGATGGACGAGGCGGTGCACGCTCTGCCGCGCACAATGATGCTCGATCGCAGTCGCGTGCGTCAGCGCTTTGTCGAGCGTTTCTCGGCGCGGCGCATGGCCATGGACTATGTGAAGGTTTATCGTTCGCTGATGAATCGCTCGCGTGCCGGCCGGCAAAGTGCGGAAGAGGTTCCGCTGGCGCCGATCGCGGCCGCAGCCCTCGGCGATACGAGGAATTATGTCGACTGAAGGCGTTTCGCGCTCCGGCCATCTCGCCGAAGAAACTCCGTTCTACATTCCGGCCACGACCGACTCGGCGACACGCGCCCGCCGGACGCTGAAACACGGCGATTGCTTCGCCATTCTCGACAGCCACGGCGATATCGGCGCGTCTCCGGGCGCGCCGGACGGCATTTATTTCCACGACACGCGCTTCCTGTCCCGCCTCGAGCTTCTGATCAACGGCTTTCAGCCGCTGCTGCTCGGCTCCAACCTGCGCGACGACGACTCGGTCCTCACCGTCGATCTCACCAATCCGGACATGTATTTCGAGAAGCGCCTCGTGCTTCCGAAAGATACCGTCCATATCGTGCGCACGATCTTTCTGTGGCGCGGCACGGCGCATCAGCGTCTGTCGCTGCGCAATCACGGCGAGCGCGCCGTCAGTCTGAATCTGTCGTTCACGTTCGGCAGCGACTTCGCCGATTTGTTCGAAGTGCGCGGCATGCGGCGCGAACATCGCGGGCGTCTCGCAGCCCCGTCCGTGAACGGCGCCGACGTGCTTCTCGCCTACGAGGGGCTCGATAAGGTTCAGCGCCAGACCCGCTTGTTCTTCGACCCGGCGCCGGACCAGCTGGGCGCAAGCGCGGCGTCCTACCGCATCCAGCTCGCGCCGCATGAGAGCCGCACGCTGTTTCTGACGGCGACGTGCGACGCGCCGGAATTCGAACCGATGTCGTTCAATCGCAGCCTGCTCGGATACAATCGCGAATTGCGCGAGGTGACGCGCGGCAGCGCCACGGTGACGACGTCGAACACGCTGTTCAACGAGGTCCTCTGCCGATCGATGTCGGACCTCTACATGCTGATGACGCAGACGCCGGACGGGCCGTATCCTTACGCCGGCACGCCGTACTACTCGACGACCTTCGGGCGCGACGGCTTGATCACGGCGATGCAGATGCTGTGGTTCGACCCGAAGGTCGCCGCCGGCGTGCTGCGGCGCCTCGCACGTCTGCAGGCGACGGCCGACAACGCGGCGTCCGACGCGCAGCCGGGAAAAATTCTGCATGAGATGCGCGGCGGCGAGATGGCCGCCCTCGGCGAGGTGCCGTTCGCGCTCTACTACGGCAGCGTCGATTCCACGCCGCTGTTCGTGATGCTGGCGGGGCTTTACGCGCAGCGTACCGGCGACTGGCAACTGATCGAGGCGCTGTGGCCGCATATCGAGGCGGCACTCGGCTGGATCGAAGGGCCCGCCGATCCGGACGGTGACGGCTTTCTCGAATATGCGCGCGCGACCGAGCAGGGCCTCGCCAACCAGGGTTGGAAGGATTCCTTCGACGCCGTCTTCCACGCCGCCGGCACGTTGGCGGAAGGGCCCGTCGCGCTTTCGGAGGTGCAAGGTTATGTCTTCGCGGCGAAGCGGCTCGCGGCGATGTGCGCGCGCCGTCTCGGACACGATGTGCGCGCGGCGGAGCTTGAAGCGTCGGCGGCGCAACTCGCGCAGAAATTCGAGGACGCTTTCTGGTGCCCGGAGATAGGCACCTACGCGCTCGCGCTCGACGGCAAGAAGCAGCCTTGCAAGGTGCGCACATCGAATGCTGGGCAGGTGCTGTTCAGCGGCATCGCCAGCGCGGAGCATGCCCGCAAGGTCGGGCGAGGGCTGCTCGGCTCCGATTTCTTCTCCGGATGGGGCATCCGCACGGTGGCGCGCGAGGCTCCACGCTACAACCCGATGTCGTACCACAATGGCTCGGTCTGGCCGCATGATAACGCGCTCATCGCTGCGGGGTTGGCGCGCTACGGCATGAAGGCGGAAGTGAACCAGGTGTTCGGCGGTCTGTTCGACGCCGCGACCTACATGGACCTGCGGCGGCTCCCCGAACTGTTCTGCGGCTTCAAGCGACGCGCCGGCGAGGGCCCGACGCTTTACCCGGTCGCGTGCGCCCCGCAGGCCTGGGCAAGCGGCACGCCCTTCATGCTGCTGCAGGCGGCGCTGGGTCTCGAATTCGACCCCGATGCTCGTGAAATTCGCCTGCGCAATCCCCGCCTGCCAGCCTTCCTGCCGGAGGTCACGCTGCACAATCTGCGGCTTGGCGAGGCCAAGATCACGCTTGCGCTGCACCGGCACGGGGAGGGCGTCGGCATCCAGACGCTCAACGCCGAGGGGGCCGTACGGGTGAGCACGATTTTGGATTGAGTCGGTCGGGCTCCGAGCTGGATCGGCCTCATGCTGAGGAGCATCGCGGAGCGATGCGTCTCGAAGCACGGGCCGCCCATCCTTCGAGACGGCGCGTTTCGCGCCTCCTCTGGATGAGGCGGAAAGAGGCCGAGTTGCCTACCCGCCTTGCCCTTTGCGCCCGCCGCCGCTACATCAGCGCGGAATTCCCTGACACTGCGCGAAAGCGCCCAATCGCGGGAGCGCGCCAGCATGGCCGCACGGCAGTTCATTTATCACATGGAAGGCCTCACCAAGGCCTATCCGACCCGGAAGATTCTGGAGAACATCAACCTCTCGTTCTACCCGGACGCCAAGATCGGCGTGCTCGGCGTCAACGGTGCCGGGAAGTCGACCTTGCTCAAGATCATGGCTGGGCGCGACACCGAGTACACGGGCGAGGGCTGGGTCGCCGAGGGCGCGCGCGTCGGCTACCTCGAGCAGGAGCCGCATCTCGACGAAGAAAAGACCGTCCGCGAGAACGTGATGGAAGGCGTCGCCGCCAAGAAGGCGATCCTCAACCGCTACAACGAACTCGCGATGAATTACTCGGACGAGACCGCCGACGAGATGGCGAAGCTGCAGGACGAGATCGACAGCAAGAATCTCTGGGACCTCGACAGCCAGGTCGACCTTGCGATGGACGCGCTGCGCTGTCCGCCCGACGATGCGGATGTGTCGAAGCTCTCCGGTGGCGAGCGCCGCCGCGTCGCGCTCTGCCGGCTCTTGCTCGATCAGCCCGATCTGCTCCTCCTCGACGAGCCGACCAACCATCTCGACGCCGAGAGCGTGAACTGGCTTGAAGGGCATTTGCGCAATTATCCCGGCGCGATCCTGATCGTCACCCACGACCGCTACTTCCTCGACAACGTCACCGGCTGGATTCTCGAGCTCGATCGCGGTCGCGGCATTCCTTACGAGGGCAACTACTCCTCGTGGCTGAAGCAGAAGCAGAAGCGGCTTGAGCAGGAAGGTCGCGAGGAAGAGGCGCGTCAGCGCACGCTCTCGCGTGAGCAGGAGTGGATCGCGGCGTCCCCGAAGGCGCGGCAGGCGAAATCGAAGGCGCGCTACCAGCGCTACGAAGACCTGGTGAAGCAGGCGGCCGAGAAGACGACGCAGACCGCGCAGATCATCATTCCCGTCGCCGAGCGGCTGGGGCAGAACGTCGTCGACTTCGACGGCCTCACCAAAGGCTTCGGCGATAATTTGCTGATCGACAATCTCACCTTCAAGCTGCCGCCGGGCGGCATCGTCGGTGTCATCGGCCCGAACGGCGCCGGCAAAACGACCTTGTTCCGCATGATCACCGGCCAGGAGAACCCGGACGCCGGCACCATCAAGGTCGGCGAGTCCGTGCAGCTTGGTTACGTCGATCAGTCGCGCGACGCACTCGACGCCAACAAGACCGTGTGGGAGGAAATCTCCGGCGGCAACGACATCATCCTGCTCGGCAAGAAGGAGATGAACTCGCGCGCCTATTGCTCGAACTTCAACTTCAAGGGCGCGGACCAGCAGAAGAAGGTCGGCGCGCTTTCCGGCGGCGAGCGTAACCGCGTGCATCTCGCGAAAATGCTCAAGTCCGGCGCGAACTTGCTGCTGCTCGACGAGCCGACCAACGATCTCGACGTCGACACGCTGCGCGCGCTCGAAGAGGCGCTGGAGGATTTCGCCGGCTGCGCCGTCATCATCAGCCATGATCGCTGGTTCCTCGACCGCATCGCGACGCACATGCTTGCCTTCGAGGGCGACAGCCATGTCGAGTGGTTCGAAGGAAACTTCCAGGATTACGAGGCCGACAAGATGCGCCGCCTCGGCACCGACTCAACCATCCCGCACCGGATCAAGTACAAGAAGTTCTCGCGGTAAGGCAGGCGCTGTGCGTTCGACGTGATCCGTCATGCCCGGCTGTATGCCGGGCATCCACGTCTTGCTATTGCAAGTAAGACGTGGATTGCCGGGACAAGCTCGGCCATGACGACGACATGTTTTCGATTGGACGGATTAGTCTCTACGCTTCCGGCGTGATCAATTCGACGTTCGGGAAGTATGTGCGGTAGCGTCGCGCATCGCGGGTGAGGATCGCAAGCCTTGCGGTCTGCGCATGAGCGCCGATGAAGAAGTCAGGCAGGATCGCCACGCGCGGACCGCCCGCGCGGCGATAGCGCTGAAAAGTCTTTCCGGCCAGAAACAGCGCCGGCGTCGGCGTCCTATCAAGGACGATGCTTAGTTCGTTTAAGGCGAACTGCAACTCGGCTTCGCTGCTCATGCGGACCGCAATTTCTGCGTATCCGATCTCGTTGATCGATAGCTGACCAATGTCGCGACGATGATGCAGTTGCTCGACCGACCATTCGAGCCATTTGGAATCCCGCGTGAGGACGTCGAGGATGACGTTGGTGTCGACCAGCGTCATTTCTTTTTCGGCGAAGGATCAGCCTCGGGGTCGCCCCGCGTCTCCTTCATAATCTCGTCCGTCGTCACGCCGCGGATCAGCCGGCGCTTAGCCAGCGCCCGTATCCGTGCCGTGTAGTCGTCCGCTTTGCCGCTCTTCTCGATCACGACGGCACCAGAAGCGGTAGCGCGCACGTTGACGCGGTCCCCGGGCTTTATGCCCACGGCATCGCGAACCTGCTTCGGCAGGGTGACCTGTCCTTTGATGGTAATTGTCGTGGCCATGGTAATACCGTAAAGGAAAGTATTACTTCACGCGCGGGGCGTCAATCCGATCGTTGCAACGACGCCATGCAACGCGGGCATTTGCCGCGTCAATGCGACCCGCTACAAAGCATGCGCACGCGCCCGGCGCGCGATTTGTTGGCGCAAGTGCCCCTGACGAAAATCCGCAAGGCTGTCGACATGGGCTGCGGCCCCGGCAATTCCACTGAACTGATTGCCGCGCGCTATCCCGACGCGCAGGTCGGGGGCGTCGATTCCTCGCCCAACATGTTGCGCCAGGCGCGCGAGCGGTTGCCGAACTGCACGTTCGCGCAAGCCGATCTGAAGTCCTGGACGCCCGAGCCCGGCACCGACCTTCTCTACGCCAACGCGGTGTTCCAGTGGGTGCCGAACCACGCCGCCGTGCTCAAGCGCCTTCTCGAAGCGCTGCCGCAGGGTGGCGTGCTTGCGGTGCAGATGCCGGACAATCTCGCCGAGCCGTCACACACCTTGATGCAGGAGACGGCGGGCGATCCGCGCTGGGCGGGCAAGCTGCGGGAGGCGGCGGCGCGGCGCGATGTGTTGCCGACGGTCGACGCATACTACGACCTGTTCCGCCCGCTCACGGCGCGGCTCGACATCTGGCACACGATCTACAATCACCCGATGGCCGGCGCGGATGGCATCATCGAGTGGCTGAAGGGGACGGGGCTGCGGCCGTTTGTCGACCCGCTCTCGGCGGAGGAGAAGCCGGTGTTTCTCGATCTCTATAAATCCAAGCTCGAGAAGGCCTATCCCACCCGCGTCGACGGTAAGGTCATCCTGCGTTTCCCGCGGCTGTTCATCGTCGCCCAGCGGTAGCAGAAAACGATCCACAAGTTTTCTGACCTCATCCTGAGGAGCCCGCGTAGCGGGCGTCTCGAAGGATGGCGTCTTATCCGTGGCCATCCTTCGAGACGCGGCCTGCGGCCGCTCCTCAGGATGAGGTTGGGAGGTTGCGGCTGCGCCGGTGGCGCTGCGACGCCTCGTCGCGCGCCTCGTGCGAATCGGCTTGGCAGCATAGATAGGAGGGCCGTTGCCGCGCTTGCGGCGTTGCAAAGAGGTCCTACACGCATGTCGATGACGCCCGAAACACCGATTCCGCCGGCAAGGCTTGCGCGTCAGCTGCGCCCCTTGCCGGCTCTGATCTTCTCCTCGCGCTGGCTGCAGTTGCCGCTCTATCTCGGCCTGATCATTGCGCAGGGCGTCTATGTGGTGCTGTTCCTCAAGGAGCTGTGGCACCTCGTCAATCACTCGTTCGATTTCTCCGAACAGCAGATCATGCTGGTCGTTCTCGGCCTCATCGACGTGGTGATGATCTCCAACCTTCTCGTGATGGTGATCGTCGGCGGCTATGAGACGTTCGTCTCGCGCCTCGAGCTCGAAGGCCATCCGGATCAGCCGGAATGGCTCTCACACGTCAATGCGAGCGTGCTGAAGATCAAGCTTGCGATGGCGATCATCGGGATCTCGTCGATCCATCTGCTGCGTACCTTCATCGAGGCCGGCAATCTCGGAGGCACGGGACGCACGACGAACTACACCGAGTCTGGCGTTATGTGGCAGACGTTGATCCATCTGACCTTCATCGTGTCCGCGATCGGCATCGCTTACGTCGATAGTCTCTCGGAAGGAAACCATTCGTCCAAGCGCCACGCGGCGCATTGAGATGCGCTGCCTCGCCGTGCTGCTTCTGCTGTTGATCGCCGCTTACGGCATTCAGCCCGCGCGCGCGGCGGATCCGGCTTTCGCTCAGTTCCTCGCGTCGGTTTGGCCGGAGGCGCAGCACGCGGGTGTTACGCGCGCCACCTTCGATGCGCTGACGCGCGACCTCGAGCCGGACCTCACCTTGCCGGACCTGGTGATCCCTGGAAAGCCGCCACGGCCCGAACGCGGCCAGGCCGAATTCGTCAGCACGCCGGCGGAGTATCTCAAGGAAGCGACGATCGAGCGCTTGGCGGCGAAAGGGCGTCAGCTTCTGGCGCAGCATCGCCAGACGCTCGCCGCCATTGAGCAACGCACCGGTGTGCCACCGGAAATTCTGCTCGCCATCTGGGCGCGCGAGACCGCTTACGGCGGCGCGAAGTTGCCCTACGACGCGCTGCGCACGCTCGCAACGCAAGCCTATGTCGGGCGGCGCAAAGCGCGCTTCCGTCCCGAATTCATCCTGGCGATGAAAATGCTGCAGGACCGCGTGGCGACGCGCGCCGAGATGCGCAGTTCCTGGGCCGGCGCCATGGGTCTCGTGCAATTCATGCCATCGGATTTCGACAAATACGCCGTCGACATGGACGGCGACGGCCGCCGCAACATCTTCTCCTCGGTGCCGGATGCGCTCGCGTCCGCCGCCGCGCAGCTTGTCGGCAAGGGCTGGCAGGCCGGCGAGACGTGGGCCTACGAGGTGCGCGCGCCGAAAAATCTCGACTGCACCAGCGCCGATCCGGACGTCACGATGACGGTCGCGGAGTGGGCGCGACGTGGCTTCACGCCGGCTTACGGGCGCTCGTTCTCGCGCAAGGAATTGGCGGCGAAGACGTCGCTGTTCCTGCCGGCCGGCATCTACGGCCCCGCGTTCCTGATCCTACCGAACTACTACGTGATCAAGAGCTACAATTTCTCCGACCTCTACGTGATGTTCGTCGGCCATCTCGCCGACCGCATCGCCGCGCCGCGTCCGTTCGAAGCGCCGTGGCAGCCGGTGGTGCAGATGAAGAGCGCCGACCTCGAGGTGATCCAGCGCGGCCTCACGCGCCGCAAGCTCTACAGCGACAAGATCGACGGCAAGGCCGGCATGGCGACGCGCCTCGCCATCGGCCATTACCAGAAGGCGAACGGGCTCAAGCTCGACTGCTGGCCGAACAAGGCCGTGCTCGATCATTTGCAGGCGCACGGCGCGCGCTGAAGATTCGCACGAGCCCAATGCCTCAGCCCTCATCCTGAGGAGCCATTTCGATAGAAATGGCGTCTCGAAGGATGGCGTCGCCATCCGCGGCCATCCTTCGAGACGGCGCTTCGCGCCTCCTCAGGATGAGGGGAGAGCGCACGCGGCTACCGAACGAATC
>JAFKKS010000242.1 GCA_017304555.1 Hyphomicrobiales bacterium
CGTTTGGGCGGGCGCCAAAATCATCCTCACGATCATACGGACGGAAACGTCGTTCCCGGATTTGCTTCGCTCAATCCGGGCTACAAGCTGATTGCCGTGGCGACTAAGCGGCGATCGCCTTCTTTGCGGCGGCGGCAAGGAAACCGGAGCGCGTAAAGCCTTGCGCTTCCGCATAGCGATCGATTTCCGCCAGCACATCCTCGGGCAATGTGACGTTCACGCGCACGCTTCGCGCGTTCGTGCGCGGCGCTTCGACAAGCACGGCGACGCCGTCGCGATTGCGTTTGTCCGCCATGATGTCTTCCAAGGACGACGGCTCGGGAACGGCTTCGCCATCCTCCGCCATGCCTTCGAGGTGAAGCGCCAGGGCTTCCGCGGCCATGGCGCGCGCTTCGTCCAACGTCGATCCGACCGTGATGACGCCGGGAAGATCGGGAAACGAAACGCCGTAGTCGCTATCGGCATCTTTATGGATCAAAGCGATGTACTGACGCATCGGGGTCACCTCAGTCTCAGTTGCGCTTGCTTCTCGATGCTGCACAGGGTGCCGAGCGGCACGTCTTTCTTGGGATGCGGAACAGTCACGCGGCCGGGCTTTGCTGGATGCTTGAACTGAATATAGCTGCCTTTCTGGGCAATCTTGCTCCAACCGTCAGCCTCTAAAGCCGCGATGATATCCCGCGAGTTCATATGTATAGATACACACTTTAGGGCGGATCATCAACGCATAAATACACATCAACGACGATATCGATTGAGGAAAATAATCCTTGACAGCGTAACGCTGCTCCGGTAGGGTTCTGGCATGCTCGAAAATTGCGTCTGACGGCGGCGGCGGAAACGCCGCCGTTTTGCATTGGGCGCCGGCCATGAGGCGGCGGTGGGCTACGCGTCACTGCCCGCGGCCGGCGGCAAAGACGAGGGTTCTATGTCACCACGCAAGGATATTCCACCCGCGCTCGTGAGGCAGCTTCGCTATGAATACGAAGAGACGAACACGCCGGTGGACGAACTCGCATCTCGCGCCGGCATGACGCGGAAGCCTTTTTACAAGCGCATTCACGAACTCGGATGGTCGATGCGCTTTCCAGGGCGAGGCGGCGCAAACCATTCCTCGCCGCTGTCCACCTTCGACGGCAAGCGGGAGGCGGCGGCGAAAGTGCGTCACCGCAAGCCTGGTCCGGGGCCAGCCACGCCGGGTTCGGCGCAGTCTGATTTAGCCAAAGCGGATTCCGTCGAAGGGAAGGCTGTCGATGCGAAGCCGCCCGCGCCGGCCACGCCTGCTGTGCCGCCGCTTGACCGCCAGCAGCTTGCGGCGCGCATCCAGCGCTCGATCGAGCGCGAGCTCGACGCGATCGAACGCGTGCTCGATCTCCTGCAGCCGCAAAACGGGAACGAGGCCGAACGGGCGGCACGCACGCTTGCGGCGCTTGCGCGCACGCTGCGCGAAGTCGCGACCCTCGACACCGATTCATCCGTGGAGCCCGATCACGATGACGATGCCGGACCCCGCGACATGGACGAATTCCGTCGCGATCTTGCGCGACGTATGGAAGCGATCATCGCCGAATC
>JAFKKS010000243.1 GCA_017304555.1 Hyphomicrobiales bacterium
TTCTTCAATGAACTCTGCCGCACCGCCGACGCTCAGGGGATCGAGCCGGTCACGGTCGCGCTTTTCAGCGACAAGAGCGCCGCCGGCAAAATCGATACTGCAGGCATGCCGTGGAAGGGCCTGAATGTCGCCAAGCGCATCGGCCGGATAAAGAACGACTCTGCCCAACTGTCGATGCTGCATACGACCAGCCCGGCCGATTACGAAGTCGCGGTGAAAAACCTATATGGCCGGCTTCGCGACACCTACGAGCGCGTGGTCGAGGAGATCATCTTCCGGGATATCGTTCGGCGCGGCACCGATATCATCCAAACACAGTTGTTGCGCTATGTTCGTCTCTCCGATGCGCTCGCCATCCGCTTCCACGAGGGCATGACGCGCGCGAATACGCACAGCCATGACAACCCTGCGGCGGATACCGTCGCGGTACCGACTCCAGCCGACTTCGCGAAGGATATTGAGGAACTCGAGCTTCTGATCGCCGGTCTTAAAGCGGACAGCGACGCTGCCGAGGCAGCCCGCCCACAGATGAAGCCCAAGAAATAGATGCGGAGCGGGAGAGCGCATGCCGCTTCCCGACAGACCCTGTTGTGATGCATTGAGCGAGCGCGGCCCGTGACGGCTACTGCTCGTCCTCAGGCAAGTAGACCCTGGCACAGGACGGTGAGCGGAACAACGGCACGGGGCCGGCATCTGAACTCCGACTTGCAGGCTGCGATCTCCTTCGTCAGACGCTCGGCCTCGCGCGTGTTGCGCACGAAGACTGCCTGCGGCGCCCATGGGAAGCGTGAAGTTGCCCTTGCAGCGCCACTCGCGCTCATGCAGCCAGCTGATCCAGCCCTTCTTGCTCACTTCGAAACGAACCACGCGCCAGAGTTCACCTCGGGGAATCTGCAAATCAGTCGTTTCCGCATCCGAGAGATAGAGGACGGGGCGGCAGCCCTCGTCGTACGCATAGCGCTTTGTCACAGCGATTCCGTACGGCTCGTAGCGTGGAGATTGCGGATCGGAATTCTCGGGCGTGAGGACATACTTGAGCGAGGCGAAGGGAACATCCATGAAGCAGGCCGCCTTGTTCGGGCCCTTGATAAATCCCTTCCTGGAGCTGCTCCCCCGGATTTCGCCGGTCTTCAGAATATTGACCAGATTGTCATAAGCGGAGAGGTCGTCTTCAGGCTCCGTGTTCTTGGTCAAATGAAGAAGATACGGCGTCAGGTCAGGTCGCGCATTGAATGGCAATTCGTCGAAAGCAGGAAGCGGCATGGCGGCGATCTTCTCTTCGAAATGGTGGCGCAAACGGCCACCCATGTTTGCGCATTACGGTGGAGAGCGTTGATCGTCGCAGCAATCGTCGCCCGGGTCAGTCCCTTGACTCGTCGATTGCAAGCAAGCGCCTCGCTTCTGCGAGCAGCCAGTCTGCGTGGTCGTCACCTTCCTGCAGCTCCCAGCCCTTTGCCTTGGCGATCTCATAGCCAATGATGTCCCGCGCCTTCTGGGACGACCAGCCCATGCTCTTCGTCATCTGCTTAACGTCGGCAAGAGCTTCGAACGCGCGGGTGCGGTGGTCCG
>JAFKKS010000392.1 GCA_017304555.1 Hyphomicrobiales bacterium
GAGGTCGAGCGTCTCGGCGATCTGCCGCGAGGCCGCCGCGATCGCGTCCGCGCCCGTCGCCTCGGGTTCTGAGCGCGACGCCTGGATGATGCCGCGATAGAGCGGATCGGCCTCCACCTCCTCGGCGATGCGGTTCATGGTGGCGACCGCCTCGGCCGGGAACTGGCCGGACGCCGATTCGGCCGAAAGCATCACGGCGTCGGCGCCCTCGTAGATGGCGGTCGCGACGTCCGACACTTCGGCGCGCGTCGGCACCGGATTGCCGATCATCGATTCCAGCATCTGCGTTGCGACGATGACCGGCTTGCCGGCGCGACGCGCGGCGCGGGTCATCTGCTTCTGCACGCCCGGAACTTTCTCCAGCGGCATCTCGACGCCGAGGTCGCCGCGCGCGACCATCAACCCGTCCGCGATCTCGAGAATCGCGCCCAGTTCGTAGACGGCTTGCGGCTTCTCGATCTTCGCCATCACGTTGGCGCGGCCGCGCGTGATCTTCTTGGCTTCGGCGACATCATCGGCGCGTTGGATGAAAGATAGCGCGATCCAGTCGACGCCAACGTTGAGCGCGGCCTCGAGGTCGGAACGATCTTTCTCCGTCAGCGCGGAGAAAGCGATCGTCGTGTCGGGCAGGCTCACGCCTTTGCGGTTCGAGAGGCGGCCGCCGACCTCCACGCGGGTGACCGCACGCTCCGGCGTCGTGTCGACCGCGACGAGGCGGATCTTGCCATCGTCGAGCAACAGCGTGTGGCCAGGCTCGAGCGCAGCAAGGATTTCGGGGTGCGGAAGCTGGACGCGATGCACGTCGCCGAGCGCCGGATCGGAATCGAGAACGAACGATGCGCCGTTCTCCAACATCACCGCGTCGTCGGCGAAGTTTCCCACACGCAGCTTCGGGCCTTGCAGGTCGATCAGCGCACCGACGGGGCGACCATAGTCCTCCTCAACCGAACGGATCGCTTCCACGAGCTCGCGCATGCGTTCATGCGATGTGTGGCTCATATTGATGCGGAAGACGTCGGTGCCGGCTTCGAACAGGCGTGCGATCATGGCCTTGTCGCCGGAGGCCGGACCAAGCGTGGCGACGATCTTTGTGCGGCGAAGGCGTCTCATTGGGCGGGCACCGCAGGCTGTGCCGGTGCGACGCGCGGACGGGTTTCGGTCGGGGAGGCGGGAGGTTGCGGCGTCAGCGGCGCGGCGGGCGCCTGATCGCCCGATTCGGTGAGCTGCACCGTCCACGAACTTTGTTCGCCGGTATCGACCTCGAAGAAGCCGGTGCGCTCATAACCCCGCGCCAGGCAGTCATCGAGCCCTCGGATCGAGAACTCCTTGTCGCGCGTACACATATAGGCTTTGCCGGACCACTCGCCGCCGCGGTCATAGTCGACGGCGTAGACGTAGTAGTAGCGTGCAACCAGCGAACCCCGCAGGATCGTATCGCAACTACGTGATGACAAATTCCACCAACCTTCCGTCGTCCAGCCGTCGTTATCCTTGTATCCGATTGAAATTCCCACCCGGCTTCCCGTGTTGTTGCAAAGGCGGAAATCGGCTCGCGCCGGAGAGCACCAGCTGGACACGACCAGAAGGATCAACGCTGGCAGGCAAATGCGCAAGATGCCCGCTCTGACACCGCGAGCAGGCCTGCCAGTATCGATGTCAAAGCACATCAGCATGACGAATCGATACATTCCGGTGCGGCAGTTCTCATTCAAGGCGTGTCGACAAGGATCGCGCGAAAATCATTGACGTTTGTAAAAGTCGGGCCGGGCATCAGCAAGTCGCCTATAGCCGAAAAAAACGGCGTTGAGTTGTTCTCTGCGAGGAAGGCGGCCGCATCGAGCCCGCGTTTAGCCGCGCGTGCGACCGTTGTGCCGTCCACAACGGCGCCGGCCGGATCGTCGGCGCTGCCTGCGCCACCGTCGGTCCCGTCGGTATCGGCTGCCAGCGCGGTGATACCGCTCGTACCCTTCAGGGCCAGCGCCAAGGCAAGCGCGTATTCCTGATTCGGGCCGCCCTGGCCGTCGCCCTTGATCGTTACCGTCAGTTCCCCGCCCGAGAGGATGACGCAGCGGCGGCCTTCGGCCTGCATTTGGCGCGCGAGCGCGGCATGCTCTGCGGCGACCGTGCGCGCTTCGCCCTCGACCTGATCACCGAGCATCACGCATTCGTAGCCTGCCGTGCGTATCGCGGCCTCGGCGGCGCGGAAGGCGTCGGCGGGGCGGGCGATCAGTTGGAACGTCGTGTTCGCGAAGGCAGGGTCGCCGGGCTTCGGCGATTCGCTTGCGGGATCATCGAGTGTGCGCGTGACGCTCGCCGGCAGGTCGAGCGCATAGCGCGCGCAGATGGCGCGAGCATCGGCGAGCGTCGAAGGGTCAGGCACCGTCGGCCCCGAGCCGATGACGGCGGGATCGTCGCCCGGAACATCGGAGATCGCCAAAGTGACGATGCGCGCTGGTGCGGCGCGTGCGGCGAGGCGTCCGCCTTTGATGCGGGAGAGGTGCTTGCGCAACGTGTTGATCTCGCCGATGCCGGCGCCGGAGCGCAGCAGGGCGCGTGTCACCGCCTGTTTCTCGGCCAGCGTGATGCCGGCAGCCGGCGCGATCCAGTTGGCGGAAGCACCGCCGGATAGCAACGCCAAGACGAGATCGTCCTGCGTCGCGGTGTCGGCGAGAGCGAGCGTTTTCTCCGCGGCGGCAAGGCCCGCGGCATCGGGTACGGGATGCCCGGCCTCGACCACCGGCAGGATGCGCGTCGGGCGCCCGTAGCCGTGCCGTGCGACGGCGATGCCCGCCAAACGCTCCGGCGGTAAGCGGCCGTGTTCGAGATAATAGGCTTCCGCAACCTCCATCATCGAGCCGGCCGCCTTGCCGGCGGCGAGGATGATGACGCGGCCGGGCGCCGCGGGCGGGGCAGGGAGAGCGGGAACGAGACAACTGTGCGGATGCGCGGCCTCGACGGCCGTATCGAACAGGCTCTCGAGGAAACGGCGGGCCTCGTTCACAACTGCACCTCGTTCAAGCGGGACGATGCGCGCGGGCGCGCGATCCATATTCCGGCGAAGATGAGCAACCCGCCAGTGAGTTGGGCCGTCCCCAGTGCTTCGCTGAAGATCAGCCAGCCGAATCCGGCAGCAGCGACGGCTTCGAGAAAGATCACCAACGAAGAAAAGGTCGTCGGCATTGTGCCGAGCGCGGTCACGATCAGGCCGCGGCCGATGACCTGCGAGACCAGGGCCAATGCGAGCACGCTTGCCGCGCCGGTCAGCGTGCGCGGCAGCACGTGCGGCTCCCAGAAGAAGGCGATGAGGAACAGGCACAGCGAGGCGATGGCGGTCGAATAGAGCATGACGACGGCGGCGCCATATCGCATACGCGCCTGACCCACGGTCAGGATGTAGGTGCCGAAGAAGAACGCGGTGACGACGCCGTAGATATCGCCGAGAAAGTGTTCCGGCGCGAAGTTGTAACTGTTGCCGAGCAAGGCGCTGCCCCCGATCAGGCACAAGACGATGCCGATCAGATTTGCACGGCCGACCTTCTCGGACAGGAACAACCATGCGCCGAGCGCCACCCAAATCGGTGTCGTGGTTGCAAGGAATGCTGCATTGGCGACCGTCGTCGATAGGATCGCCAAATGCCAGAAGAACAGGTCGCCCGCGAACAGCAGGCCGGCGAGCAGCACCGTCCGGTCGGGCGCCGGCAGGCTTGCTCCGCCGGTTTCGATTCTGGCCCAGGCATAGAGGAACGGAAGCGCCAGGAAGGTACGCCAGAAGGCGCTCGCATAGGGCCCGACATCGGCGACGCGCACGAAAATCGGCGATGCGCCCAGCGCTATCGCACCAGCGACGAGGGCCGCTGCGGCGAGCATCATGCGTCGGCTATCGGATCCTGCATTCACCGCGGCGGTCATCGGGACGTCCGTAAGGCCTATCGGTAGGGGCGAAACTGTTGGCGCGGCAACCTATGGCAAGGCTGATGGCGCGTCACTATTGTCATGGCGACATCAACGGCCACGCGCGCCGCGGAGGATGAAAGCCATGACGCTCGACGAACGCACCCGCACCGAACTCGAGGCCGCCGTCCTGCGACGTCTGGTGGAACATCTGCGCGGCCGTACCGATGTGCAGAATATCGACCTGATGAATCTCGCGGGGTTCTGCCGCAACTGCCTGTCCAATTGGATGAAGGATGCTGCCGACGCCAAGGGCATCGCGATGAGCAAGGACGAAAGCCGCGAGGCGATCTACGGCATGCCCTATGAGACGTGGAAGGCCAAGTATCAGAACGAGGCGACGCCGGAGCAGCGTGCGGCCTTCGACAAGGGGCAACACCGCCATTAGCGAAATGGCGGTGGGCGAACCGCTGTTTCGTTCTATTGTTTTGTTTGAGCATGATCTTTTTCGAAAGCCGATTCGTTCTCATTTTTTGGGATCATGCTGAGTGCGCACGTGGCGCAATGGCCGCACGTCGGCGGCGAAAGCAGGTGGCGAGCGTGAATCCAGTGGGCAGCCCTGTGGATGACCGACGCCTCGCCTTGACCTGAACTGCCCAGCCGCTGAAATCATCGCGTGCTTGGCGAGCCGCTGTGCTCGCCCGTTTTGTTAGGAGGAGTGCTTGTCCATGGCCACCGCCGCCGCTGCTGCCGTCGTTGACGAACAGCCCTCCACACGGTTTGCCAAAGACCAGCTCAAGGCTTTCGTCGAGCGTGTCGAGCGCCTCGAGGAAGAGAAGAAAGCGATCGCCGACGACATCAAGGACGTCTACGCCGAAGCGAAGGGCAACGGCTTCGACGTGAAGGCGCTGCGCACGATCGTGCGCATGCGTAAGCAGGATACCGACGAGCGCAAGGAGCAGGAAGCGATCCTCGACGTGTATCTGCAGGCGCTGGGAATGATCTGAGCGGGACGCCGGGCCGTCGTGCGTCGTCTCGGGACTTGATCGGGACTCGTCGCGGCGCCGGACCCTCTAAGGGGCGGCCTTAAGTCCGATTCATTCGGATTGATTTGTCTCTTCGTCATGGCCGGGCTCGTCCCGGCCATCCACGTCTTGTTTGTCGGACTTGGCAAGAAACAAGAAAGACGTGGATGCCCGCGACAGGCGCGGGCATGACGGATCAAGCCGGCGGCGTCCTGTCTAGCGCAACTGCGCTGTCAGCGTACCGAACGTGATGGTGGGCAGGAAGGTCACGGCGCTGCCGCTGAAGCGGTCGGCGTCGGCCTCGAGTTCCACCTCGTCGCTGAAGCTCATCGCCAGCGTTTTGGTCGGCTTGAGCATGTAGGTGACGAGTTGGCGCGGGTCGCCGCGGCCGAGGCTCTTCACATCCATGTCGTCCTGGATGCTGGGCGACAGGATCATGCCGCGCAGCCAGGGATTGCCACCGAGGCGGGCGGTGACGAGCGGACGTGGCGTGGCGGTGGGCGCCGGCGTCGCGGCGTGCTTGGGCGCGGCCGGCGTGCGGGCGAGGATCGTGGTGTTGCGCGGCGGCGTCGCAGCGCGCTGGCGCAGATTGCCCATCGGGGCCGCGGCGGTCGTGGGACGCGTCGCCGTCACGAAGCCCGGCGCGTTCTCGATCGAACCATAAGACAGCAGCGACGACGGCAGATTGTCATCACGTCCGGGCCCGACCGGCCAGGGCGGCATGCTCGCCGTCATGTCGGCCGATGCAACGGTTACGGTGTTCGGGCGGCGGCGTGGCACAGGCGTCGGGCTGCCGACAGGACGTCCCTGCGGGCCGACGGTCCAAACCATGCGCTGTTCGCGCGATCCGGTGTGCGCCGGAACTGCCCGGGGTGGTGCCTCGGCGTTCGCCTGCGCCGCTGCCGTCCACAGGCCACGGGAACGCACGACATCAGCCGCAGACGCGCCATCCGCCGCGCCGGCGGATGCTGGCATGGAGACGGGAACCGAGGCCGCAGACGCAACGGTGAACGAGTTGGCCGGCTTGGGTGTCTCAACCAGCGCCGCAGGGCGAACACGGGGGAGCGGAATAGCCGCCGCCACCTGTACCGGCTTCGTCGTTTCGGCTTCAGCCACGGCCTTCACGCGCGGAGTGGTCTCCGGCGCCGCCGACGTCTCTTCGTCGTCGTCCTGGCCACCCTTGCTGAAAAGCTTGGCGAAGAAGTTGCGGACCGGTTTGCCACCAGTCGCGATACCAGCATTGTGGGCCGCCGCGAGCGACATCGCGTTCGGGCTGCTGCCGCGCCGCTGAATATCCGCCAGCGCCAGCGAATAACCCGACAGCGGCCGCCCGTCAGACGGCACATGCACGGTGCGGCCGTTCGGGAAGACGCGGACAAGTTGGTCATGCGTCATGCGCGGCCAGTGACGCACGTTGCCAACATCGAGATGCACGAAGGGCGAGCCGGACGTCGGGTAGTAGCCGACGCCGCCGCGCTGCAGGCGCAAGCCCGCAACGCGGATCTTCTCGAGCGACACGCCCGGAATGTTGAAGTCCATCGCCTTGCCGAGCATGTGCTGGCTGGACTTGGCGACGCCGCGGCTGCGCCGGCGGAGCATCGAGTTCGTTTCGGGCGAACGGTAAGCGGAAATGATCTGGATCGGCGCCTTGCCGCCGACGTCCTGGTAGACCTCCCAGACGACGTCGAAAAGGCGCGGGTCCATCTTGGTTTCGCGCTGATTGCGCCAATCGCGCAAGAAATGGTTAAGCCTAGCCAATCCCGCTTCGTCATAGCGGCCGTTCCGTTTGAACGTTACGACGATATCTTCGTTGGTATGGCTGTGATGGATGGTCAGGGTCCGCGTGTCGCCGTTGGCGATCGCGGTTTGCAGGCCGTTCGTGCCGCAGACAAGAACGAGAGAGGCCAGACCGAGGCGACGTGCCGCGCGCGTTGTTCTTTTGCAAAGAAGGGTTTGGCGCGCGATATTCAACGGCACGAGGGGCTTCCGTTAGTCGTTACTCGACAAATGCGATCGGTGGCTGCGGAAGCCGCCGGAGCGTGGCGTAGACCCAGTGTTGTCGGGAACGGTTAACGCGGACTTAGCGCCGTCCCCTCCCATGCATGAATGGCTAGACAGAGAGTGTGGCGGAATAGTGCCTTCCGTTGACGTAAGGCGGTTTTTAGATACCGTCAAGTTTCCATGGTTTATGTACTGTAACGAAGACGGGCGCCCTTGGCGCCCGTCTTGCGATCTGTTGTCCCCCCAGATTTACTGGAAGAAGGGGAACGGGAAGAAGCTGCGCTGCTCCGGAATTCGATTGTCGTAACGTACGCGCGGATCGGCGGAGTACGGCGAGCGCGGATCCATGCGCGCCCGCGAATCATAGCGGCCACGTGGCACGTTGCTCGCCGCGCGCTGCGGCTTCACGACCTGCGAACGTTCCGCAATGGCCGGGAGCTTGTCGCCGCGGAGCGCGATCTGCACCCGTTTGTCGTAGCCGTAGATGTCGTCGCGTACGACAAGATGCCCGGCTTCGTCGACAAAAGCGTTGAAGTACACCAGATGCACCGGAATGCTGGCTCTCATCTTCAGCCAGCGCTCGCTCGAGCCGAACATGCCTTGCAGCTTCTGCGCCGAGAATTGCTCGGACGGCTGACCGCCGATCGCAAGCAGGGCCTCGCCGAACTGCGTTGGGTTCTGCACGCGCATGCATCCGTGGCTGTAAGCGCGCCGCGCATGCCCGAACAGGCTCTTGTCCGGGGTGTCGTGCAGGTAAACCTGGTAGCGGTTGGGGAAATTGAACTTGATGCGGCCGAGCGCGTTGCGCTCGCCCGGCGGCTGGCGGATCGAAATGCTGCCGTCACGGGCGCGTTCCATGACCAGGCCCATGCGGGTGAGCACGCTCGGATCCTGCTGCAGGGCCGGCAGATATTCGTTGTAGATGATCGACTGCGGCACGTGCCAAGTGGGGTTCACCTGGATCGTTTCGATCTTGGCGGAGAAGCTCGGGCTCGGCGTTCCCGGCTTGCCGACGACGATCTTCGTCTTATACATCGCGGTGCCGTTGTGCATCAGCTTCAGCGTGAAGTCCGGGATGTTGACCATCACGTAGGACTTACCGAGGTCGCGCGGCAGCCAGCGCCAGCGCTCCATGTTCGAGACGATCACATCGGCCTGGTGGCTGGCGGAGCGACCATTCATCGCGGCGACGGTGTTTCCACCGACGATGCCGTCGGGGCGCAGGCCTTTCGACTTCTGGAAGGCCCTGACGGCTTCGACGAGCGCGTCGTCGTAGGTGTCGTCGTCGCCTGCCGGTACGCCGAGCCGTTCGCGCAGGGCGCTGACCCGCTCATCCTTGCCGCCGGGCGAGAGCGTGCGGCCCGCCGGAATCTGCACCACTTTAGGCTCGTTGCCGCTGCGGCCGCGCAATTCGGCGAGCTTTGCCTTCAAGGCACGGAAGCCGGCGTGCGGCGGATTGTAGCCATCGAGGGTCTTGGCCACGTCTTGCGTTTCGGCGAGCGTCTTGAGGACGCGTGCCGGATCGGGCGTCGGGGGTGAGAACTCGATGTTGGTGCTGATGCGGGACGGGGCGACCTGACCGCCTTCGGCCTGACGCGCGAAGGTCAGCAGCGATTGCGTCAGCTTGAGTTCCGCGTCGGCCAGCGCCTCGGGCGTGGTCGCATCCTTGAGGTCGGGTGTCGGATAGTCCTTCGGGTCCAGCCCGTCGGCATCCGCGGCGTGCAAGCGGGCAATTGCCGCCTTCATCCGCGCGGTCGGAGCGCCGTTTTCAATCCAGACCGGAACGTAGCCGCGGGCCTTGTAGAAGGCGTCCACGGCGGTCCGCTCCGATTTCAAGGCAAACCGCTTCTCGGCGCTGCGCTCAGTGAGCGCGTCGCGCAGCTGCTCTCCGATCGGCTCGTCGGCCTCGGCCATGCGGCCAAGCGGCATCGCGCCGAGGTCCTTGACGGTGGGCGGCGGCACGTCGGCCGATTCCGGCATGGGAATGGCGTTGGCGATGTCCGCCGGGTCGATCTTCTTGCTAGCCGCGGAGGCCGGCGTGAATGCGGCGGGCTTTTCCGGCTGACCGGTGCTGGCTGTCGTTGCCGGCACAGCAGCCGGCGCGCTCGCGGCGGCAGCGGGGGGCGCTGCCGGCGTGCTCGCGGCAGCCGGTGCGCCGACATCCGCGGCGGTCGGGGGTGGCACGTTCGCTGCGTCAGGGACGGGAATTGCGGCCTCGATGGCCTTTTCGTCCATGGCCGACGCCGGCAATCCGGAAGCGATGGCCAAAACCAGAGCCAACGTGCCGACTGCAACGCCGTCGCGCCAAGAGCCGGTGAGCCGAGAACCGCGCATCAATGCTCCTCCTTCTCGTCGTCCGCGCCGCGAGGCGCCAATGACGATTGTCGCGTCCGTATTGCGTCAAACTACTAATTGAATCGTCAATTGCCCAGGCCGCGGGCCGTCCCCTAGCTGAGATTTGATCCGTGTGTCACCGGACCGACACGTTCTCGCCGTCGTTCTCCTCGGACGCCAGTCCAAGACTCTCCAGCTTCCGATAAAGCGTTGATCGGCCGATACGAAGCTTGCGCGCGACCTCCGACATCTGCCCGCGATAATGCGCGATGGCGAAGCGTATGGCCTCGGTCTCGATGTCGGCTAGAGGTCGCACCTCGCCGGCAGCATCGAGAAGAAAGAGCTTGCCCGTGGC
>JAFKKS010000244.1 GCA_017304555.1 Hyphomicrobiales bacterium
CGCCGCGATCATGAAGATGATCAGCAGCACCAGGATGACGTCGATGAACGGCGTGACGTTGATCTCGTGGACCTGATCGAGATCGTCGTCGTTGCTTTCCTTGAGTGTGATGGCCACGCGTCACTCCGCGGCGCGATAGACCGGCCGGCCGCCGGCGTCGACACCGATGTGGCCGCGGTCGAGATCGCGACTGACATGCCGGAGGAGTTCGGCGGAGCCGTCGCCGAGTGTCGCGCGATAGCCGGCAATCCAGCGCGCGAACATGTTGTAGATGACGACCGCGGGAATGGCGGCGACCAGGCCGAGCGCGGTCGCAAGCAGCGCCTCGGCAATGCCCGGCGCGACGACGGCGAGGTTCGTCGTCTGCGCCTTCGAGATGCCGATGAAGCTGTTCATGATTCCCCAGACGGTGCCGAACAGACCGACGAAGGGGCCGGTCGCGCCGATGGTCGCGAGGATGCTGGTGCCGCGTGTCATGCGCCGTCCTGCCGCTGCCTCGATGCGCTGAAAGCGCGAGGCGACGCGCTCCTTCACGCCCTCGGGCGCCATGGCGCCGCCGGAAAGTCCGACCTCGAGCAATGCCGCGCGCGCAAGCTTCGCAACGTCGCTCTTCGAGTTGCGCAAAGCTTCGGCCGCATCGGCGAGCGTCTTCACCTTCGCCAAGATGACGAGGTCGCGTTGCGTTTGACGGCGCGCGGAAAACAGCTCGATCAGCTTCGCCAGCCACACCGACCACGTCACGACGGATGCGAAGGCCAGCCCGATCATGACGGTCTTGACGATCCAGTCTGCCGCCAAAAACATTCCGATCGGCGAAAGGTCGCGCGGCAACGATGCTTCGCCGACGACGGGGGCTTCCTGCGTAAGAGTGTCAGACGTGCCGGAAGGATCCACTGGCGTAGCCGCGGAGTCGGCTGGCGGTGGAGTTGCAGGCGCCGACGTTGCGGAAGGCTCTGAAGCCGTTGGCGCAGGTGTTGCCGGTGTCGTATTGGCGGGCTGCGGTGCGCCTTGCGCCGTGCCGAGCGTGCTTGGCGGTGTTTGCGCCTGCACCGACGGCCCCTGGCAGAGCGCCAATGTCATGATGACGGCCGCGATCGATCGGTGACTCTTCTTCATGGCAGGCTACCTTTCACGATGTCGACAGACGGACGTCGCCGTATGCGCGTCGGCGTGCGCGCGCTCGTATCGCCCAGAACCAGACGATGACGACGACCGGTGTCGCGAGAGCAAGCCACGAGAGCCAGTCCCAGATGTCGTCACCGAGCAGAGCGGAAACGAGACCCAATCCGCTCAAGGCCGCGAGGACGATCGGCCAAGCGAAAATTTGGCCGAGTGAGGCCTTTATCGTTTTTGTTTGCATCATTCGGCCGGAACTTGGAGGGGCAAGCGTGTCGCGATGCTCACCGGACGTCGCCGCCGCACGTACCAGAGGTAAAGGCCGGTGATCAGGATCACGATCGTCAACAGGTCGAGCAGCGCCCAGATGATCTTCAGCGGCATGCCGCCGTAGTCGCCGAAATGCAGCGGCTGCGAGAGTAGCAGCGTCGACACGTACCAGGGCA
>JAFKKS010000393.1:0-3298 GCA_017304555.1 Hyphomicrobiales bacterium
CGGGCTTGTCCCGGCCATCCACGTCTTGCTTGCTGCATACAAGGAAGGCGTGGATGCCCGGCATAAAGCCGGGCATGACGAAATATGCTTACGCCCGCTCATTTCGGCGCCAGACCGGAGAACTGCAGAACGCCGGCCACGATCACGACCATCGCGATCGAGAGCGGCAGGAACACCTTCCAACCCAAGCGCATGAGTTGGTCGTAGCGGTAGCGAGGAACGATTGCCTTCGCCATGGCGATCAGGAAGAAGAAGAACAGCGCCTTCAGCAGGAACCAGACGATGCCCGGAACCCAGGTGAAGGGCGGGAACGGCAGCGGCGACAGCCATCCGCCCATGAACAGGATCGTGCCCATGGCGCACATCGTGGCAATCGCCACGTACTCGCCGAGCATGAACATCATGTACGGCGTCGAGCCGTATTCGACCATGAAGCCGGCAACGAGTTCCGATTCCGCCTCGACCAGATCGAACGGCGGGCGGTTGGTCTCCGCCAGCGCCGACACGTAGAAGACGACGAACATCGGGAACAGCGGCAGCCAGTACCAGTTGAGCAGCCCGAAGCGGCCGTTCTGCGCCTCGACAATGGCGCTGAGGTTGAGCGAGCCGGCGCACATCAACACGGTGATGATGACGAAGCCAATGGAGACTTCGTAGGACACCATTTGTGCCGCCGAGCGCAGCGCCGCGAGGAACGGATACTTCGAGTTCGACGCCCAACCGGCCATGATGATGCCGTACACGCCGAGCGAGGAGATCGCGAAGATGTAGAGGATGCCGACATTGATGTCGGAAATCACCCATCCAGCGCTCACCGGAATGACCGCCCAGCCCGCGAGCGCGAGCAGACAGGTTACAAGCGGCGCGAGAAGGAACACGCCCTTGTTGGCCCCCGAGGGGATCACTGGCTCCTTGAGCACGAACTTCAAGAGATCGGCGAAGGACTGGAACAATCCCCATGGGCCGACGACGTTCGGGCCTCGCCGCAACTGGACGGCGGCCCAGATTTTGCGATCGGCCAGCAGCACATAGGCGATCGACACCAGCAGCAGCACCAGCAGCAGCAGGCTCTGACCGACGATGATCAGGATGGGGAGGAGCGTATTCCAGAACTCGGCCATGCGCCCTTACTCCGCCGCCGTCGCCATCGGCGTGCCGCGCGCCAGTGCCGAGCATTCCGCCATGATCGCGGACGCTCGCGCGATCGGGTTGGTCAGGTAGAAATCCGCGACCGCCGCAGCGAACGGCGCCTTGTCCGGCGTGCCGCCCGCGCTTGCGAGCTTGGCGATATCGCCCGGCGCGCCGGCCTCGATCTGATCGACCCGCGCCAGATGCGGCGCGGCGTCGAACATCGCGTGGCGCAGCGCCGTCATCGAGTCGTAAGGCAGCTTGTGGCCGAGGACGTCGGACAGCGCACGCAGGATCGCCCAGTCCTCGCGGGCATCGCCCGGCGGGAACGCGGCGCGCGCCGCCATCTGCACACGGCCTTCCGTGTTGACGAAGATGCCGGACTTCTCGGTGTAGGCGGCACCCGGCAAGATGACGTCGGCGCGATGCGCGCCGCGGTCGCCATGCGTGCCGATGTAGACGACGAATGCGCCCGGTTCGACCGCGATCTCGTCGGCGCCGAGGAGGAAGAGGGCGTCGAGCGCGCCGGCCGTCGCCATATCGCCGGCCGTCAGGCCACCCTCGCCCGGCACGGCGCCGAGATCGAGCGCGCCGACACGCGACGCTGCATTTTGCAGCATCGCGAAACCGTTCCAGCCGTCCTTCACCGCGCCGATGTCCTGCGCGAGCTTCGCCGCCGCCGCGGCAACCGCCGCACCGTCCGGGCGCGCCGTCGCGCCGGCGCCCAAGAGCACCATCGGCCGCTCGGCCTTCTTCAACGCCTCGCCGAATTCACCCGACGCGGCTTGCGCCACGCTCTCCGGTCCGGCTCCCAGATGCTGGTACGGATAGGTGAGATCGACGCGCTCGCCGATCAGGCCGATCGGGAAATTGCCGCTGCGCCAGCGCTTACGGATACGCGCGTTGACAAGCGAGGCTTCCATGCGCGGATTGGCGCCAACGATGATCAGCGCGTCCGCCTGCTCGATCCCCGCGATCGTCGGATTGACGATATAGGACGCGCGGCCGTTCTTCGGATGCGCGGCGCTGCCGTCCTGTCGGCAATCGATACTTTTCGTGCCGAGGCGCGCCATCAGATCCTTAAGCGCAAAAATCTCTTCGCAAGCCGCCAGGTCGCCGACGATAGCGCCGAGACGCTCCGGCTTTGCCGCCTTCACCTTGGCGGCGATGGCGGCGAAAGCCTCCTGCCACGACGCCTCGCGCAGCCGGCCGCCCTCGCGCACATACGGCACGTCGAGGCGCTGCACGCGCAAGCCGTCGACGATGTGGCGCGTCTTGTCGGAAATCCACTCCTCGTTCACCGCGTCGTTGACGCGCGGCAGGATACGCATCACCTCGCGGCCGCGCGTATCGACGCGAATGGCGGAACCGACCGCATCCATCACGTCGATCGACTCGGTCTTGCCGAGCTCCCACGGTCGCGCGACGAACGCGTAGGGCCGCGACGTCAAGGCTCCCACCGGGCAGAGGTCGACGACGTTGCTTTGCAGCTCCGACGTCATCGCCCCCTCAAGATAGGTCGTGATCTCCATGTCCTCGCCGCGGCCGATGGCGCCGAGCTCGGGAACACCCGCGACCTCGGTGATAAAGCGGACGCAGCGCGTGCACTGGATGCAGCGGTTCATCGACGTCTTGACGAGCACGCCGATGTACTTGTCCTCGACCGCGCGCTTATTTTCGCTGAAGCGGCTCGAGTCGGTGCCGTAGGCCATCGACTGGTCTTGCAGGTCGCACTCGCCGCCCTGGTCGCAGATCGGGCAGTCAAGCGGATGATTGATCAGCAGGAACTCCATCACGCCTTCGCGCGCCTTCTTCACCATCGGCGAGCGCGTGATCACCTCCGGCGGCTTGCCGTTCGGGCCTGGACGGCAGTCGCGCACGCCCCAGGCGCAGCTTGCCACCGGCTTCGGCGCGCCTTTGAGCTCGACGAGGCACATGCGGCAGTTGCCGGCGATCGAGAGCCGCTCATGGAAGCAGAAGCGCGGAATCTCGGCGCCGGCTGCCTCGCAAGCCTGCAGCAGCGTGTACTCCGCCGGGACTTCGATCTCTTTACCGTCGACGATGAGTTTGGTCATGCCGCCTACTCCGCCGCCGCGAGCACGGGTTCATCGTGCGGGTTCGCCGCATAGGCGTCGATGCGCCGTTCGATCTCTCCGCGGAAATGCCGGAT
>JAFKKS010000393.1:3320-12821 GCA_017304555.1 Hyphomicrobiales bacterium
GAAATGCCGGATCAGCCCCTGGATCGGCCATGCCGCGGCGTCGCCCAGCGCGCAGATCGTATGCCCTTCGACCTGCGTCGTAACTTCCAGCAGGACGTCGATCTCGCGCTTGTGCGCGCGGCCTTCCGCCATGCGCGAGAGCACGCGCCACATCCAGCCCGTCCCCTCACGGCACGGCGTACACTGGCCGCAGCTCTCGTGCTTGAAGAAGTAAGAGATGCGCGCGATTGCCTTCACGACATCGGTCGACTTGTCCATCACCAGCACGCCGGCGGTGCCCAGGCTCGACTTCACCGCGCGGGTGCCGTCGAAATCCATGATGAGGTCGCCGCAGTCGGAAGCGGGAATGATGGCGAGCAGGTTGTCCCAGCCGCCGCGCACACCGCCGCCGTGCTTCTCGATCAGCTCTTTGAACGGAATGCTCATCGCCTCTTCGACGATGCAGGGCGTGTTCACATGCCCGGAAATGCCGAACAGCTTGGTGCCGACATTGTTGGGGCGGCCGATGCTGGCGAACCACGCCGCACCGCGACGCAGGATCGTCGGCGCGACAGCAATCGACTCGACGTTGTTGACGGTCGTCGGGCAGCCATAGAGGCCGACATTCGCCGGGAACGGCGGCTTCAGGCGCGGCTGGCCCTTCTTGCCCTCGAGGCTTTCGAGCAGCGCCGTCTCTTCGCCGCAGATGTACGCACCGGCGCCGTGATGGACGTAGATGTCGAAGTCCCAGCCGTGGACGTTGTTCTTGCCGATCAGCTTCGCCTCGTAGGCTTGATCGACGGCGGCCTGCAGGTTCTCGCGCTCGACGATGAACTCGCCGCGCACATAGATGTAGGCGGCATGCGCACCCATGGCGAAGCCAGCGATCAAGCAGCCTTCGACGAGATGATGCGGATCGTGCCGCATGATCTCGCGGTCCTTGCAGGTGCCCGGCTCCGACTCGTCGGCGTTGACGACGAGATAATGCGGACGCCCGTCCGACTTCTTCGGCATGAACGACCACTTGAGGCCGGTCGGGAAGCCGGCGCCGCCACGGCCGCGCAGGCCGGACGCCTTCATCTGATCGACAATCCAATCGCGCCCGGCTTCCAGGATGGTCTTAGTATTGTCCCACGAGCCGCGCTTGCGTGCGCCCTCAAGGCCCCAATCGTGGAAGCCGTGGATGTTGGTGAAGATGCGGTCCTTATCGGCGAGCATGGTCCGTTCCTCAGTCCGACTTCGCCTTGCCGGAAGGCGCGGCGGCGGCTGGTTCCGCCGGCTTCGGCGTCTGCTCCGCGGCGGCACGCGCAGCGATCGCCTCGCGTGCGGCCGCAAGCCCCGCGCCCTTGCCGATCATCGAGCCGTCGAACAGCGCGGGATCGGTCAGCGTGCGCTCGCCCGTCACCGGCTCGGAGGAGCGGCGGCCGATCTGCGGCCCGGTCTTCGGCTTCTCGCCGCGCGCGAGCGCGTCGATGATCTTCTCCAGCGCTTCCGGCGTCAGGTCCTCGTAGACGTCCTTCACCACCTGCACCATCGGCGCGTTCACGCAAGCGCCAGCGCACTCGACCTCTTCCCACGAGAAGTCGCCGTCCGCCGACAGATGGAACTGATGTTCGTTGATGCGGTGCTTGCAGACCTTGATCAGCGCCTCGGCGCCGCGGAGCATGCAAGGCGTCGTGCCGCAGACCTGGATGTGCGCCTTGCGCCCGACCGGCTGCAACTGGAACTGCGTATAAAACGTCGCGACCTCGTAGATGCGGATCGGCGGCATATCGAGCATCTCGCCGACGACGCGCATCGCCGGCTCCGAGAGCCAGCCGCCGCCCTGCTCTTGCGCGCGCATCAGCAATGGAATGACGGCGCTTGCCTGCCGTCCTTCCGGATATTTCGCGATCTGCTGCTTCGCCCAGGCGACATTCTCCGGCGTGAACGCGAAGCTCTCGGGCTGCAGATGCTTTTCGGCGAGACGACGGACGGACATCAGGCGTTCACCTCTGCAACCATACTCGTCATGCCCGCACTCGTTGCGGGCATCCACGTCTTTTTGCCCGTAAACAGGAAAGACGTGGATGGCCGGGACAAGCCCGGCCATGACGGCTGAGGGAATCGGCGCATCATCGGTCGACCTCACCGAACACGATATCGAGCGAACCGAGCACGGCCGAAACGTCGGCCAGCATGTGGCCACGGCACATGAAATCCATCGCGGAGAGATGCGCGAAGCCGGGCGCTCGGATCTTGCACTTGTAGGGCTTGTTGCTGCCGTCGGCGACAAGGTAGACACCGAACTCGCCCTTCGGTGCTTCGACCGCGGCGTAAACCTCGCCCGGCGGGACGTGATAGCCCTCGGTGTAAAGCTTGAAGTGATGGATCAGCGCTTCCATCGAGCGCTTCATCTCGCCGCGGCGTGGAGGCACGACTTTGTTGTCGTCGACCATCACGAGGCCCTGCCCTTCGGGGGAGCGCAGCTTCTCGAGGCACTGCTTCATGATGCGGATCGATTGGCGCATCTCTTCCATGCGGATGAGCTGGCGGTCGTAATTGTCGCCGTTCTTGCCGATCGGAATATCGAAATCGAGCTCGGCGTAACACTCGTAGGGCTGCGCCTTGCGCAAATCCCAAGCAGCGCCCGAGCCGCGCACCATGACGCCGGAGAAGCCCCACTTCCAGGCGTCTTCGAGGCTCACATAGCCGATGTCGACGTTACGCTGCTTGAAGATGCGGTTGTACATCACGAGTTCGTCGAGATCGTCGCAGATCTTCAGGAACGGATCGCAGAAATCCCAAATGTCGTCGATGAGCTTCGGCGGCAGATCCTGATGCACGCCGCCGACGCGGAAATAGGCCGCGTGCATGCGCGAGCCCGACGCGCGCTCGTAGAACACCATCAGCTTCTCGCGCTCCTCGAAGCCCCATAGCGGCGGGGTGAGCGCGCCGACGTCCATCGCCTGCGTCGTCACATTGAGGAGGTGCGAGAGCAGCCGGCCGATTTCGCAGTAGAGAACGCGGATCAATTGCGCGCGCCTTGGCACCTGAATGCCGAGCAGTTTCTCGGCCGCGAGGCAGAAGGCGTGCTCCTGGTTCATCGGCGCGACGTAGTCGAGCCGGTCGAAATACGGGATCGCCTGCAGGTAGGTCTTGTGTTCGATCAGCTTCTCGGTGCCGCGATGCAGAAGACCGATATGCGGATCGACGCGCTCGACCACCTCGCCGTCGAGGTCGAGCACGAGGCGCAGCACGCCGTGCGCCGCCGGATGCTGCGGCCCGAAATTGATCGTGAATTTGCGTTCGGCGGTGTCGGTGGTGACGGTCATGCAACGTTTCCGGCTGGAAACAGCGAATAGTGAGTAGCGAATAGCGAATAGAAAACGAAGCTTCTAGCCATCTGCATTTCTGCGCTGAATTGAACGGATCAACGACCGGAGCATTTTGCCGAGTTCATCGCATTGCGTCAGAATCGGCTCAACGTCGCTTGTCGACGCCAAATTCACACGACCCGCCAACACGAGATGGGTCTCTAGTTCTTTCAAAGAGCCCTGCGCGACGCGCAAGAACTGGACGAAAGACCCACTATTCTCGCGACCATGCCCTTCGGCAATATTGGCCGCGATCGATACGGCGGAACGACGAATTTGGCTGGTCATACCGTAGAGCTCGTCCTTGGGAAATCGCGTCGTCAGGCGGTATGTGCTCTCCGCCACGGACATCGCGTCCTGCCAGACTTTCAGATCACGATATGACTTGATCTCAATCTCGCGCCTCCTTTTCTATTCGCTACTCACTATTCGCTATTCGCTTTTACGGCTTCTGCTCCGCCTTCTCGTCGCCGGGAAGCGGAAACGCCGGGCCCTCCCACGGCGAGAGAAAGTCGAAGTTGCGGAATTCCTGGTTCAGGCTCACCGGCTCGTAGACCACGCGCTTCACGTCGTCGTCCCAGCGCACCTCGACGAAGCCGGTGAGCGGAAAGTCCTTGCGCAGCGGATGCCCTTCGAAGCCGTAATCGGTGAGGATGCGGCGCATGTCCGGGTGACCGGTGAAGATCACGCCGTAAAGATCGTAGGCCTCGCGCTCGAACCAGTCGGCGCCGGGAAAGACGCTGATGATCGAGGGCACCGGTGTCGCCTCGTCGGTCTGCGTTTTCACGCGGATGCGCTGGTTCTGCTTTGGCGAGAGCAGATGGTAGACGACGTCGAAACGCTTCTCACGCGCCGGCCAGTCGACCGCCGTGATGTCGATGAAGCAGACGAATTGGCAGCGCGGATCATCGCGCAGGAAAGTGACAACCTCGATGATGCGCTGCGCATCGGCGTGGATCGTCAATTCATCATACGCGACGGCAAAGCCCGTGACCGCATCGCCAAGACCGGCGGCGACGGCTTTGCCAAGCTCGTTCAACCGTTCGCTCATTGCGCCTCGTCAATCCACGATGAACAGCCGCGCGCCCTTTTCGGTGCGCGACCGGTGCGGCTCGGCCCCATCGGCGACCTGATAGCTCATACCGGGCGAGAGCGTGAAGCTGCGTCCGTCCTTCAGGTCGGTGTGCAACTCGCCCTCGCAACAGAACAGAATGTGGCCCTTCTGGCACCAGTGATTGGCGATGTAGCCGGGGGAATACTCGACCATGCGGACGCGGATGCCGCCGAACTCGCGGGTCCGCCACGTGGCGACGCCGACGTCCCCGTTGTGGGTCGTCGCCTCGACCGTGGACCAGTCGGTCGTTCCGAACGGAATATCGTTCATCTGCATCGGCGCACGCTCACCGCTCGATCGTGCCGGTGCGGCGGATCTTCCGCTGCAAGAGCAGGACGCCGTAGAGCAGCGCCTCGGCGGTCGGCGGACAGCCCGGCACATAGACATCGACCGGGACGATGCGATCGCAGCCGCGCACCACCGAATACGAGTAGTGATAGTAACCGCCGCCGTTGGCGCAGCTTCCCATCGAGATGACGTAGCGCGGCTCCGGCATCTGGTCGTAGACCTTGCGCAGCGCCGGCGCCATCTTGTTGGTCAGCGTGCCGGCGACGATCATCACGTCCGACTGCCGCGGCGAGGCGCGCGGCGCGAAGCCGAAGCGCTCGACGTCGTAGCGCGGCATCGACACTTGCATCATCTCGACGGCGCAGCATGCGAGGCCGAACGTCATCCACATCAGCGAGCCGGTGCGCGCCCAGTTGATGAGGTCGTCGGTCGCGGTGACGAGGAAGCCCTTGTCGCCAAGCTCGTTGTTGAGGCCGGTGAAGAACGGATCGTCCGAACCGACCGGCTTGCCGGTGTTCGGGTCGAGAATTCCGCGCGGCGCGGGTGCGACGACCGTGTTCATGCGCTCAATCCCATTCGAGCGCCCCTTTTCTCCACTCGTAGATAAACCCGATCGTGAGCACCGCAAGGAACACCATCATCGACCAGAAACCGAAGGCGCCGAGGTTTCCGAACGTGATCGCCCACGGGAACAGGAACGCCACTTCGAGATCGAAAATGATGAAGAGGATTGCGACCAGGTAGAAGCGCACGTCGAACTGCATGCGCGCGTCGTCGAAAGCGTTGAAGCCGCACTCGTAGGCCGAAAGCTTTTCAGGATCGGGATTCTTGTGCGCCACCAAGAAGGGCACGACCAAGAGCCCGATGCTGAGCACGAATGCCACACCGATAAAGATGACGAGCGGCAGATAATCCTGCAGCAGCTCGTTCATGCGCGTCGCTCCGTTTCTGCCAGCCCCCGCCCGCAGTTAAATCCCAGCCCGCGGGCGAGGCCCAAGTGACCCCACCGCCGCAAGAATTCGTCCTCTGGCAGTTCGGATTCGTTCCAAGGACTGGGCGCGCGAGGCTTAGCGCAGCGCACCATGGGTGGCAAGGCGAAAGCAGGTATTCCGCAAGCCGCCCACATCTGCATGAAAAGGCAGGGATTCGGCGACAACGCGCATTGTCGCCAGAAGCCGCAGCCGATAGCGTCCAGGCCCTGTTGGGCGCCCGTCAAGGAACATAGCGTGGCCGTTGCTTCCCCGCCGGCAGGGCCGGTGCGGCTCCCGGTTCCCCTGATCGCCTGGGGCGCGGTCGGGATTGCGCTCAATGTCGGGGCGGCTCGCTTCACTTATGGTGTGATGTTGCCGTCGCTGCGACGCGACCTCGGCCTCGATTACTTCGCCGGCGGCACACTCAACGCCATCCACCTCGCCGGATATCTTATTGGAACCCTGGCGGGCCCCAGCCTCGCGCGGCGGATCGGCATGCCGGCGATGGCGAAATATGCGCATCTCCTCGTCGCCGCAGGGGCGCTGGGCTGCGCCCTCGTGCCCAATACGCCCACGGCCGGCTATTACCTGCTGGCGCTTTTCCGGCTGGCGACCGGGCTCGGCGCCGGCGCCGCCATCGTCGCCATCCTGGTCCTGACCTTCGCCGCAGTGGCCGCGCCGCAACGCCCCTTCGTCAGCGCCGTCGTTTGGTCCGGCATGGGCGCGGCGACCGTCCTGAGCGGCCTCGCGGTGCCGTGGCTTCTCGGCACCCATCTCGGCTGGCGCGTCGCCTTTGCCGTGGCGGCGCTCACCGCGCTGGCGCTTGCCGCTTTTTTCCCACCGGGCGGAACACGCGCAGCACCGCAGATCGCATCGGCCCTGAGCGACGCCTTCGCCATCCGGCGCGCCATGACCGGCCGCTGGATCTTCCTGACGCTCAGCTATCTCGCATTCGGCGTCGCCTATATCGCCTACGCGACTTTCGTCGGCGCGCAACTTGCGGCAGCACATGCGCCGACCGGCGTCGTCATGGCGGCCTGGATCGCCTTCGGTACGGCAACGATGTTCGGCGCGGTATGGACGACCCTTGTCTTGGGCGCTCCGGCGCTGAAACATTTCGCGCTGCTGGCGGCGACGGGCGCGGGGGCGCTCGGCGCCTGCGTCGCCACCGGCACCAGCGCTGCAGCCGCGTTCGGCGGCGCGCTGCTGATCGGTCTCGGCACCGCCGCGACGCCGGCGATCATCAGCGCCTACGCCCGCGACCGATCGACGCTCGGCGAATATCCGCGCGCCTTCAGCATCGTCACCAGCGCGCTGGGGATCGGGCAACTGATCGGCCCGGCGCTTGCCGGCGCGCTCGCCGACGCCTTCGGAACCACGGCGGTGCCGCGCTTCGCCGCGGCGGCGTATGCGACCGCTGCAGCGCTTGCCTTGCTCGACGCCCTTCACAACAAGAGCGCGGCCGATGAGCGTTGAATTTCAGCTCATGGACGGCGATCCGCACGAAGCCATCCGGCGCCTGGAAGCGGAGATCGAAACGGCGGCGGACGTTCTCGAGCGCTGCCGCAAATTCATCCTCGCCGGCAAGCTCTCCGTGGTCGTCGGCGCGCTCTGGCTGCTGGCGATGATCTTCGGCCTGCTCTCCGGCCTCGGCTCGCTCGCCGGCGCGACGGCCGCCCTGCTCGGCGGCATCGTCGTCTTCGGCTCGAACACGATGACGGCGCGCGAGACCGCGGCACGCATCCAAGCTGCGGAAGACTTGCGCCGGCGGCTGATCGACAGCGTCGCGCGGCGGACGGTCACCGACGCCGATTGAATTTTACACATCCAGCAAGTCCTCGCGCGCGAACTCGGCGTGCTCCTGGATGAAGGCGAAACGCGATTCCGCTTTCGTCCCCATCAGCCGCTCGACGCTGTCGGCTGTGTCTTTGCGGTCGTCGGTCAGAAGCGCGACCTGCAGCAGCGTGCGCTTCTTGCGGTCCATCGTCGTTTCCTTGAGCTGCGAGGCCATCATCTCGCCCAGCCCTTTGAAGCGTCCGATCTCGACCTTGGCGTTGGCGTGGAATTCCTTCTTGAGGATCTGGTCGCGGTGCGCCTCATCACGCGCGTAGAAAACCTTGCCGCCGTGGCTCAGCCGATAAAGCGGTGGCACCGCGAGATAGAGGTGTCCGTTCTCGATCAGCTTCGGCATCTGACGGTAGAAGAACGTAATGAGCAGCGACGCGATGTGCGCGCCGTCAACGTCGGCGTCCGTCATGATGATGATACGGCCGTAGCGCAGGTCCTCGTCGCGATACTGGCTGCCAGTGCCGCAACCGAGCGCCTGCATCAGGTCGGAGAGCTGTTGGTTCTGCGCGAGCTTGTCGCGGCCGGCCGAGGCGACGTTGAGGATTTTTCCGCGCAACGGCAGCACCGCCTGGCTCGCGCGGTCGCGCGCCTGCTTGGCGGACCCGCCGGCGCTATCGCCTTCGACGATGAACAGTTCCGAGCCGTCGGCAGCGGTGTTGGTGCAGTCGGCAAGCTTGCCGGGAAGACGCAGCTTCTTCACCGCGCTCTTGCGCGAGACTTCCTTCTCCTGGCGGCGGCGCAGCCGCTCGTCGGCGCGCTCCACCACCCAGTCGAGCAACTTGTTCGCCTGCACCGGATTCCCGGCAAGCCAATGATCGAACGGATCGCGGATCGCCTGTTCGACGATACGTTGCGCTTCGACGGTCGCGAGACGATCCTTCGTCTGCCCCTGGAATTCCGGCTCGCGCACGAACACCGAGAGCATCGCGCCGGCGCCGACCATGATGTCTTCGCTCACGATGGAAGACGCGCGCTTGCCGTGCCCCACGCGCTCGGCGTGATCCTTCAGGCCGCGCAAAAGCGCCGCGCGCACGCCCGCTTCATGCGTGCCGCCGTCGGGCGTCGGGATCGTGTTGCAGTACGAGGACATGAAGCCGTCGGCATCCGCCACCCAGGCAACCGCCCATTCGACGGCGCCCTGCGTCCCCGGCCGGCCGATGCGGCCGGCGAAGATATCCGGGTGCACCAGCGTCTGCCCGTCCATCGCCGACTGCAGATAATCCTTAAGCCCGCCGACAAAGTGGAACGTCTCCTTCTCCGGCACGCCTTCGACGCCGGCGAGCAGCGAAGGCGCACACGACCAGCGAATTTTGACGCCGCCGAAAAGGTACGCCTTCGAGCGCGCCATCTTGAACAGACGCCCGGGCTTGAACGCCGCCTTCTCGCCGAAGATCTGCGGATCCGGCTTGAAACGAATCTTGGTGCCGCGCCGGTTGGGCGTGCGGCCGAGGTTCTCGAGCTTGGTCGTCGGCACGCCGCGCTCGAAAACCTGGCGATACAGCGTTTGCTCGCGCGCGACCTCGACCTCGAGGCGCTGCGACAGCGCGTTGACCACGGAGACGCCGACGCCGTGCAGACCGCCGGAGGTCTCGTAAACCTTGGAGTCGAATTTGCCGCCGGCGTGCAGCGTGCACATGATGACTTCGAGCGCCGACTTCTTCGGGAACTTCGGATGCGGATCGACCGGAATGCCGCGCCCGTTGTCGTTCACCATCAACGTGCCGTCGGCCTCGAGCTCGACCTCGATCCAGTCGGCGTGGCCGGCCAGCGCTTCGTCCATGGAGTTGTCGATGACTTCGGCAAAAAGGTGATGCAGCGCCTTCTCGTCGGTGCCGCCGATATACATGCCGGGCCGGCGCCGGACCGGCTCCAGCCCTTCGAGGACTTCGATGTCGCGAGCGGTGTAGCCGCCCTCCGCCGGACTCGGCTTCGCCGGACGCGCCGC
>JAFKKS010000394.1 GCA_017304555.1 Hyphomicrobiales bacterium
AGAACCGCTTCATGCACGTGCAGGAACTGGCGCGGCTCGGCGCCCGCATCCATCTCGAAGGCGACACTGCGACGATCGAAGGCATCGACCGGCTCAAGGGCGCGCCGGTGATGGCGACCGATCTGCGCGCCTCGGTTTCGCTGGTGATTGCGGCGCTCGCCGCCGAAGGCGAGACCACCGTCAACCGCATCTATCATCTCGACCGTGGCTTCGAGCGGCTCGAGGACAAGCTCTCGGCCTGCGGTGCGCAGATCGAACGCGTCAGCGGGTAGTCGATCTACGGACAGGTCCGGCTGATCTCCGCCCTCATCCTGAGGAGCCGCGCAGCGGCGTCTCGAAGGATGGCGCCGCGTTCTTCAACCATCCTTCGAGACGCCGTTTCTCACGAAACGGCTCCTCAGGATGAGGCTGGGAAAATAAACAAGCCTACGACGCTTCGCGCAGCTTCACTGCCGCTTCGAGATCGACCGAGACGAGTTGCGACACGCCGCGCTCCGCCATGGTGACGCCGTAGAGGCGGTTCATCCGCGCCATGGTGATCGGATTGTGCGTGATCGTGACGAAGCGCGTCTCTGTCGTGCGTGCCATCTCGTCGAGGAGATCGCAGAAGCGCTCGACGTTGTGGTCGTCGAGCGGCGCGTCGACCTCGTCCAGCACGCAGATCGGCGCCGGGTTGGTGAGGAACACGGCGAAGATCAGCGCCAGCGCGGTCAGCGCCTGCTCTCCGCCGGAAAGGAGCGACAGAGACTGCGGCTTCTTGCCGGGCGGCTTGGCGAGGATGTCGAGACCGGCTTCAAGCGGATCGTCGCTTTCGACCAGCTTGAGTTCGGCCTCGCCGCCGCCGAACAGCGTCGTGAACAGGCGCTTGAAGTGGCCGTTCACGATCTCAAACGAATTCAAGAGGCGCTCGCGCGCTTCCTTGTTCAGGCTCTGGATGCCCTGACGCAGCCGCTTGATCGCCTCGATGAGATCGTCGCGCTCGGCCGTCAGCGTCGTGTGCTGGGCTTCGACCTCGTGCAGTTCCTCTTCAGCGCGCAGATTGACCGCCCCGAGGCGTTCGCGCTCGCGCCGCAACCGCTCGAGATCGGCTTCGACCTTCTCGACGTCCGGGAGAGCTTCGCCCTCCTCCAGCCCGGCGAGCGCCGGCACCCGCGCCGGCTCGACCTCGAGCACTTCAATGATCTCATGCGCGATTTCGGTGAGACGCCGCTTGGCGCTTTCGAAACGCTCTTCAGCCCGCGCGGAGTCCTCGCGCGCCGTTCCCATGGCCTCAAGCGCGGCGCGCGCCGCCTGATCGGCGGCGGCAAGTGCATTCTCAGCCTCGGTCAACTGGTCGGCAGCCTCGCGACGCGCGCCTTGCGCGCCCTCGATTTCACCGATCAATCCTTGACGCCGCTCGACGAAGGCTTCCGGCGCGCTCGACAGTTCATCGCGCTCGCGGCGCGTTTCGGCGGTACGTTCCTCGATCGTCGCGAGTTGCGAGGCCGCGCCTTCCTTACGCTCCACCCACGCCGTCGATTCGTTCGTAATGGCCACCAACCGCCGCTGCGCGTGCTCGGCCTCGCGTGCCAGCGTCTGCGCCTCAGTACGAACTTCCGCGAGCGACGCGCGCTTGTTCGTCAGTTCGGCGCGGGCCGCAGCCAACTCGGTTTCAAGAAGCGTGACTGACGCGAGGCCCTCAAGCGCCAACGCGGCTTCGCTTTTCGCAGCGTTTGCTTCGTCGTGGCTAGCGGTCAGCCGCGCTTTCGCTTCGGCAAGCGCCGAAAGGCGCGCCGTGGTCCGCGCGAGTTCGCGCTCGGCCGCTGCGTGCGCATCACGCGCCGCGTTGGCGGCTCGCTGACGCTCGCGCGCATCGACGCGCGATTGCATCTCGGTGCCCGCGGCTTGCACGGCTTCGGCTTCCGCATCGACGACGGCTTGACGCTTGACCTCGAGATCCGCTTTCGCAGCTTCAAGCGCCTCGCCGACTTCGACCAGACGGCGCTTCTCCGCCAAGCGGCGGACAGCAGCAGTCGGCGCGTGCGCCGCCGCCGAGTAGCCGTCCCAACGCCAAAGATCGCCTTCGCGCGAGACAAGGCGCTGGCCCGTCTTCAGCAGACCGGCGAGACGCGGACCTTCGGCGCGATCCACAATGCCGATCTGCGCCAGGCTTCGCGCCAATTCCGTCGGCGCCGTGACGTATTGCGAAATCGGCGTCGCGCCAGAAGGCAACGCCGGATCGGTCGGGTCGATGGCGGCGCCACCCCAACGCTCGGGTGCCGCCGGATCGACTGGGGCATTGATGTCGTCGCCGTACGCCGCGCCGAGAGCCGCTTCGTAACCCTTCTCCACCGTCAGCAAATCGAGCGCCGGCGGCCACATATGCGTCGTGTCAGCCTGCAGCAGCTTGGTCAGCGTGCGCTGCTCCGTCTCCAGCGCGGTGACCTTGCGCTCGGCTTCGCTAAACGGCGTGCGCGCAGCCTCGAAAGCCTGCCGGGCGGCGGCATGGTTGGCTTCGGCCTCACGCGCCGCCGTCTCAGCCGCAAGCACGGCTTCCTGCGTCGCTTCCATCGCCGATGCCAAAGCGGGGACGTCGGGGCCGGCACTCGCCTCCTGCTCGAGGCGCGCACGCTCACCGTCGACAGATTCAGTCTCGCGCCGCAGCCGCTCCAGCCGCTCATTGCTTTCGCGCAGCGAGCGCTCCAACTCGCCGCGGCGGGCCGCCAGCCGCGCCAAGGCTTCGGTCCGCTCTGTAAAGACAGCCTCGGCTTCCTTGACGGTCGTCTCAGCATCGGCGACGCGAGCCGCAACCTCGGCGCTGCGTTCCGCGGCGGTCGCCGTTCCCTGCTCGATGAGATCGCGCTCGGCGGCGAGGTTGGCGAGCGCAGCTTCCGCATCAGCGGCATGGCGCTGCTCGCGCGCGATATCGTCGGCGAACTGCGTCAGGCGGCGGTCGAGTTCGGCCATACGCTCGCGCGCCCGCGTCTCCTCACGATCCAGCGTCTCGCGCGCGATGATCAGACGCTGCAATGCGGCAGCCGCCTTGGCTTCGACGTCGCGAAGGCCCGGCAGAACTGCCGACGCCTCAGCCTGCGCGATGGCGGACGCCGCCTGCGCCTCGGTGCGCTCGGCCACAAGACGCACGGCAAGGTCGCGCGCGCGCTCGCCTTCCCCAACCCCAACCTGAGCTGCGAGAAAGCGAAGGTGGAACAGCGTCGCTTCGGCTTTGCGCACCTGTGCCGCGACGGCCTTGTAGCGTACCGCCTGACGGGCTTGGCGCTTGAGCGTATCGAGTTGGGTCGTGATCTGCCCGATCACGTCTTCCAGACGCTCAAGATTATGCTCGGCCGCCTTGAGCCGCAGCTCCGCTTCATGCCGCCGCGCATGCAGACCGGCAACGCCGGCTGCCTCCTCGAGCACACGCCGGCGCGCTTCCGGCTTGGCGGCGATGATCTCGCCGATGCGTCCCTGATGCACCAGCGCCGGCGAGCGCGCACCGGTCGAAGCGTCGGCAAAGACGATCTGCACGTCGCGGGCGCGAACTTCGCGGCCGTTGATGCGATAGGTCGAGCCCTGCTCACGCTCGATACGGCGCGATATCTCCAAGGTCTCGTTGTCATTGAACGCGGCCGGCGCGGTGCGGTCCGCATTGTCGATGGTGAGCTGCACTTCGGCGGCGTTGCGGCTCGGGCGCGTGCCGCTACCAGAGAAGATCACCTGCTCCATGTCGGTGGCGCGCATCGCCTTGTAGGATGATTCGCCCATCACCCAGCGCAACGCCTCAACCAGGTTCGACTTGCCGCAGCCGTTCGGCCCCACCACGCCGGTCAGGCCAGGCTCGATATGCACGTCGGACGGTTCGACGAAGGACTTGAATCCGATCAGCCGCAGGCGCGTCAGCTTCATGGCGTGGCCTCGCTCGGCGCAGCCATACACATCGTCCGGGGGAAGTCCCCGCACGCAAGCCAAACGCCACTCTCAGCGCGAATCGTTTCGATTTGACGCTTCATTGCGGCGGAATGAATCAAAGACATTCGGCGGAAGCAACGCCGAATCCAGGTTTTACAGGGGTGATTCACGCTTAAGCGGCGCCATGTGCGAACGCAAAAAGAACAAACAAAGCCGCCGCAATAGGCACCCGGCGCAGCTATGTGCCGGGGCCAGTCCATAAATCCCTTGCAATCGCTACGACTTGAGGAACGGCTGGATTTCCTTTTCCAGCTCCTCGATCGTCATCGCGCCGCGATGCACCTTGCCGTTGATGAAGAAGGTCGGTGTGGAATTGACGCCGAGCTTCTGCGCGGCGCGCTGGCGCGTTTCCTCAATGCCGTCGAGCATCTTCTGGTTCGACAGGCATTGCTCGAAGCTCTGGTCGGTAAAGCCGAACGTCTTGGCGATCTTGAGCAGGTTCGGAATGGGATTCTGGACGAACGCCCAGTCCTTCTGCTTCGTGAACAGGGCATCGACCATCGGGTAGTATTTGCCGTCGCCGGCGCAGCGCGCGAGCATGAAAGCTCCCGCAGCCAACGGATCGAGCGGGAACTCACGCAGGATGTAGCGGACCTTCCCGGTGTCGATATAACGCGCCTTCATCGCGGCATAGGTTCCGGTGTGGAACGCGGCGCAGTGGCTGCAGGTCATCGACGCGTATTCGACGATGGTCACGGGGGCGTCGGCCTTGCCCTGCACCTCGTCGGGCAAGGCGCCAGGCTTCATCAACTCGTCGATGGACGGCCCCTGAGCTAGGGCGGCCGAGATGAAATCGCTTTGAGGCAAAGCCGCCATAAAGGCACCCGCCACAGTAACGGCAGCGCCCGCTGCCAAGAACTTCCGACGCGTCATGCTCACGGCAAAACCCCGCTAAATTCAGGCCCTGTGGCTATCGCGAAACCGAGAAACTGGCAATGGCGCCGCTTCCGCGACCCATCAACGCAGTGGTCAATTTTCTTTGACGACGGCCCCGAGCCGCGCCAGCGCGGTACGCAGGCCGTCATCCACGATATCGATCAATCCGGCAGCGACCGCCGCCTGCTTGGCCGGGTCGACGGGCCGGCGCTTCGCGTCTTTACGGCGCCTCGTCAACGGAGCCTGGCGCAACGAGAGTCGGCCCACGGCCCGCCAGCCGAGGAAGCGATTGACCCGCTCCAGGATCACGTCCGACAGGTGCTGGACTTCGATCGCCGCCGGCCCCTCGACCCGCAGGATCAACGTCGCTGCCTCGCCTTCCAGCGGGACGTCGCTGCGCGGCCACTGCAGCTTGATCGGCTCGGCATAGGCCGCCACCTCATCGCCGATGATTTCCGGCCAATGCGTGACGAGTTCGCTCGCGGCAAAGCCTTGGCGTGCGAAAACATCGCCAAGGGCCGGACCAACGAGGTCCGCCAGCGGTCGTGGAAAAGTCTTGGCGCGCTTGTCCATCCGGCGTCCGTCTGTCATCGCTGCGGCATGAGCGTAGCAGCGCGCCGGGCATCGAGAAAGCACCGCGATGCGGATGCGGCCCGCGACATCGCGCCGCCGAAGACGACCCGCACCATTCCGACAGCGCGACACGGGGCTCCCCCTTCTTCGCGTCCGATGCCGGAATGGGACGTACCGGCCCCCAACCCTGCCCTTCTGCTCGCCTGGTATGACCGGCATCGCCGTCAATTGCCCTGGCGCGCGGCACCGGGTACCGCCGCCGATCCGTATCGGGTGTGGCTCTCCGAGATCATGCTGCAGCAGACGACGGTGAAAGCCGTCGCGCCCTATTACGAGCGCTTCCTCCACCGCTGGCCGACCGTCTCCGATCTCGCGGCTGCGCCGCTGGAAGATGTGCTCAAGGCCTGGGCCGGGCTCGGTTATTACGCGCGGGCGCGCAACCTGCATGCCTGCGCGCAGACGGTCGTGAACCGCCACGGCGGCACGTTCCCGGAGGACGAGAAGGCCCTGCGCGCTCTCCCGGGCATCGGCGAGTACACGGCCGCGGCGATCGCCGCCATCGCCTTCGGCCACAGCACAACGCCGGTCGACGGCAACATCGAACGCGTCATTGCGCGCCTGGCGCGCGTCGAAGAGGCGCTTCCCAGCGCCAAGCCGCACATTCGCGCCCTCGCAACGCAGATCACACCGGCAAAACGCGCCGGTGATTTCGCGCAGGCGATGATGGATCTCGGCGCAACGATCTGCACGCCCAAGCGCCCGGCTTGCGCGCTATGTCCGTGGAGCGCGCCATGCGCCGCGCGCCGCGCCGGCGACCCGGAACTTTTCCCGCGAAAGACGCCCAAGAGCGAAGGGCGCCTACGCCGTGGCGCCGCCTTCGTCGTGCGCCGCCGGGACGGCTTTCTCCTTGTGCGCTCACGTCCGAGCAAAGGACTGCTCGGCGGCATGACTGAGGTGCCGACGACGGCATGGCGTCACGACTTCGATGAGCGGCGCGCGCGCGACGAAGCCCCTATCGGCCGCGCCAGCCAGTGGCGGCGCATTGCCGGGGTCGTGACGCACACGTTCACGCATTTTCCGCTGGAGCTTTCGGTCTTCCTGATGGACGCGCCTGCCGATACGCCAGCGCCAGAGGCGATGCGCTGGGTCGCACTGCATGCGCTCCCCGGAGAAGCGCTGCCGAGCCTAATGCGCAAGGTGATCACACACGCAATGGATCGCCCCGAACCATTGAGCGCCCGACGATTAAAGCGTTGATAATTTCGAATTGCCTTAAATCGCACGCGTCGCCGCCCAGGAATAGTCAAGGAATCGGCGCATTAAATCGCTCGGAGTAGGCCGAGCCGTGCGGCGGCGTGCGGCCGTTCAAGCTAAACGGAGCGACCCCATGAATGCCATCAATCCCGTGAAGACTGGCAAGTCGGCGGACGATCCGCTTGCGACCGTTGCGCATGTGGAGGGCGAGATCCGCGAATTGTCGCGACGCGACAGCATCAGCAGAAGCGACAGCATCAGCAGCAGAAGCGACAGCAGCCGCAAGTCCAAATTCGAGTTCGACGACAGCAGCCTGAACAGCAGCAGCATCAACAGCAGCAGCAGCAACCCGAACGTCAGCTTCCTGATCGAGCAGGTCGCCGGCTCCTCGATCAAGGAGATCGACAGCCTGATCGCGGAACTGCAGATCGTGCGCGACTTCCTGCAGAGCGAAGGCGAGCGCGTGCAGCGCGAGATCGCCGGCTACGCGCAGGTGAGCCAGGCGGCGATGTCGTCGGTGAAGGCCATCACCGACACGATGGGACAGTGGAAGCACGCGCTCAGCGCGCCGCGCCCGAACGACCGCTGACTTCCCCTCCCCGGCGTCCCTCACGCAAACGGCCCCGCCAAAAGCGGGGCCGTTCGTTTGTCACAAGCCGCGTTGCGATTAGCGGCGGTGCTTGATGACGACCGTCTTGCCGTGATGGTGCGGCCGGCGATGCTTGACGACGACGACCTTGCGGCCGTGACGGTGCGCGCGCCAACCCGGATGGCCACGACGCACGACAACCTTCTTCACCACATGGCCGCGATGATGGCCGACCGAATCGACGCGCACGACCTTGGCGCCAGGCGCGGCGCTCGCGGTGGCGACGAATGACGGAGCGGCAAAAGCCAGCGTCGAAAGCGCGGCGAGAGCAAGAACGAATTTCTTCATTTCAATCTCCTCTAGAACGGGGGGATTACTGATCCCGTCGCAGCAATAATGCACAAGACGCCTGACTGTTCGATGAATGACGCAGATTTAATCTTGATGAATGTCAGTTGAATGAAGCAATGAACAGATCATCAGCCGGATGAATACTTATTAATATTTACATCCGCGCGCCCGACCGAATCCGACAAAAGACGCGCCGCCCCAGCGGAATTCGCGCTATGCTTTGCCCAGAGCGGGATGAGGAAAAGTGCGGAGCGGTTTTTCCGCCCGCATCCCGCTCCAGTAGAGTTTGGGACGCTTCCGCAAAGAGAGGCGCCGGGCACAAGAAGATCGTGGGGGATGCGTTCATGGCACGCGGCACGCTTCGTGCGGGGCTTCTGTTGTCCGCGGTGATCATTCCGGCGGCGGCCTACAGCCAGCCGGCCGTCGTATGGCCCGATCCGCCGGCGGTGGTCTGGCCCGATCCTCCCGGCGCGCGCGCGTATCCTCCGCCCGCTCCGCCATCGGCGCGCGTGTCGCGGGCGCGACGCGTCGCGGAACCGGAGGAGGAATCGCTGCCGGACGCCGAGGATCTTCCCGCCAGTCCCGCTCCACGCTCGCGGCGCGCGCGACGTGCACCGCCTTCTCCGCCGCCCGTTTCCGCGACGGTCGACGATTCCGTCGGCAGCACGCCGCATGTGGCGACACCCGCACGGCCGAAACCCGTACAGTCGAACCCTGCGGTCGCCGCGCCGTTCAACATCCGCTGTGACGGCCCCTTCGCGAAGAACACGAGTCACGCCAAGCTCGTTCAGACTTTCGGGGCGAAGAACGTCTCCTTCCAGGACATCGACAACAGCGGCGGCAAGGTCAAAGCGACCGTGCTGTTCGCAAACGACCGCACACGCCGCGTCGAGATCGTCTGGCGCGACGAAGCCGCACGCAAAGATCCCGCGCAGATCTTCATCACCGGAGAATCGAACTGGCGCGCGCGCGGCTTCAAGATCGGCGAGACGCTCACCTCCGTCGAAAAGACGAACGGCAAGGCCTTCCGCCTCGCCGGTTTCGGCGCGAGCGACTATCGCGGCGCCGCGCGCGATTGGAGCGACGGCAAGCTGGAGAAACTGTCAGGCGGTTGCCGCCTCGGCATGCGTTTCACCCTCGGCCCGCAGGCGCCGAGCGAAGCGCGCGGCAAAATCAGCAGCGCCGGCGACTTCATGTCCGACAATCCGGATATCCGCGCCGCCGATCCGATCATCGCCGAACTGGTGATCGATTATCCAAATTGAGCAGGCGTTGAGCGGCGCCCGGTGGCGGTATTTGCAAACCTTTCGCTAACCAAATTTTAGAAGAAACAATCGCGAAACATTCAACGACATTAGCGAGAAACCTCCCGGCCCTATAAAGGCTCTTAAGCGGCGCACGAAGCCGCAGGGAGCGTCTCGATGTTCACTCTCTCGCTGAAATCGCTGTTTTCGCCGCGCTTCTTGGCGCTGCCTGCGATCGCGCTCGCGGTGATCGTGGCCCTGGCGCAAAGCGCATCGCACAACAGCGGCAAGGTCGATGTCGCCGGCCCGACGGTCGTGCGCGCCGTCAATTGCTCGGCGCCGGGCAACGCAGCCAATCCGGCTTGCACTGTCGCCCACAACGACCTCCGCGCCGTCCGCTGACCAACGCGATCTTCAGAGTCTAACCAGAAATGCCTGCCGCTTGAGGACTTCGGTCGTTGGCGCCGAAGCATGCCGCTGGCGAAAGCGCGCTACCTCTCCCCGCGCGCGGGGAGAGGGTCGG
>JAFKKS010000395.1 GCA_017304555.1 Hyphomicrobiales bacterium
CTTCCCGATCCCGGCGAGCCAGACACCGTGGCAGGAGATCCAGCGCGGGATGGTCGATCAGCTTGGCGCCGGCATGGTGCTCAAGCCCGCGGTGAGGTTCCAGCGCGTCGCGCAGGAGTCTGGCGTGCCGCGGGATAATCATTGAGGTTATGGAATACGCCGTCATGCCCGCACTTGTTGCGGGCATCCACGTCTTTTCTTTATGGCTGCAAGCAAGACGTGGATGGCCGGGACAAGCCCGGCCATGACGACATTCTTCCGGTTTGCTTAAGACCGCGACCCCGCCGGCGCCAACACCGGGTCCTTCAGCTTCGCGGCATCGAACGCGCGTTGCACCGTCCCGTCCACCTTCGCCTGCTCGATGAAGTCGGTTGCGGCCGCGAGCGCGGCGGGCTTGCCCTTCTGCACCGCGATCGCGTAGCCGACCGCCCAGAAATGCCCGTCGAGCACGCGCGCGCCGGGCAGCGCCGCGGCGAAGTCCTCGAGCGTGTCGCGGCCGAGCGCAACCGCATCGATCTTTCCGTCGCGCATCAGTTCCACGATACCGAGCGAGCCTTTGTTGCCGATGACCGTCGCGTGCTTGAGGGTGCGGCGTGCCGCGCGGATCGTCGTCGTGTTCTCGACGCCGAGGACGCGCACGCCCGATTGATCGATCTCGGCGATGCTTTTGATCTTCGAGCCGGGTGCGACGAGATAAGTGCTTTCGCCGAGCGCATAGTTGGTGCCGATGCCGAGCATCTGCTTGCGCTCCTCGTCGACCGGCATGAAGCCGACATCGAGCTTGCCTGCGACCAAGGCTTCGGTGATCTCGCCGGAACTCGCATGCACGACGATCTCAACCGGCACGCCGAGCGACTTCGCGAAGGCCGTCCCGAGATCGATAGTGACGCCGATCGGCTTGCCGGCTGCGTCCTTCGTCGCCCACATCGGAGAAGGCGAGGGGCCGACAGCGACCCCGACACGCAGCGCTCCGGCCGGGGTGAGTTCCTTCAAAGCAGCACTTTTGTCTTGAGCCATTCCTGATCCAAACATGATGGAGGTTGCGAGCGAGGTCGCGCGCACGCGTCGCCGCCGCAGCGTGTCCGACTCCTTGGCGCCGCACCGTGCCGGCGACGAGTGTCGGGCATAATGCGCACAATTGCACGCATCAAGGAATATGATCGGCGAAGCAAAACTTTGCATGGCCGGCATACGCAAGCGAGTTGACAGCGCCGCCGCGGCGGCAAATGGTTCGTGACGACGTTACGGTCATCAACGAAGCATCGCAGCCGGAAAATGCGGGAGGATCGTGCCTTGGTTCAAAGGAGATTACCATGGCTGTTACCCTCTGCATTCGTTACGTCATCGACCCCTTCCAGCGGGACGCTTTTGCCGAATATGCGCAGCGCTGGCGCACGATCGTGCCGCGCTGCGGCGGCGATTTCATCGGTTACTTCCTGCCGCATGAAAGCACCAACAACATCGCACTTGCCCTCGTCACGTTCGAGAGCCTTACGGCCTACGAGGCGTATCGCGTCCGGATCAGGAGCGATGCGGAGGGCGTCGCCAATTTCAAGTTCGCGCAGGAAAGACGCTTCATCTTCAGCGAGGAACGTTCGTTCCTGCAGCCGGTGTAAAGCGTAGGCAAGGAGTCAGGCATGCCGAGCATCACAGAAAAACGCGAGACGTTCCGCCGCTTGCATGAGAGCGGCTGCTTCGTGATCCCGAATCCTTGGGACATCGGCAGCGCACGATATCTGCAGGGCCTCGGTTTCAAGGCACTGGCGACGACAAGCGCCGGCGCCGCCTGGGCCGTCGGTTGTGCCGACGGCGGAACGCCGCGTGACGTGATGCTCGCGCATATCCGCCTGATCGTCGAATCGACCGATCTGCCGGTAAATGCCGACTTCGAGGGAGGCTTTGCCGATGATCCCGAAGGCGTCGCGGAAAGCGTGAAGCTCTGCGTCGAGACCGGCGTCGCCGGCCTTTCGATCGAGGATTCGACCGGAGATTCGGCGAAGCCGCTTTACGACATCGATCTTGCGGTGGCGCGGATGAAGGCCGCGCGCGCTGCCATCGATCAGACCGGCAGCGGCGTTCTGCTTGTCGGCCGCGCGGAAGGTTTTATCCGCGGCGTGCCGGATCTCGACGGCATGATCGCGCGGCTGCAGGCCTACTCCGACGCCGGCGCGGATTGCCTCTATGCGCCTGGGCTGACCATGAGTGAGCAGATCTCCTCCGTCGTGAAGGCGGTTGCGCCGAAGCCGGTGAACGTGCTGATGGGGCAGCCCAACCCGCTGCGGGTCCAGCATCTTGCCGATCTCGGCGTGCGGCGCATCAGCGTCGGCGGTTCGCTTGCGCGCGCGGCCTGGGGCGGCTTCATGCGCGCCGCAAAACTGATTGTCGACGAAGGTTCGTTCGACGGCTTCAAGGATGCGGCGCCTTCCGCCGCACTCAACAAACTGTTTCGAGGATGATGATGGACCTTGCGCACGAGCCCGATCCCGTCACCGGTCAAGCGGTCGGGAAACTCGTCGATGTGAAGCCGGCGACGCGTCCGGGTTCGGTCGTGCTCGAGGGTCGCTTCGGACGCACGGAGCGCCTCAATCCCGCGCGGCATGGCGGCGATATCTGGAACGCGGTAAAGGATGACGCGACGCTGTGGGCCTATATGGGCTATGGGCCGTTCGCCAACCGCGCCGCCTTTGACGCCTGGCTCGAGAAGCATGCGGGGACGGAAGACCCCTTTGCCTACGCCATCATCGACAAGCAGGAGCGCGCCGTCGGCATCACGACGCTGATGGAAATCCGTCCGCTCCCTCGCGTCATCGAAACGGGCAACATTCTCTACAGCCCGCTGCTGCAGCGTACGCCGCTCGCGACCGAGGCGCAGTATCTCATGGCGCGCTACGCCTTCGATACGCTCGGCAATCGCCGCTACGAATGGAAATGCAACGCGCTCAACGCGCCGTCGCGCCGCGCGGCGGCCCGCTACGGCTTCACGTTCGAGGGCGTCTTCCGCCAACACATGATCGTCAAGGGGCGCAATCGCGACACCGCCTGGTTCTCGATGCTCGACAGCGAGTGGCCGTCGCGCCGTGCGGCGTTCGAGCGCTGGCTCTCGCCTGACAATTTCGACGCCGGCGGGCGACAGAAGGCGAGCCTTGCCGACATGATGGGCGTGAAAGCGTGATAATGCGCCTCCTTCTCTCCATCGTCATGCCCGCACTTGTTGCGGGCATCCACGTCTTTTCTTTATTGCCGTACACAAGACGTGGATGGCCGGGACATGCCCGGCCATGACGGAATCGGAGAAGCAAAGCGCGCTCGACGGGCTGCGTCGCGCGCGCGCCGACGAGGCGGAGAAGGTCGCGGCGTTTCAGCGCGTGGCCTACGCGAAGAATAACGAGATTCTCGGTGTGCCGTCGGTGCCGCTGCTGGCCGATTACGCGCAGGTGTTTGCGGACTACGAGGTCTGGGTGGCGGACGACGGCGACGGTTATGCCGGCGTTCTAATCCTCGAGCTGGAGCCTGACGGTCTGCTGATCTGGAGTATCGCGACGGCCGCGAATGCGCGGCAGCGCGGCCTCGGCGGGCAGATGCTGGCGGCGAGCGAGGAGCGTGCGCGCGCACACGGCCGCACACGGATGACGCTCTACACCGGCGCGCCGCTGAAGGGGAACATCGCCTGGTATCAGCGGCACGGCTACGTCATCCAGGGCACCGAGGTGCGGCCGGAACGCAGCATCGTGCATATGGCGAAGGAGCTTGGCTGAGGCGTTACAAGCAGGTAACGAAGCCTTCGGCCTCATCCTGAGGAGCGCTCGCAGAGCGCGTCTCGAAGGATGGCCGGGTCATTGGCCGCCTCCCTTCGAGACGCATCGCTACGCGATGCTCCTCAGGATGAGGCGGGTCGGGTAGTTGCGCATCATTTCAAGGAAACACACATGGCAGGACGGTTGCAGGGCAAGGTCGCGTTCATCACGGCCGCAGGAAACGGGATCGGCCGCGCCATCGCGGAGACGTTCGTCTCGGAGGGCGCGAAGGTGATCGCGACCGACCTCGACGAAGCGAAGGTGAAAGAGATCAAGGGTGCGGCCGCGCGCAAGCTCGACGCCACTTCGACGGCCGAGATCGAAGCGCTGGCAAAAGAGTTCTCACCCGTCGACGTCCTCGTCAATGCGGCGGGCTGGGTGCATCACGGCACCGCGCTCGATACCAATGAGGCGGACTGGGACCGCTCCTTCGATCTCAACGTCAAATCGATGTTCCGCACGATCCATGCCTTCCTACCGGCGATGCTGAAGAACGGCGGCGGCTCGATCGTCAATATCGCCTCGGGCGCAGGTTCGGTGCGCGGCGTGCTCAACCGCTATGCTTACGGTGCGACCAAGGCGGCGGTCATCGGCCTCACCAAGTCGGTCGCGATCGACTATATCCGCCAGGGCATCCGTGCCAACGCGATCTGCCCCGGCACCATCCAGTCGCCGTCGCTCGATCAGCGCATTGCGGATCAGGCAAAGCGGTCCGGCGCCTCGCTCGAGAAGGTGCGGCAGGATTTCATCGACCGCCAAGCAATGGGGCGGCTCGGCACCGCGCAGGAGATCGCCTGGCTCGCGGTCTATCTCGCGTCCGATGAGGCGAGCTACACGACGGGGCAGATCCACCTCGCGGATGGTGGGTTTGCGCTCTGATTTCCCCCTCCCCCCGCTTGCGGGGAGAGGGTCGGGGTGAGGGGCATTCTTTGCGGCCCATCGTGCTGAAACGCCCCCTCACCCGGCGCCTACGGCGCCGACCTCTCCCCGCAAGCGGGGCGAGGTGACACCCTCGGTCTGCTTCGCCAACCCCGCGCACGCCTCCACATATTCCTGCTTCAGCCGCGCGCACAATTCCGCGACGCTTGGAATATCCGCGATGGTGCCGACGCCGTGACCGGCGGACCAGACATCCTTCCACGCGCGCTTTTCGCCGGTGTGATAGCCTGCGGGCTTCTCGGGAAGATTGTCGGGATCGAGCCCGGCGGCGACGAGGCTCGGTTTGAGGAAGTTGCCATGCACACCGCTGATCGCCGGCGTGTAGAGGATGTCGGCGGCCTTCGACGCGACGATCATCTCCTTGAAGCGCTGGTCGGCGAGGCTTTCGCGCGTCGCGATGAAGCGCGTGCCGATATAGGCCAGGTCGGCGCCCATCAATTGCGCGGCGGCGATCTGATTGCCGGTCGAAATCACGCCGGACAGGATCACTGTCTTGTCGAAGAACGCGCGAATCTCAGACACCAGCGCAAACGGACTCATCGTCCCGGCATGCCCGCCGGCGCCGGCGCACACAGCGATCAAGCCGTCGACGCCCGCTTCCGCCGCCTTGCGCGCGTGGCGCATGTTGATGACGTCATGGAACACGATGCCGCCGTAGGAATGCACGGCGTCGACGACTTCCTTGTTCGCCCCGAGCGAAGTGATGACCAGCGGCACCTTGTGCTTCACCGTCGCCTCGAGGTCGGCGCCGACGCGGGCATTGTTCTTGTTGACGATGAGGTTGATTCCGAACGGCGCGGCATCAGGGTGCTTCGCCAGCCGCTCGCCCACCCGATCGAGCCATGCGGCATACTCATCGGTGGTGCGCTGATTAAGCGAAGGAAACGTCCCGACGAGGCCGGCGCGGCACGTCTCAACGACGAGGTCCGGGCCGGAAACCAGGAACATGGGCGCCGCGATAGCCGGCAGCGACAAGCGGCCGCGGAATGATTCAGGGAGAGACAAGGGGTAAACTCCGGTGAGGCTTGAGCGCGCGGGCTTGACCCGCGCCTCGATCTTCCACGAAGGTCATCGGGATGAACAGCCGGGTCAAGGGCCCGGTAGCGGCGAAGAGCGGAGGCGAGCGGTGCATATTCTCATTACGGGCGCGGCGGGCATGATCGGGCGCAAGCTCACGGAGCGGCTGGCGCAGGACGGCGAACTCAACGGCGCCGAGATCAAGAAGATGAGCCTGGTCGACGTGGTCGTGCCGACGCGGCCGGCGGCCTTCAAGGGCCGGGTCAAGGCCTGGGCGGCGGACCTTTCCGACACCAAGGAGACGGCGAAGGCCGTCGCCGAGCGTCCCGACGTGATCTTCCATCTCGCGGCCATCGTGTCGGGCGAGGCGGAGCTCGAATTCGACAAGGGCTACAGCATCAATCTTCTCGGGAGCCTCGGACTGCTCGAGGCCATCCGCCGCACCGGAGACGGCTACCACCCGAAGATGGTGTTCGCCTCGTCGATCGCGGTTTACGGCGCGCCGTTCCCGTTCTCGATTCCCGACGAGTTCAACCTGACGCCACTCACCTCCTACGGCACGCAGAAGGCGATCGGCGAATTGCTGCTCGCAGACTATGTGCGCAAGGGCTTCCTCGATGGCGTCGGCATCCGCCTGCCGACGATCTGCGTGCGCCCGGGCAAGCCGAACAAGGCGGCGTCCGGCTTCTTCTCCTCGATCATCCGCGAGCCGCTTGCTGGCCAGGAGGCGATCCTGCCGGTGAAGGAAACGGTGCGGCACACGCATGCGTCGCCGCGCGCCGCGGTCGGCTTCTTCATCCATGCCGCGGGGCTCACGCGCGAGCAGCTTGGGCCGCGCGTCAATCTCGCGATGCCGGGGACGACCGCGACCGTCGGCGAGCAGATCGAATCGCTGCGACGCGTCGCCGGGCCGCAGGTGGCCGCGCGCATCCGCAGCGAACCCGACGCGATGATCATGCGCATCGTCGACGGCTGGGCGCAGCGCATCGACGCGCGGCGCGCGCGGGAACTCGGTTTCCAGGCGGAGAATTCGTTCGACGAGATCGTGCGCGCGCATATCGACGACGAGCTTGGCGGCCAGATCGCGGCGTAACCACAAGGCGGCGCGAGCGCGACGTTCATCATGCGTTTTGCCGTGCCGCTGATCCCTGCGACGCTTGTGCGCCGCTACAAGCGGTTCCTCGCCGACGTCATCCTGCCGTCAAGCGAAGAGATTACCGCGCATGTCGCCAATCCTGGCGCGATGACGGGATTGGCCGCGCCTGGAACGCGGGTTTGGCTTTCTAAGTCCGATGATCCGAAGCGGAAGCTTCCCTACGCCTGGGAATTGGCGGAAGTTGATTTCGGTAGCGGCGTCGAATGCGTCGGCGTCGATACCGCCTATCCGAACCGCCTGGTGCATGAGGCGTTGCTCGCTGAACGCATCCCCGAATGCGCCGGCTACCCGTCGCTGCGCCGGGAAGTGCGCTACGGCGAGAACTCGCGGGTCGACTTTCTCCTAGAAGGGGTGGGCCGTCCCGTCTGCTATCTCGAAGTCAAGAACGTGCATCTGATGCGTACGCCAGGCCTCGCGGAGTTTCCCGACAGCGTCACCGCGCGCGGGGCGCGCCACATGCAGGAGTTGGCGGCGATGGCGGATGCCGGCGCCCGCGCGGTGGTGCTGTTTCTGATCCAGATCGGCTCGGCCACGCGCTTCGCTCCCGCCGCCGATATCGACCCCGCCTATGCGGCCTCTCTGGAAGCGGCGCGGGTGCGCGGGGTTGAGGCCCTGGCCTATACCTGCGCGGTAACAACGGAGGGGATCGTCGTGGATAGGCGGGTGCCGATCGTGGCGGCCTCCGCCGGATGAGGGGAGCGTCAGGATTGGTGGGTTGCAACCACGGCGCTTGCTTCTGCCTTTCGTCCGCCTACATTGCCGGTCAGCAAGCGGCGGGGCCGCGTAGGGTGCGGCGGAGCCGCAAAAGCGAATGACTTATGTTGATGCGGTGGCGGCGCCACTGCGCAAGAACGGCCAGATCAAGCTGCACGACGCGGAAGCCTTCGCCGGCATGCGCAAGGCGGGGCGGCTTGTCGCGGAATGCCTTGACATGCTGGTGGACGAGGTGGCGCCGGGCGTGCCGACCGAGACGATCGACCGGCTCGTGGCCGAATTCGCGCGCGATCACAACGCGCTTCCCGCGACGCTGATGTATCGCGGCTACCGCAAATCGACCTGCACCTCCATCAATCACGTCGTCTGCCACGGCATTCCCAATGAGAAGCCGCTGAAGGAAGGCGACATCGTCAACATCGACGTCACGCTGATCCTTGACGGCTGGCACGGCGATTCGAGCCGCATGTATGCGGTCGGCGAGATTCCGCGCCGCGCCGAGCGGCTGATCGACGTCACCTATGAAGCGATGATGCGCGGCATCGCCGCCGTGCGCCCCGGCGGCACGACCGGCGACATTGGCGCGGCGATCCAGACTTTCGTCGAGCCGCAGCAGATGAGCGTGGTGCGCGACTTCTGCGGCCATGGCCTCGGCCGGCTGTTCCACGACGAGCCGAACATCGTGCATGTCGGGCGTCCGGCGGAGGGCCTGGTGCTGAAGCCGGGGATGTTCTTCACGATCGAGCCGATGATCAATCTCGGCCGCCCGCACGTGAAGGTGCTCTCCGACGGGTGGACGGCGGTGACGCGCGACCGCACGCTTTCGGCGCAGTTCGAGCACACCGTCGGCGTGACGGCGGACGGGGTCGAGATCTTCACGACCTCGCCCAAGGGGCTCGACAAGCCGCCATATCACGCCTGAGCATCGTCTCCGGCGTGGCTGGTGTATTGCGCCGGCGCTAAATCTAAAATTGAATGGCAGGGCGGCCATTCCGGCCGCGCCCGTTGTGTCCGGGGCGCGCGCGACAATGTCCACGCAAGAAGATGAGGGCGAAGCGCCGCGTGGCCTCGCGGAAGCGCCGCCGCACTATCACGGCCATCGCGAGCGGTTGCGCGCACGCTTCCTGTCGGCCGGCGCGGATGCGCTCGCCGACTACGAATTGCTCGAACTCGTCCTGTATCGCGCGATCCCGCGGCGCGACGTGAAGCCGCTGGCGAAAGCGCTTCTGCAGCGGTTCGGTTCTTTCGCTGAAGTCGCGGCGGCGCCGGCGATGCGGCTTGCCGAGGTGGAGGGGCTTGGCGACGCGGCGGTCGCCGAAATCAAGATCATCCAGGCGGCGGCGCAGCGTTTCGCGCGCGGGCAGATCAAGGCGCGCCCGGCGCTCTCGTCATGGTCTTCGGTGATCGAATACTGCCGGACCGCGCAAGGCTTCGCCGAGAAGGAACAGTTTCGCATCCTCTTTCTCGACAAGCGCAACCAGCTTCTCGCCGACGAGGTGCAGCAGGTCGGCACGGTCGATCATACGCCGGTCTATCCGCGCGAAGTCGTCAAACGTGCGCTGGAGCTTTCGGCGACGGCGATCATCCTCGTGCACAACCATCCCACTCAACCTATTTCCATCACGCTCGATCACGCTCCTAACCGTTGAATCACTTGAACTTTTAGGCTTGTCGTAGCGCAGGACGTTGTGGCATATTGGGGTCGGTTTTGAGGGGGATCGATCGCCCTTGTGAC
>JAFKKS010000540.1 GCA_017304555.1 Hyphomicrobiales bacterium
GACTTGCGCGGAATGATGCCCGGCGCCTTGACGTCCACGCGCTTGCGCTCCGTGGCGTCGATCGGGCCCTTGCCGTCGATCGGGTTGCCGAGCGCGTCGACGACGCGGCCGAGCAGGCCCTTGCCGACCGGCACGTCCACGATGGCGCGGGTGCGCTTGACCGTCTGGCCTTCCTTGATCTCGCGGTCGGCGCCGAAAATAACGATACCGACGTTGTCGATTTCGAGGTTCAGCGCCATGCCGCGCGTGCCGTTCTCGAACTCGACCATCTCGCCGGCCTGGACGTTGTCGAGGCCGTAGACGCGGGCGATACCGTCACCGACGGACAGCACCTGGCCAACTTCGGTGACTTCGGCTTCCTGGCCGAAATTCTTGATCTGCTCTTTCAGGATTGCCGAAATTTCAGCGGCGCGGATATCCATCAGCGGGCCTCTTTCATCGCGAACTTGATTGCATTGAGCTTGGTGCGAAGCGACGTATCGACCATGCGGGAACCGAGCTTGACCACAAGCCCGCCGATGATCGCCGGATCGACCTTCACATCGAGGTCGACATCCTTGCCGCCGGTGACTGCCTTAAGCGCCTCTTTCAGGGCGCCGAGATGCGCATCCGACAACTTCTCGGCGACGGTGATGTCGGCCGAGACCTCGCCGCGATGGCGCGCGAGCAGCTTGCGGAACGCCTTGATCATGTCCGGCACGGCGAACAGCCGCCGGTTTTGCGCCGCCAGGCGAACGAAATTGGCGGCGATGCCGCCGATGCCCGACTGCGCAAGCACCGCGGTGACCGCTTTAAGCTGTTCGTCGGAGGAAAAGACGGGGCTGCGAACCAGCCGCTGCAGATCGGCGGATTCCGTGACCAGCGCCTCGAAACGGTCGAGGTCGGCCTTCACCACGTCGAGCGAGCGTTCATCGCGCGCCAGTTCAAACAAAGCGGTCGCATAGCGGCCCGCCATTCCGGAAACGATCGGGTCTTCGGCTGCCACGTCGTCTACGCCCTGTGCCTGGATGTCATATCCAAGAATTCACCCGAGCCGCGAGAGCTGCTCAAGCCCTTGGAATGATTGGAATTTCTGAGGGGGGAGCCGAAATGCAGCCCGGCCCCGCCAAAATCGAAGGGTTGCTAACATACGGGCCGCGCAGGCGCAACATGACGAATGGGTGCACCCATTGTCGCATCAACAGGAAGGTGCGTGGCCGCCAGCTTCCGCACGACCGACACGGCTGACCGCCAAGCCCCAACGTGCGCGCGGCGGGCCGGGACAAAAGCCACAGCCCGCCGCCGCTCGAGGCGTGCGTGAAGCCGCTACGGTCGCCGTTAAGCCGCGAGCTTCTTTCCCGTCAGATCGGCCATCGCGTCGCGTATGGCGGCCTGCTGCGCGGAGGTCGCGGGGACCGTGGGGCGGCGGCAAACGCCGACCGGAACGCCCTGCAGCGACAGCGCGTATTTGGCGGTGGCGATGCGGTTGTCAGCAAAGACCGCGTTCCAGAGCCGCAGCAGTTTCCGGTGCAGCACGAGCGCC
>JAFKKS010000396.1 GCA_017304555.1 Hyphomicrobiales bacterium
ATGTCGAGAAACCGCTTGAACGCCAGCGAATTGACCGAAATCACCTCAACGCCGGCCTCAATCGGCAGCCGTTTGTGAGTCTGAAGAAACGCCTTCTGGACGACGAGCTCGTCGGAGGGGCCTTCCACAAGCAGCGTCTTGGCCGCCAAGATCATGCGCAGCGTGTCGTATCCGGGCAGTTTCCGAAAATACGCCTCCGTGGTTTTCGGTAGGTCGTTCAGGCGAAATGAATTCTTACCGTTGAACATCAGGGTGTTGTCGATGCCGAGCTTGTTCAGGACGAAGCTGGAGTGGGTGGTGATGATGATCTGCCGCCCGTTGGACTTCTCGATGATCTTGTTGATGAGGCGATTGAGATTGGTGTGGGATAGGTGGTTTTCCGGCTCCTCCATCAGAAAGATGTCGCATTTCTCCGACGCCTCCATCGCGAGCTTTACCTTGACGGCGTTCTGCTCTCCCTTCCCCACCAGCGTCAGCGGAATGCTGTCGAGGTGCGGAAGGACGCCGGATTCCCAGGTTGCTTTCGATGTCATGTCCATCGCGACCGACAACGTTTTGTCGGAAACGACGCCAGTTTTGGACGCCAGATCCTTGTTGATAGCGGCAATTCTCTCGTCGCTTACGAAATCATCGCGCATCTTGCGATACGACAGCGCGAGATCGACGGCTTGCGCCTTGTCGAGATAGTCCCTGACGATCTCGACAACGTATCGATTGGCCGCATTCGTGTTCGAGATCGAACTAGGATCGATCAGAACCGATTTGAGCGGAATCGCGCGGGGTTCGAGCGGATGGGCAGCAAAACTTTGCCAGACGATTTCGTAGTATTCGACCGGAATGCTATTGAGCGCATCGGAATCTGCGACGTATTCGCGATATTCTTCCTTAAAATTATCATTGAGCCGGATGGCGAGACTGATGCCTGGCTGGTCCAGCATCAGGCTGTTGATTGTGCCCTGCAGGTCGGCAAGCACCTTGTCCTGCTTCAGATAGAGCTCGATCAGGATTTCCGGCGGCGGCTGCGGCTTCTTGGCCCGATGGCTGGAGATGAATTCGGCCACCGTGTCGGCGTTGAACAAAAACGGATGCAACTCATAGGCGGCGGGCCTACGCCCCAACTGGCACTTCAGCGCCAGATTGATCGCTTCGAGCAGCGTCGACTTTCCGGTCTCGTTATTGCCGACGATGATGTTGGTGCCGGGTCCGAATGTGACGTCCACGTTACGCAAGGCCCGGTAATTGCGAACAATGACTCGCTCAATAGGCACGAATCACCCCCTCCCCAATGCAACCCACAGTGGCGTTCGTGACGATAGGTTTCAAGCATGATCCCGGCGCAATTCCGCCGACTCGCCTAGAATGGCTTCCAGCCTGCCGGGTTTTTGCCAATTCATTCTGAGCCGTTCGTGAATTCTCCAGAGCAACCCTTGCCGCGCGTCAATCTAACATTCGAGGTCGTCGATGACCTCGTGGGCGCACACGCGCGCGGACGGCTTGGCCAGGCACCGCGGATTCGTTATGCGCCAACCGAAATCTGCCCGCTGATTGAGCTCATGATGGAAGACAACGATGGGCGCACAGTGCGGTTGCAGACGTCATTGGTCGCTTGCGCCGAGCCGCGAAAGAAACAGGTAGGAGGAAAGACATGATCAAGGTGTGGGGGCGCCCAACGTCTATATGCACGCAACGAGTTCTGTGGGGGCTGGCCGAATGTGACATCCCGCACGAGCTGACTCTTGCCAGCGCAACGATGGGCCCGAACGGGCATGTGTCCAAAGGCGGTGTGGCCTTCGGCATCGTTGACACGCCACCGTACCGCACGATGAACCCGAACGGCACGGTACCGACCATCGACGACGACGGCTTCATCCTATGGGACTCGAACGCGATCCTGCTGTGGCTGGCATTGAAACGTGGTCCCGACGCGCTTTCTGGCGGCGACCCTCAACACCTAGCTCGAGCGCTGCAGTGGATGAGTTGGACAAATGAGAAATTGGAGCCGATCCTCCATACTCTCGTAATGGAATTGGTACGCTTGCCTGAGTCCGAACGCGATCCCGCCAAGCTCGACGAAGCCTGCATCGAGATCTCTCGCCCGCTCGAAGTGCTCAATGCCCAACTTGCTCGTCAGCCTTTCGTCGCAGGCGACCGATTCACGATCGGTGACATTCCTGCGGGTGCCGCTGTTCGCCGTTGGCAGGTTCTTAATTGCGGACGACACGATGTGCCAAACATTGTGGCTTGGCAGAACCGTCTCAGCGAGCGCAAGGGTTTCCAGACCTACATCGCTCCGCCCGAATTTCATCTCGGTGGCTGAAACGGGACGGCGCAGCAATACCCGATAGACAAACGCAACGCGGGGAGCCTTATGCCAAGTAAGCCTCAGCAAGCCCAGGCCACCACTTGGCGGCTTCAGCAGCGAGACAACCCTCGAAGTTTTGCCTTGGATTAGTTCTTCCTCCAAACGGCCAGTGTTTCGTGCCCCAGCGATAAGCGCGCTGAAATCAACTGCACAAGAATGCGTACTTAGTTGTGCAGTCTGTCGAAGATCAAGCCGATCCGCCCCCCATAGCGTGGTTGTGAGTTCAAGTCCTCTGCGCCAGCGCCGGGGCGAACAAGTCTGGCCGGCGTGATGCACCACAGCACCTTGCCCTTTGTCCGCCCTGCAACCCCGGCCTTAAAAGAGCGCGGCGGCCGCGCCGTCGACCGTACCGTTGGCGCCTCCCGCGAACTCATGCAGGGCGCCGAGTGCCCAGCCGCCGCTAGGAAGGCGAGTGTCGAGATCGGCGATTCCGAACGGAAGCACGGACTTAGCGCGGCGGCGTGGCCCTCGAGGCGGGCGATCCGCTCTCAAAGCTCGGGCACACTCAAATGGCCGGCGCGCGTGTTCATATCCGCTTGAAACGATCCTGGGCTGAGGTATGTTCTATGTTTGTTCCCAGTTTTTCGTCCTTGTCGCAGACGATTGAGAGGCATATGTCTTAGACATATGCTTAGAGGTGATCCCAATGGGCGAGCACCGGCACGTCAGACTTTTCCGGAACGGAAAGAACCAAGCGGTTCGTATCCCCGTCGAATTCGAACTGCCAGGCGATGAGGCGATCATGCACCGCGATGGCGAACGGCTCGTGATCGAGCCGGTGCGCAAGCGCGGCCTCGTTGCGTTGCTCAAGTCCATGAAGCCCCTCGATGAGGACCTTCCCGAGATCAAAGATCCCGTGCCGGCCCCGGAGCGCGTCCTGTGACGCGCTACATGCTCGACACCAACATCATTTCCGATCTCGTCAAGAATCCTCAAGGCAAGGCGGCGCAGAGGATCGCGAAGGTTGGCGAGGACAACATCTGCACCAGCATCATCGTTGCGGCAGAGCTGCGCTATGGCTGCTCCAAGAGCGGATCAAAGCGGCTGCTGAAGGCTGTCGAGGACATTCTAGGCGAGATCGCAGTCCTCCCCTTTGAAATGCCGGCCGACGCCGAGTATGGCGGTATCCGCTCCGAATTGGAGGCGGCAGGCAAGCTCATCGGCAGCAATGACCTTCTGATCGCCGCGCACGCCTACGCGGCGGGCGCAACGATCGTGACGGCGAACACCGACGAGTTCAAACGCGTTCGAGGTCTGAACGTCGAGAACTGGCTCGTCTAAAGAACTGATACCATCTCACGCAGCCAGGCTGGGCTAACAAGAACCAGGGCCAATTCAAACTCGATAACGGCCCGAGCCGACGCGGAGGAATGAACGAGCCGATGTGGCCCGATAACGAAACGGAACGTGACTTCCTGAACTTCTCCGGCGTTGCCGACACGGTGGCGGAGATCGTCGTCCAGGCGCGGGGACGACCGATCTCGATCGGGGTGTCCGGGGCCTGGGGAATCGGTAAGTCTTCGATGATCAAGCTCACACAGGCATCGCTGGCGGCTCGGCCGCGTAAGGAAGGCGAGCGAGAATTTGTATTCGTCGAGTTCAACGCCTGGCTCTACCAGGGTTACGACGATGCACGCGCAGCGCTCATGGACGTGATCGCGGCCAAATTGGAGAAGGAAGCAGAGGCCCGCGAGAAAGCCATCGACAAGGCCAAGGCGCTGGTGAAGCGCGTGAACTGGCTGCGTGCAGCCAAGCTCGTCGCGGGCTCTGCGGTCGCGATGTCGCTGGGCCTGCCGCCGACGGGACTGATCGGGGAAATCTGGGGTCTCGGCCAGCGCTTCTTTTCGGATAACGTCGACGGCAAGCTGATCGAGGAGGCGAAAGGCAAAGCTGGCGAGGTGGCCGAAACCGCGAGCGGACTGCTGAAACCCAGAGAGGAGACGTCGCCGCCGAAGGAAATCCAAGCGCTCCGTGACAATTTCGAGGAGACATTGGAAGAGCTCGGCGTCACTCTCGTGGTGCTGATCGACGATCTCGACCGTTGCCTACCCGAGACGACGATCTCGACGCTTGAGGCGATCCGGCTGTTCCTGTTTCTGAAGAACACAGCCTTCGTGATCGCCGCCGACAACGACATGATTAAACATGCCGTTCGCCGGCACTTCGAGGGCGTACCGGACGATCTCCTGGTCACCAACTATTTCGACAAGCTGATTCAGGTGCCGATCCGGGTGCCGCCGCTCGGCACCCAGGAAGTGCGCGCGTACATGATGATGCTGTTCGTCGAAAACAGCGACCTCGACGATGACGTGAAGGAGAAGATCCGCAAGGGGGTCGTCGCCCAACTCCGGCAGACTTGGGTCGGCAAGCGCGTTGATCGCGCGTTCGTCCAATCACTGCATGATCCTTTGCCGGCCGAACTGATCGGTCGCTTCGACACGGCGGACCGCCTGGCCCCCCTCATGACAACGTCATCGGGCATCCTCGGCAACCCTCGCCTGATCAAGCGCTTCCTGAACGCCCTCGCTATCCGTATGACCATCTCAAACGCGCAGGGGGTCGGAGTGGACGAGGCCGTTCTCGCCAAACTCTTGCTATTCGAACGGCTCGGAAATCCCAAGGCGTTCGCCGACCTAATGGCGCGAGTGAGCGCCAGCGACACCGGCAAGCCCATCTTCCTCGCCGAATGGGAGGAGAAGGCCATCGCTGGTCAGGATCAGAACTTGCCAGCACCGTTCGACGATCCCTTCTTCGCCGAATGGCTGACGCTGCCGCCGGTGTTCGCAAACACCGACCTGCGCGGCCCGCTGTATGTGAGCCGCGAGCATGCGCCGCTGATCACACCAGAGGACCGGCTTTCCTCGGAGGCGGCCGAGCTTCTAATCGCGCTCCTCCAGCACCCCGAAATGGCGTCGAGCTTGAAGGTTCGACTCCTCCGGGTGCCGCGGACCGAAACCACCATCATAATGGACAAACTGTTGGATCGTGCCCGGCAGGAGCAAGAGTGGGGCGTGCCAGCCATTCTGGAAGCGTGCCTCGTCGTAGCCGAAGCCGATCCGCCCCAAGGTGCAAGGTTGGTCGCCTTTCTCGGCGAACGTCCCGCCGCGCAAATCCAAGCGAACATCGTCCCGAAGATCGGCGACCAGTCCTGGGCTAAGGGGGTCTTTGACATTTGGGATCGGGGGCAGGTGTCGCGGCCGGTGAAGACCGCCATCAAGAGGCAGAGAGAGAATGGGAACGTCGCAGTCTAGTGGGGGTCCAGGCAGCGGTGTCCCCATGGTCCCTTCGTGGACGCCGGACGCGCCCGCCAGCGAGCAGGCTGAGGATGACGCAGGTACTGACGCGCCCGATGATGCTGAGCCGACCGCACCTCAAGCAGCACCGCCTCCCCCGCCGTCGGTAGCGCCCCCTGCTCGATTCCTCGGCGTGCGTCGCGCGTTGGGTGACTTCGCAAGATCGGGTGATGGCCGTGACATGCGGCGCGGCCTCGGCCACTATGTCCGAACCGGTTACGGTGGATCGGCCACCGCGACGCGCCGCTTTGGCGGGACCGCCGCAACAGCCGGCGCACTCGGCGGCGCGTTAGCGCGCGTTGCAGCGGGAGAGCCTGCTGCACCAAGGAGCCCGCTCGATCCGGCGCTTCTCGCTGGCCGTAACGCACAGGAGGTGATGGACGCCGTCGTCGAAGCTGTCCGACCAGTCGATGGTACTCAAGACGCCGAAGCGGAGCGAGCAGCAATCCGGGATGCGTTGTCCGAACTTCTCACCCGGTTCCCGGAAGCGGATCTCTTGAATCTCGATCCGGAGCAGCGTGCCTTTGCGATTGAACGATTTACTGCGATTGACGTCTTCCGGCGCTTCGAGCTCGACGTGGGTAAGACGATCGTCGAGAAGGCGCCTAGCGCGGTGACTGCCCTCTCGCGTCTCAAGGAAGTCCGAGAGTACGTCAAGCAGAACGTGGCGGCAGCGTTCCGAAAGCTTCGCGATGCCGGACGCAGCCTCACGAGCGGCCGCATAAGCAAAGTGGTCCAGGACGCCCTTAGAGAGACCTTCGAAGTGTTCGAGGGCTATGCGGAATGAGGCTGGCTTGCAGTCCTGAAGGAACCGACCTGCCCGGTGGCAATGGCGCCCTACGTGTCGTCCTCTACGGCCAGCCGCGGCAAGAGGGAGAGGGAAGCGCCGGAGATTCCGCGAAGGCGGAGATTCAGCGTCGCAGGATCGACCCTGCGCCGAAGGCGTGGGACCTCCTGTCGATCGCGCTCAGCGTCGTTACCGCCGATTTTGCGGCGTTACGAGATCAGAGCCCGGACGGGTGGACGCGCGAGATCGAGCTCGACATCGCTGTCGCGGATGCTCCGTTTTGGAGCGGGCAAGCCGCGGCGCTCGCCGAAGCGCTGGCATTCCTGACAACCGACCGCTGGACTCTACGTTTCCATGAGGGCGGGATTCTGCCTGCCCCGCCGCGCGAGCCGGTTCGACCCACTGAAGACTGCGTCGTACTCCTTTCCGGTGGCCTCGACAGTTTCATCGGATCGATCGACCTCGCAGCTGCGGGTCATAAGCCCTTCGCAATCAGCCAGACGGTGCGCGGGGACGCGGATAAGCAGGTGGATTTTGCCGCGATGATCGGCGGCGGTCTCGGACACCTACAGCTGAACCATAACGCGAACGCGCCCGGAAGTCAGGAGCCATCGCAGCGGGCGAGATCGCTAATCTTCGTCACTTTCGGAGTGATCGCCGCTACCGCCCTCAAGTCTTATCACGATGGTCTAGAGGTGCCGCTCTTTGTCTGCGAGAACGGGTTCATCGCCATCAATCCGCCGTTGACTGGTGGGCGCCTGGGGAGTCTCAGCACTCGTACGGCGCACCCCGAGTTTTTCGCCCGCTTGCAGCATGTGCTCGATGCCGCCGGCCTGCGGGTGAAAATCGCCAATCCATACGCAACGAAGACGAAAGGCGAGATGCTCAAGGAGTGTGTGGACCAGACGCTGCTTCGCAAGGAGGCGGTTCGCACAACGAGTTGCGGTCGATTTCAGCGATTCAATTATCGTCAATGCGGGCGTTGCGTTCCGTGCCAGGTTCGACGAGCGGCATTCCTCGCATGGGGCGCCGCCCCAGACACGACAGACTATGTCTACGCGCCGATCGGGCAAGACGATGCGGAGCATGCCGGCTTCGACGACGTTCGTTCAGTCGCCATTGCGCTCGCGGCTGTTAAGGCCGAGGGGGCAGAGAGCTGGCTCGGGCATGCGCTCGCATCATCTTTCATCCAGGACCGTGCCGCCCTGCTCGCGATGCTTGAACGGGGACTCGGCGAGCTTCGGGCACTTCATCAAACCCATGGGGTCAAGTGATCGATTTCCACGCGCACCTGGATCTTTATCCCGATCCGCAAGCTACCGCTCGCGAGTGCGTGGCCCGGGACCTGTATGTCCTCTCAGTCACAACAACACCGTCCGCATGGGCCGGCACGGCCGCGCTAGCAAAAGGCGCTCCAAGGATACGCACTGCGCTTGGGCTCCATCCTCAGATAGCGCACGAGCGGAGAGGTGAGCTGCCGCTTTTCGAGCGGCTGCTTCCTCAAGTGCGCTACGTTGGTGAAGTTGGGCTCGACGGCGGCCCGGAATACCGGCGGCACTGGTCGGATCAGGAACAAGTATTCTCGCGCGTGCTCGAACTGTGCGCGCGGGCGGGTGGGCGAATTTTGACCATCCACAGCCGCCGCGCCGCGACCCATGTCCTTGATGCGCTGGAGACGCGGCCCGGTGCCGGCACTGCGATCCTGCATTGGTTTTCGGGAACGCAGAAGGAGCTGTCGCGCGCGGTCGACCTCGGCTGCTGGTTCAGCATTGGACCTGCGATGTTGGTTGGCGACAAAGGGCGAGCTTTAGTGACGAAGATGCCGCACGACCGCGTTCTAACCGAGTCGGACGGGCCCTTCGCGCAGGTTGACGGAAGAGCGGCATGGCCGTGGGATGTCGACCAAGCTGTGGGGACGCTGGCGCAGATTTGGTCGGAGCCCGTCGATGCGGTACGCAGCCGCTTGCTCGAGAATCTTCGTCGGCTCACAAAGGAACTCCCTGCCAACAGCTGATCTCCGGATGTTCGAGTGGTTGACAGCCGTGGATGATCCTAATCGGCTGCTACAACACGCAAAATGCTACGGGTGCTCTCATCCGCTACTGGCGACCGCGCCGCTCGGCGTCATCTCATCCGTGACCGAGATGATCGCGCGAAGGTCGTCGAGATGGACCTGCACGAAGCGAATCAGAGTGGTTTCGCCAGCGAGTGTCACCGTGATCTGCGGCGCTTCTGCCGATCGCAAAGCAGCAACCACTTCCGTGTCGGACGTGGCACGCGCATACCGCCACTTCGCGCAACATGTCGGACAGAGCGCGAGGTGGTTTTCGGCGAGTTCGGCTGACGCCTCAGCCAGCAGCTCCGGCGCCTCAAAATAGGGCGAGCCGTCCGGAAGATTGAACGGCATCTTCTGATGGCAGGCTTGGCAGACCATCTCGCCGCCGTCGTTCGTATAATAGTCGACAAGATAAGTCCGCCCCAGCTGCCGCGCATCCTTGTCGCTTGTGCGGATGCTACGTTCACGGACTTCATAGTTCTTCGGCGGAGCGGCGCGCGCACGTTCGGCCATACGGACGGCGCGCCGCTCCGGGTTGGGCGCCTCGCGTTCGGGAAATTCGGGCGTGCTGAACGCGCCGCTTGCGACCCGTCGCAACATCTCGTTGCCAAGTTCTTCGAGCGCTTTCGGGGAAAGCGTCGCCAGCTGGTCAGCGAGCTCCGCTGGAAGGCCGATCGTCTGTGCCGCGCGCTGTCGTGCGTGATGTTCTTCCGAGCGGCGACGGTGCTCCGCGGCGAAGCCGATCGCGTGCAGCCACTCCTCATTGCCCTTTGTTGAGAAGCCGGCGGCCAGCTCGGGTGCGGTGATAGCGCCCGGCTGGCGCAGCGATCCATCCTTCGCAGCCAGGCCGCACCGCGCAGGCCGAGCGCCAACGTGGACAGCGCACGGTGTGGTTCGTGCGTCTGGTTGGGGGCATAAGAGGCGCGCATCACATGGCTGCCCACCGCCGCGACCGCGCGCCAGATTTGCTTCGAGATTTCGGGGCTCGACCGCGCCAGCAGGGCCGGCAGCTGCGGAATGGTGTAGTCGATATTCTCGCAGGTGCTGGTCTCCCGCGCTGAGCCAAAGCCGTAGATCAACTCGTGACGATGCGGATGGGTGTAGGGGATCATCGTGCGATGGACGAACAGCTTGTCCTCGACGCGAAGCGCCTTGAGCAGCGCCAGCAACGGCTCGCGCTTGAGCCGGCCATAGCCGCCCCATAGCGGACGGCGATCACGGCCCTTCACTTTGCCATCATAGATCAGGCCGAGGCCGCTCGTGACGAAGGGCTGATCGAGATAAACTGCGCTGGCTGCGTGATAGCCCTCGGCGCCTTCGACCCGCAGGAAGGCGATGCCCTCGAGCATGCGCACGTCGCCATGCTCAGCGTGCCAACGCAGGAAGCGCCGCATGTGTTGCATGTGGCGCTCGACGGTGGGTGGCGTGGCGCCGGCCACATAATTGGCGCCGATGATCGCGCGGAGATAGTCGCGCTCGCCGATCTCCTTGACGCCGACGCGGCGCAGGAATTGCTCGACATCCTTGCCGCGGCCGCGGCCGACTCGGAGGAGCGCTGAACGGACGAGCACCAAGCCGTGCGCTGCAGCCTCCTCATCCAGCGGCGCGCCGATCGGTGGCAGCAAGGCATCGCCGGGCCGTGTGCGTCTGCCGTCTTCCAAGCGGACGAATGCGGAGTGCGCCAAGGAGATCGATCGCTTCTGCGTCCGGATCGCGGCGTCGACCAGCAGATACAGCCGCTGCACGGCCTCGTCGTCGAGGGCATCAAACCACGCGCAGGCCTTGCGTGCGACCTCGGCGTCGGAACTGTAGGAGTAGATCGGGCCGAAGGCGCGCTGGAACGCGGCGAGCAGCTCCGCGCCGCCCCATTCCGCAATCTCCAGGCTGGATAGAAAGGCGTCCGCGCGGCTGTTGCGGAGGACTCCGGTCGCCCAGCGGCGGTCCGGCAGGCCGGCGAAGGCCGCGAGCCCTTCGTCGCGGAGGAAGTCGCGGATGTCCGCAGGGCCTCTGGCCGCGTCGCCCGCGCGGACATGGCCATCGAAATGGGCGGGCACCAGCGGATGCTCACGAAACGCCGCGATCGCGCCCGACCGGAGCCGGTCCCAGGGCTCAGAGAGATCGTCGCTCCCATTCGGGAGCACCTCAAGGAAGCTGCGCTTGATCATTCCCCGGTCGCGAAGCCCTGGCAGGCTTTCGGCGAGCAGCGCCGCAAGCTCGTCGGCGATATGCTCATTCCATTCATTGTCGCGTTTGATGTTGGCGCGATTGTCGGTGAGCTGGAACGGCCCGTGTACGTGCATGTGGAGGCCAGTCTGCTCCTCGGTCTCGAAGAACACCGACACACGCGTCGGAGTAGGCTCCGGCATGATCTCGCCCCCGAGGTTGAGGCGCATCGCGATCTTGACTGAGAGATCGGACTTCGCCCCGTCGCGGCGCACCGGCCTTGAGAGCAGCAGGAAGCGGTCGATCTGCTCCGGCTTGCCATCGGCCGTGGTGCGCAGCGTGCGGATGCTTTCGCCCCCGTTCTCCACCATGCAGTACGCCTGCATCGAGCCGTCGGTCCACTCGAGCCGCCTGAGGTGCTGCAGGTACAGCAGGCTACGAGCGCCGGCCTGGTCCAAGGTCGAGCGGACTTTCGCGACCGTCGCCGCCGCGCTTTCGGCCGGAAGTGGCAGGACGAAGCGCGTCGAGGCAGGCCCATGGGCGGCCGCGATCAGTTCGGGCACGACCAGGTCGCGAATAGCGAACGCGATTGACCGTTCCTCGATCGTGCAATGCACCTGTGGTCGCTCGGCAACCACATAGACCGATTTGAAGCCGATCCCGAAGCAGCCGATCTTGTTCGCCTCCTCGAGCTTGGTCGTGTTGCCGATGCCGGTGATGCCTTCGATGTCCCGCCGCTCGAATGGGCGGCCGTCATGGTCGAAGATCACCGCGTCCGGCATAAGCTCGAAGCGTGCCCAAGTCGCATCCGCATCTTCGGCATTCTGGAGGAGTTCGAAGATGAAGTGCGCCGGATCGGCATATTTCTCGACCGTGGCGTTCCAAATGCCGCGGTCGAAATCGTTCTCATGACTGGCTGCGACCCAGCGCTCACGCTTCTTGCGCAGCGCGTCGAGCCATGACTCGAAGCTCTCCACGATTCAGCCCTCCAGCTCGATGACGCCGGCGGCGACCCGCCGGGCCAGGATGTCTGCCCGCGCTTCGGCCCGCGCGAGGCTTGCCAACGCCTCTTTGTGGTCGGCCGCCGCGCGCTCGATCTGGGCGGTGCGCATGCGCCGAATCCGCTCCTCGTTTGCGAGCGCAAGCTGCTCCTCAAGAACGGCCATGCGCGCCCTGTGGCTTGCATTGAGGCTGTCGCGGCGAAACCGCGCGATCTCCGCAGCCTCGGCGATGTGCGCCGCGCGCCGTGCCAGCCATAGGTCGTGATGCCAGCTGTCGAGCGCCTCCAGCATCGACGGACTGGGCGGGCTAGCCGATTCAGCATCTCGCGCCGAGAGCAGGAGGTCCATGAAGGCGTGCGCGACGTCGGCGTCTGCGACGACGGGCACGAGGATCGCATCCTCCTTCAGCCCGACCAACTGCCACTGGTAGATCGCGAACGGATGCGCGCCGGCCGGTAGGCCAGATGCTGGCGCAGCGAGAGAGACATGGATCTCCTCGTCGCCCGCCAGGGCCCGCGCAGCGGCCTGGGTCAGCGGGTGCACTGGCGTGATGAACGCCAGCTTGCGATCGGCATTAGCGGCCTCGCGGTCGAAGGTGA
>JAFKKS010000397.1 GCA_017304555.1 Hyphomicrobiales bacterium
ATGGGCAGCGGCGGGCATGGGTGGGCGCGCCTGACGGTGAACGCGCTATGCGTCGACGCGGCCGGACGCATCCTCGACGTGTGCGAGCGCGACGGCGTGCGTGAATCCTATCTCAACCCCGCCGACCATCGCGTCGGCGTGATGGTCGATGCGCCTCCCGCCGGCGCGACCTGCACGTGGACGTTCGAGGCCGCCGACGAGCAGCCGCGTTCGGTCGCCGTTCCGTGCACCGAGGAAGTGACGCTGCGCGTGCGCTACGGCACGTCCACCTTCGCAACCGTGCAAGCCGCGCTCCCCGATGGCAGCGCGCAAGGCGGCCGCGCCGAACTGCTTGTGCGCGATCTTCTCGTGGCAGGCATCGGGGATTCGATCGCGTCGGGCGAAGGCAACCCGGATCGCGCGGTGGTGCTCGACGACGACGGCTTCTGCTTCCGCCGCTTCATCGGAAATTCGGGTGGCGAGTATTTCCGCCCGTCGCGCGCCGGCTATCGCGGCAACAAAACCTGCGAGACGACCACCCGCGACGACCGGGCCTTGCGCGATTGGACGCGCCGCGGCGCCGGCTGGATGAGCGCCGCATGCCATCGCTCGCTCTACAGCTACCAGGTGCGCACGATGCTCGCGCTCGCGGTGGAAACACCGCACATCGCCGTCACCTTCCTTCCGTTGGCATGCACCGGCGCCGAGATCGAGACCGGGCTACTCGATGGGCAGCGGGCGCGAGAAGTCACCTGCGGCGGGCGCGGACGCACCGGCCCCTGCCCGAGCCGCGTGCCGGGGCAGATCGCGCAGATGAACGGCATTCTGAAAGCCGCTCGGCGGACACAGCCCGAGCGAACGTTCGACCTCGTGCTGCTGACCATCGGCGCCAACGACGTGCGCTTCTCCGAACTCGTCTCCAACGTGCTGCTCGATCAAAGCGCCGACCGCACCTTGCTCGGCGGCCGCATTTCCTCCGTCGAAGCGGCGCGCTCGGTGCTACAACAGGAACTGCCGGGCAAGTTCTCGAAATTGCGTGCGGCGCTGCGTCCGCTTGTCGGCGGCGACCTCGGGCGCGTCGTCTTCGTCTCTTACCCCGATCCGGCTTTGCACAACGGGGGCACGCCCTGCGGCGGCGGACGCGAAGGCGTTGACATTCATCCGAGCTTCAACGTCAACGCCGAGACGCTGAGCAAAACCACGGCCTTCGTCGATCGCGAATTCTTGCCGCGCATCCGGGATCTCGCCCAATGCGAGGGCGGCGTCATCTGCAAGGGCAATGCCGACCGGATGACGTTCGTCGACGCACATCAACCTGCTTTTGCCGATCATGGCTTTTGCGCGCACGCGGAAACCGATCCTGCCTTCGACCGTGCCTGCTTCTCGGTGAAGGGCGAAAGTTTCCAGTCGGATCTGCGCCTTGCCGCCGAGCACCCGCTCGTCTGCAATATGCGGCCACGCGATTTCCGTCCGTATGCGCCGCGCGCGCGCTGGGTGCGCACGCCCAACGACAGTTACTTCACGTCGATGACCTACCCGGACGGACTTCCGTCGGTGACGCAGCCGGCCGACATTCACGATGCTGCCTGGGGCATTTTGAGTGCCGTCTACGGCGGCGCCATCCATCCCACGGCGGAAGGTTACGCCGTGATGGCCGACGCCGCGCTGCCCGCCGCGCGCGGCGTGCTGCACCTCAACGCGGCCAGCTTGTACGACACCGGCGTCACGTCGGCGCCGCTGCCCTTCGGCACGCTACCCGTGCAGCAGCCTGCATCTGGCGCAGCACCCGCCGCTCCCGCCCCCGTCAGCGGCGATCCCTCGCTGCGGCCGCCGGCGCGAATCCAGTAAAGTCGCGAACATCGTTGATGCGTCACGGCGGCCATCGGGGGAAATCAATGAGCATCGTTGCGAAGACGCTCGGACGGCTTGCGGTCGTTGCCGCCATGTCCTGCCTGCTTCCCGGCGCAGGCCGCGCCGCAGATGCCGCGGACAGCGTCAAGGCCGCCGTCGATCAGGCGTTCCGCCCGCTTCTGGAAAAATACGACATCCCTGGAATGGCCGTCGCCGTCACCGCGGGCGGACGGCAATTTTTCTTCAGCTACGGCGTCGCCTCGAAAGAGAGCAAGGCGCCGGTGACGAAGGATACGCTGTTCGAACTCGGCTCCGTCAGCAAGACCTTCACCGCGACGCTGATCGCTTACGCGCAATCGCGCGGGAAGCTTTCGCTCGACGATCATCCGGGGCAATACGTTCCGGCACTACGTGGAAGCGCCATCGACAAGGCGACCGTCCTTCAACTCGCCACCTACACCGCCGGCGGGTTGCCTCTGCAGTTTCCCGACGATGTCGAGAACGACGCGGCGATGCCGTCCTATTTCCGGCAATTCAAACCGTCCGCCGCTCCGGGTGAGCAGCGACGCTACTCCAATCCCAGCATCGGCTTGGCGGGACATGTCGCCGCTCTCGCGATGAAGGGCGATTTCGCCCGCCTGGTGGAAACTGAAATCTTCCCGCCCCTCGGGCTTCATCACAGCTACATTCACGTTCCGAAAGCGGCGATGGCCGCTTACGCCTGGGGCTACAACAAAGCCAACAAGCCGATCCGCGTGAATCCCGGCGCGCTCGACGATGAAGCTTACGGCGTCAAATCCACCGCCGCCGACATGATCCGCTTTGTCGAAGCCAATATCCGGCCGGACGATCTCGCGGAGCCGATGCGGCGCGCCGTCGAAGGCACGCATATCGGCTACCTCGACAGCGGCGAGATCGTGCAGGGGCTGGGATGGGAGCAGTACGCCTATCCGGTCACGCTCGAACGGTTGCTGGCGGGCAACTCCGAAAAGATGAGCATGCAGAACAATGCCGCGACCTGGCTCAAGCCGCCGCGGATGCCGAGCGAACCGACATTGTTCAACAAGACCGGCTCCACAGGCGGGTTCGGCACTTACGTCGCGTTCGTGCCCGCGAAGAAAATCGGCATCGTGATGCTGGCGAACCGGAACTTTCCGAATGCCGCGCGCATCACGGCCGCGCACGCCGTCCTCACCAAGCTTTCCGGGAGGCCGTAGCGTTCACGCTTGACGCTCCCGATTTACGTGTAGTCGTCATGCGCGGGCTTGACCCGCGCATCCATCAAAAGAAGAGTCGCTTCAAGGCGATGGATTGCCGGGTCAAAAGGGTGTTCACGCCCGTCTTCGACGGGCTTTGCCCGGCAATGACGACTCATTTCCGTCTTAGAAGAACACCATCACGAAACGCCGAGCTTCTTCTGCAGGCTCGTCGACGACGTCGTGTACTGGAAGACCAGCCGCTTGTCGGGATAGACGTAGCGGTGCGCCTTCTGCGCCATCAGCGCGCCCTCGTGGAAACCCGAGAGGATGAGCTTGAGTTTTCCCGGGTACCAATTGATGTCGCCGATCGCGAAGATACCGGGCACATTGGTCTCGAACGCTTCGGTGTCGACCGGCAACAGTTGGTCCTTCAGCTCCAGCCCCCAGTCGGCAACCGGCCCAAGCTTCATCGTCAGACCGAAGAATGGCAGCATCGCATCGCAAGCGATGTGAAACTCCGATCCGTCGGCGCCTTTCACGATCGCCTTCGACAATTGTCCGTTCTCGCCTTCGAGCGAGGCGACCTGGCCGAACACGAGATCGATCTTCCCCTCGCCTGCGAGCGACATCATCTTGTTGACGCTGTCGGGGGCGGCGCGGAAATCACTGCGCCGATGCAGCAATGTCAGATGGCTCGCGATTGGCGCAAGGTTGAGCGTCCAGTCGAGCGCGGAATCGCCGCCACCGACAATCAGCAATCGCCTGCCGCGAAAATCCTCCATCCGCCGCACCGAGTAGAAAACTGACTTCTCCTCGTACGGCTCGATGCCCTTGATCGGTGGGCGCTTCGGCTGGAATGAGCCGCCCCCGGCGGCGATCACGACGACCTTCGCCTCGAAGACACGGCCGCGGTCGGTGGTGACGCGGAACAGCGGATCGCCGATGCGCTCGACCGTCTGCACCATCTCGTTCAGATGGAATTGCGGACCGAACGGCTTGATCTGCTCCATCAGCGCGTCGACCAGCGCCTTGCCCGAAACCGTCGGAATTCCGGGGATGTCGTAGATCGGCTTTTCCGGATAAAGCTCGGCGCATTGCCCGCCGATCTTGTCGAGGATGTCGATCAAGTGCGCCTTCATATCGAGCAAACCAAGCTCGAACACCGCGAACAGGCCGACCGGACCCGCGCCGATGATCAGCGCGTCGGTCTTGATCGGGCCTGCATTGTCGTCCGTCATCGCGTCCATAACGTCTTCGATGTCCTTTTGATTTCGGCGTTTCTCTAGAGCATTTTCGGGTAAAGGGGAAACCGCAGAACCGCCGGAATCACCCGTTCCGGCGCCAATATGCTTTTCCGGTTAAAAGGCTGGGATCCGTCTTCATGTCGGCTCGCCCCGGTCCCCTTGCAAGTTTCGGAGCCTCACTTTGAGCGATTCAAAAGTACAACCTGCCCGATCGTTCCCGCGACTCGAGGATTTTCCGTTCCGGGCGACGGATTCCATCCGCCTCGGCGACCTGGATCCGCAAAGCCACGTGAATAACGCCGTTTATGCGACGTATTTCGAGACCGGGCGCGTTTACCTTATCCGCGAGACGTTCCGTTCCGACACGCATTCGGCGAAGAATATCGCGGTGGTTCGCCTGGAGATCGACTACCTGCGCGAACTGCACTGGCCCGGGCCCGTCGACATCGGCACCCGCGTCGCGCGCATCGGCAACACGTCGCTGACGCTCGACCACGCCCTCTTCAAAAACGGCGAATGCGTCGCGACCGGCCGCTCGATCATCGTGCAGCTAGACCCCGTGACGCGGAAAGCGTCGCGGATGCCCGACGAGGTCATCGCCCAGCTGAAAGCGACGATGTAGGCGTCAGGCTTGGCGCTCCGGCGTGCGCACGATAAGGCCGTCGAGTTCTTCGCTCACCTTGATCTGGCAGGAAAGCCGCGAGTTCGGCTTCACCTCGTAGCCGAAGTCGAGCATGTCCTCTTCCATCGGCGAGGGACCACCCGTCTTCTCGAACCAGGCCTCGTCCACATAGACGTGGCACGTCGCGCAGGCGCAGGCGCCTCCGCACTCGGCTTCGATCTCGGGTACGCCGTTTTTGAGCGCCGTCTCCATCACCGTCGCGCCGATTTCAGCGTCGACCGTGCGGGCCACATCTCCGGAATCAATGAAGGTTATTTTCGTCATACCGCATTCAAAAAGCAGAAGCGGCCGGGGCATTCCCGGCCGCGGTTTCAATATATCGGCTGGTGGTGCGCGACACTAGAGCATGATGCCGAAAAGTGTGAAACGGTTTTCGGATCACATTATCCCCGCCTCGCCTGGCCGGCGCCTCACACGCGATCAAGCGCGCAGCAGCTCGGCGATGAACTTGTCCGCATCGGCAACATGCCCTGCCAGGACAGCCAATGCCGCGTCGGTCGCCGCGCGATCCAGTTCACGTGCCGCTTCAAGGCGCTCCGCAGCGTCCGCCACCTGCCAGGCGCCGATGCCGCGAGCGGACCCCTTGAGCGTGTGAGCGATCCCGGCAACGGATGCCGGCTCCGCCTGCCGCATGCGATCAAGCAGGAGCGTCGCCTGCCGCGCAAACAGCGCGAGGACTTCCCGCTCGAGGCTGCGGTCCCCCATCGTGCTGCGCGCGAGGTGGGCAAGATCGACGGGCCGCCTCGCCCTTTCCTCGGCCGACGTTCCGTCCGAGACATTGAGCGGCGCTGTCGCAGGCATCGATAAATCCGTATTCTTGTCGGCGGGCAAGATCGGCGAGGCCGGCCATGGGCCTCGCGCTTTCCTCCCCGCACAGAGCCGCATCTTGCTTAACGCCGCGTAAAAGCCGGCGCGACATTCGTCCGAATATGGGGCGTCGTTTCCACAGACGTTCGCGGTAGCATTCCCGCTCTTCAGCCGCCGCAGTGCGCGACGTCCGGTTCGCCGGCAGATCAGATAAAAAACCTATCTGGGTCAGATGGATAAATCACGATTTGCGCTGGAGCGGTAACATAATCCGCCGCTCCAGAAGGCCCCAAATGTCCACCCCACGGGTGATCCGGCCGGCGTTAACGATGATTAAAAAGAGGTTACCAACGACAGTTTCTTTCGCCATCCCCTATGGTTAGGATGGTCCGGCAGCGGTGTGGCGAAGCCGCTGGAGGGGCCGGACGGGCGTATTGTTATTCTTCGAGATGCGAGCAGTGGCGGGGATTTCCCGCCGGTAGCGTCACCCTGGCCGAGAGTTCGAAGTGAGGCAACGAGTACAATGGCAACAACCCCGCGAAAGATGAAGGATCCGACGGAAGCGGCCCTGTCGGCGATCCAAGATGCGTTGAACCTGAGGGATTCCGAGCCCGAGCGGAACGCGTCAACGATCGGCCCTCACGCTCCCGAGCCTCTGCCGTCATCCCCGGCCGCCGACCCCTGGCCTCGCGCGCCGCAAACGCATGCCGCTCCCGATCAGGATTTGTTCTTCGAGGAAGAGGCCGATCGCCCGATCGAAACGCGGCGCGCCGCCGCCAATGACGACCGCCGGCCGGTCGGCCAACTGCTGCAAAACCTGCAGCAACCCAGCTCCAAGATTCCGTATATCGTGGCGGCCGTTTGCGCCGCGGTCTGGATCGTCGCCGGTTATGTCATCGGCTCCAACTATCTGACCGAAGTTCGCGGAGCAGCCGGCGGCACGCCGGCGCCGCAACTGTTCGGGCTCATCGCCGCCGTCATCGTGCCGGTGATGTTCTTCTTCCTCCTCGCGCATGTGTTCTCACGCGCCCACGAATTGCGGATGATCTCCCGGTCGATGGCCGATGTCGCGGTCCGTCTCGCCGAGCCGGAGACGGTCGCAAGCGACTCCATCGTCAGCGTCGGCCAAGCGATCCGCCGCGAGGTCGCCGCCATGGGCGACGGCGTCGAGCGCGCCTTGGCGCGTGCGGCGGAGCTTGAATCCCTCGTTCACAACGAAGTCGCCGCGCTCGAGCGCGCCTACAACGACAACGAGTTGCGCATCCGCGGGCTCATCGAGGATCTCGCCAGCCAGCGTGACTCGCTGATCGGCCAAGCCGAACAGATCCGCAGTTCGATCACCGGCGTGCATGTCGGCTTGACGCAGGACATCACCTCCGTCAGCGAGCTGGTCTCGTCGAGCGTTAACGATGCCGCGCAGCGCATCACCCGCTCGCTCGCCGAGAAGGGCGAGCACATCACGCTCGCGCTCGGCCGCGCAGGCGACTCGATGATCGACGCCATTGGCGATCGCGGCGGCGAACTGCTGGAGCAGCTCAACCGCACCAGCGACGAGGTGAGCCGCACCCTCGATGCCGCGAACACGCGCCTCGTCGCCGCACTCAACTTCAAGACCGACGAACTGACCGACAAGATCGTCGACATCTCCGGCGACCTGTCGCAGACCCTTTCGTCGCGCCTCGACCGTATCGCGGACGGGCTGCAGGAAAAGACGGTCACCCTCGCCGACGAACTGTCGCGCCGCACGGAGGACGCCGGAACGCAGCTCACGCAGCTCACCGCCACCCTCTCCGACGAACTCGCCGCGCGTTCGCGCGAGGTCGTCTCGGCGCTCGTCGACACCGGCAGCCGCATGGCGGAAACGATCGTCACGCGCGCCGACGAGGTCAACAACAGCATCCGCGCCAGCGGCGATTCACTTGCGCTCGATCTCAGCCTGCGCGGCGGCGACGTCGTCACCAAGCTCGAGGAAGCCGGTCAGCGCATCACCGAGACGATCCTCTCACGCGGCACCGCCGTCACCGAGACGTTCAGCGACAAGGCCGATATCCTCACCAACGTCATCAGCACACGCACGACGGCGTTGCAGGACCTTCTCTCCACGCGTCTCGCCAACATTGAGAACGTGCTGACCCACGGCGGCGCGGAGCTCGCCGACAAGATCTCGCGCGACAGCACCCAACTCGCCGAAGTGATCACGCACCACTTCACCGAGTTCGATCGCACCGTCAAAGTTCACGGCGGCGACCTCGTCTCGCGGCTGGGGGAGCGCGCCGGCGACTTCAACGATTCGTTGCGCAACCAGATCGAAACGTTCGATCGCCGCGCCAGCGACCGCATGTCGGAAGTCAGCCACGTCCTGCTCGAGCAGATCGAGACGTTCGACCGCCGCGCCGGGGATCGGATCAACGAAGTCACGCACACGCTGCAGTCGCAGCTCGAGACCTTCGATACACGCGCCGAACAGCGCATTCTGGAAGTCACGCAGTCCTTGCGCTCGGAGATGGAGGCCTTCGACGGCCGCACCGGCGCCAAGATGATGGACGTCACCGGCACGCTGCATGCGCACACGCAGGCGTTCGAGGAACGCGCCAACGTCAAGGTCGGAGAACTGACCGAAATGCTGCAGACGCATGCCCGCAATTTCGACATGCTGACCGGCACGCGCGCCCATGAAGTCGCCTCTGCGCTCGACGAGCGTCTGTCGCGCGTCGAGCAGGCTCTCGATACGCGCGCCCAGTCGCTGAACGACATGCTGAGCAGCCGCGTTCTCGAGATCGCGCGCGCCCTCACCGACGGCGGCAAGGATGTCGTCACGGCGCTCGACGCGCGCGTCGACAACGTCACCGCCGCCATGGGTGACAGCAGCACCAAGCTCGTCGAACAATTCGCCATCAAGGCTGGCGAGATCGACGCTTCGCTCGGCAAGCGGGCGCTCGACATCGCTTCCAACCTCGACACCCGCATCGGCCGCTTCGAGGAATTGCTCGTGGAGCGCGTCGAGACGGCAACGAGTCAGATCGAGGCGCGCGGCTCGACGGTCGCCAACTCCATCGTCAATCGCGTCGAGCAACTCAATCAAACCGTAAAGACGGTGACGAGCGAAGCCGAACGCGCGATCAGCACGCTTTCGAACGCCACCGTGGAGACGATCCGCAGCGGTGCGCAAGACGCGCAGCGCTCGCTGGTGATGCTCGCCTCCTCCACGGCCGACGCGGTGCGCACCGGCGCGCAGGACGCCGAACGGGCACTGCAGGGTCTGATGACGTCGACCGCGGGCATCGTCCGCGGCGGCACGACCGAGGCCGAACAAGCCCTCGAGACCGCCGCCCGCAGCGCCGCCGACGCCATCCGCGCGAGCGCGCAAGACGCCGAGCGTGCGTTGAGTCTGCTCGCGTCGAACGCGGCATCGACCATCGGAACGGGAACGGTCGACGCCGAACGGCGCATCCAGGCCGTCGCGGCC
>JAFKKS010000398.1 GCA_017304555.1 Hyphomicrobiales bacterium
GATCAAGACGCCGACTCCGGCACCTTTGAAGCACATGCCCCCTCCGACCACGGCGCCAACGGCGATGCCGAAGGCGATAACGGCGGCAAGCGGCGCCGGCGTCGACGCCGGCGTGGCCGCCGCGGTGGTAGCGGCGAAGCAGTCGGTGGTGACGATGCGAACGGCCACGCCGACGCGTCTGCGCACGACGAGCACGAGGATGACGCGGCGGAGACGCTGCCCGACAATATGCAGGGGGAACCGCCTCTCGCCGCAAGCGAGGACGGCGAGCGGCGCCGCCGGCGGCGCGGACGCCGTGGCGGCCGCCGCAATCGCCGCGAGCACGAGGGCGAGGCGCGCCCCGCCGCCGAAACGCAGGCGGAGAGCGGCTGGCAGGATTGGGCGGAACACCCGCAATCCGACGACGCCGCGCCGTCAACGGCCGCCCCGCCCGCGGCCGAGACATTCGATGCCGTCGAACCGGCACGCGAACCGCGCCATGAGCCGACCGGCTTCGAGCCGGCCGCGCCCGAACCGCAGCCTGCGCGCCCATCACCGGTCGTAACCCCGATCGAAACGACGCCTGAGGTCGAGCAGGTTCCGGTCCGCCGCCGTTCGACGATCCGCGAACCCGCCCCGGTTGTCGGAGGCTCTTTCGACAGCGCAGCCACGGCAACGGCGGCGTCGCCGCCCGATCCGGTGCCCGAGATCGCGCCCGCGCCGACGGCAAGCGAGAGTGAAGCGGCGCCTGCGGAAAACAAGCCGCGCCGCGCCGGCTGGTGGTCGCGAAAGATCCTCGGGAAAGACTGACGGGCCCTTCCGATGCAGAGCCGATGGAGCGACAGCGAGGCCCGTCGCGCCATCGCCCACTACGGCGAACAAGGCTTAGGCGAAGCGCTGGCGCTGCGCGTCTACACGACGCGCCTGCTCGGCGGTGATCCGCATCTCGTCCTGCACGGCGGCGGCAACACGTCCGTCGAAACGCGGATGCCCGATCTGCTCGGCGCCGAGACGGACGTGCTCTGCGTCAAAGGCTCCGGCTGGGACATGGCGGTGATCGAGCCGCCGGGACTGCCGGCGGTGCGGCTTGCGCCGCTGCTCGCGCTGCGTAGGCGCGACACGCTCTCCGATGAGGAGATGGTGCGCATCCAGCGCGCCAACCTCCTCGACCCGATGGCGCCCAATCCGTCGGTCGAGACGCTGCTGCACGCCTTCCTGCCGCACGCCTTCGTCGACCACACGCACGCCACGGCGCTGCTCAGCCTCATCGACCAGCCGAACGGCGAGGACTTGGCGAGCGAAGTCTACGGCGCGCGCGTCGGCATCGTGCCTTACGTGATGCCGGGCTTCGCGCTCGCGAAGAAGGCGGCGGAGGTCTACGACGCCGATCCGTCCGTCGAAGGACTGGTGCTCGACAAGCACGGACTGTTCACGTTCGGCGTCGATGCGCGCGAATCCTATGAGCGCACCATCGCGCTCGTGACACTCGCGGAAGAGCGTCTCGCGCGCGGCCGCAAGACATTTAAGCTGGCGGCACTGCCGCAAGAGACGGCGCGCCTCGCCGACGTCGCACCGATCGTGCGCGGCGCCTGCAGCCTCGAAGACGAAAACAACGAGGGTGCATGGCGGCGCATGGTGCTCGACTTCCGTGCCAGCGAGCGCATTCTCGCTTTCGTCAACGGCGAAGAAATCGAACACTACGCCAATGCCGGCGTCGTGACTCCTGACCACACCATCCGCACCAAGAACTGGCCGCTGATCCTGCCGCCGGTGGCGCATGGCGATCTCACGGAATTCCGCGCCGGCACGCGCGCCGCGGCAACCGCTTTCGTTGCCGGCTACCGCGCCTATTTCGCCACGCACAATGCGCGCGTCGGCGGAACGAAGCGCATGCTCGATCCCTTGCCCCGCGTCGCGCTCGTGCCGGGGCTCGGGCTCTTCGGGCTCGGGAGCTCGAAGAAGGAGGCGAAGATCGTCGCCGACCTTGCGGAGGTCGCGGCCGAGACGATCCTCGACGCCGAAGCGATCGGCCGCTTCGAGGCGATCGGCGAAGCCGACATGTTCGATATGGAATACTGGTCGCTGGAGCAGGCGAAGCTCGGCAGCGCGCCGGAGAAGCCGCTCGCTGGTCAGGTGGCGGTAATCACCGGCGCGGGCGGCGCGATCGGCGCGGCGACGGCAAAGGCGTTCGCAGCGGCGGGCGCCGAGGTCGCGCTTCTCGATCGCGACATCAATGCGGCGCAGGCGGCGGCGAAAGTGATCGGCGGCGCGGCTCTCGCCGTGTCATGCGACGTGACGAATGCCACGTCGGTGCGCGAGGCGTTCGACCGCGTGGTCGAGACTTTCGGCGGCGTCGATATCGCAGTGTCGAACGCCGGCGCGGCCTGGCAGGGCCGTATCGGCGAAGTCGACGAGCAGGCGCTGCGCGACAGTTTCGAGCTCAATTTCTACGGCCACCAGCGCGTCGCGCAGAACGCCGTGCGCATCATGCGCGTGCAAGGCGCCGGCGGCTGCCTTCTCTTCAACGTCTCGAAGCAGGCGGTGAATCCAGGGCCGAATTTCGGCCCCTACGGACTGCCGAAAGCGGCGACCTTGCTGCTTGTGCGGCAATACGCGCTGGAATACGGCGCCCACGGCATCCGCGCCAACGCCGTCAACGCCGACCGTATCCGCTCGGGGCTCCTCACCGAGGATTTCATCGCGCAGCGCGCGACGGCGCGCGGCGTGAGCGAGGCCGAATATATGCGCGGCAATCTGCTGGCGCGCGAAGTGACGGCGGACGACGTGGCGCAAGCCTTTCTGCACCAGGCGCTGCAGTTGAAGACCACCGGCGACGTGACGACCGTCGACGGCGGCAACATCGCGGCGGCGTTGCGGTAGTACTTAGCAAGCGCGAGGAAACTCCCGGCCTTCGGTTTTCACCGTCATGGCCGGGCTTGTCCCGGCCATCCACGTCTTGCTTCCTTGATCGTCAAAGAAAGACGTGGATGCCCGGCATAAAGCCGGGCATGACGACCTCGATAAATCGCTGAGCCATTACTTCCCCACCACCCCGTTCCGCCGCTCCAGCGGACGCAGCGTGAATTCGCGCAACCGCCCGAGCCGCAGCACCTCGACCGTGACGTCGCGGCCGATGCGCCCGGCATTGAGCAGGCGGATGAGATCGTCGACACCGGTCACGGCTATGCCGTCGAGCCGCACCACGATGTCGCCCGAGAGCAAGCCCGCTTCCGAGGCGGGACCGCCCTGCTCGCTCGCCGCGACCATCGCGCCGAAGCCGGTGGTGAGCCCGGCGGCGTGCGCGTGCCGCCGCGGGATTGGCACCGTCTGCCCGGCGATGCCGATCGAGGCGCGCCGCACCCGCCCGTGCTGCAGAAGTTCGCTCAACACGAAGTTCGCCGTGTTGGAAGCGACCGCGAAACAGATGCCCTGTGCGCCCATGATCACGGCGGTGTTGATGCCGATCACTTCGCCGCGCGATGAGACGAGCGGGCCGCCGGAATTGCCGGGATTGAGCGCCGCGTCGGTCTGCAGCACATCCTCGATCAGTCGCCCGTTGCGCGCGCGGATGGAGCGGCCGAGCGCCGAGATGACGCCGGCTGTCACCGTGAACTCGAAGCCGAGTGGATTACCGATGGCGACAACGAGCTGGCCCCGCCGCAACGCCTTGGAATCGCCGATGGTCGCAGCGGGAAGATTGTGCGCGGCACTGGCGCGCAGAAGCGCAAGGTCGGTGTCGGCGTCCTCGCCGAGCACCTGCGCATCCATCACCCGCCCCTCGGCATCGGCGATGCGCACCTCGCGCGCGCCGTCGACGACGTGGCTGTTGGTGAGAACAAGGCCGTCCGGCGAGATGATGACGCCGGAGCCGACGCCGCCGCTTCCCTGCCCGCCGGCGATGCGGCGCGTATCGACGCGCACCACCGCGGGGCCGACGCGGTCGGTCACGCCGACGACGGCGTTGGAGTAGGCGTCGAGCAGCGCGTCGTCATTCGCCGGCGTCTGCTGGACGGCGGTGTCTTGCTCCGCCAGTGCGGAGACGTCTGATGTGAAGTCGAGCATGGATTGAGCCAATGTGTCGGGATTGGCTCCATATGTGGGGTCGCACGGCGGCAGCGGAAGGCAACCGCCACGCTCCTCGGCGCAGCTCACATCCCAGGCATGCGTGCGTGGCGCAGCGACCAGACGAACAGCCCGATGAGGATCGTGAGCGGTACGGCGAGGGAGTGAAAGGCGAACCGCTCGTAGCCCAGCCCTCCCGCCAGTGTGCCGATAAGGAAGCCGAGGATGAGCGGCAACAGCCGGAACAGCCGGCGGCGCGCCGTCGCAAACTCCTTCCGCGCCTCGTCATTCTCAGGCGCACGGCGGCTCGCCCGCCAGGTCATCGCGGTCTGCGTCACGTCGATGGCGAGCTGCGTGGTGTTGGTCGTCATCACATTGGTCGAGGCGTAGCCATGCAAAGCTAGGCGCACGATGGCGCTTTGCAGGCCCATGGCGGCGAGGCCAAGGAGCGCGGCAGCAACGGCGGCGGGCTCGTTCGGGTCGTTGAATGGCGCAAGCGTCGCGCCGATCGCGGCAAAGCCACCGACCATCAGGCTTTCCAGAGCGAGCGTCACCGGCAGCCCGGTGCGACCGCGACGCCGGGCGATTGCGACGATCACCGTCGCCAAGACGCCGGCGAGGAAGAAGACGGGGATCGCGGCGACCTTGACGAAGACGCTGTGATCGCGCGTGACGAGTTGCGCGCCGGCGACCACGAAGCTTCCCGTCACCTGCGCGACGAAGAGGCCGAAAAGCGCGAGCAGCGTGCAGGCGTCGATAAAGCCCGCGACCAGGCTGAGCAGCACCGGCACCGCGAGCGGGATCGGTGCGTGCTTCATGGTCGGCTCAGCCTTTCAGCCACCCGGAGATGCGCTCGACCGCCTCATGCATCTCCGCCGCCGAGCCGGCGTAGCAGAAGCGCACGAAATGCCGCCCGCGCGTCGGGTCGAAGTCGAGGCCCGGCGTCGCCGCGACACCGGCGTTCTCCAGCATCGCCGTCGCGAAGGCGAGGCTGTCGTCGCTGAACGGCGCGGTGTCGGCGTAGAGATAGAATGCACCGTCAACCGGCAGGATTTCCTTGAAGCCGACCGCCGGCAGCCCGCGCAGCAGGATCTGCCGGTTCTCCTCGTAACCGTGCTTGATCGCCTCCATCTCTTCGCGTCCATCGAACGCCGCTTCCGCCGCCACCTGTGACAAGGTCGGCACCGAGATCGCGAGGTTCTGCTGCAGCCGTTCGGTGGCGCGCACCAGTTCCTCCGGCACCACCATCCAGCCGACGCGCCAACCGGTCATGCAGAAGTATTTCGAGAACGAGTTGATCACCGTCGCGCGGTCGCTGAACGCCGCCGCCGTCTCCGCCGGAAAGGCATAGTCCAGCCCGTGATAGATCTCGTCGGAAATGACGCGGATGTCTTCGGCTTCAGCCGCCGCGATCAGACGCCGCAACGCCTCGCCGCTCATCATCGTGCCGGTCGGATTGGCCGGGCTCGCGACGATGACGCCCTTGAGCGGCGCCCTGCGATGCGCGGCGATCAGCGCCTCGGGCGTAAGCGCCCAGCGGGTCGCCGCATCGGTTTCGATCAGCACCGGCTCACAGCCGAGCGCGGTGAGGATATGGCGATACGGCGGATAGCCGGGCGACGCCATCGCCACCCGATCGCCCGGCGCGAACAGCGCCAGAAACGCCAGGATGAACCCGCCGGACGAGCCGGTGGTGATCACGATCCGCTCGGCATCGAGGTCGATGCCGTAGGCGTCCTTGTAATGTCGCGCGATCCGCGCACGCAGCGAAGGAATGCCGAGCGCCGCCGTATAGGCCACCCGTCCGCTCTCGAGCGCCGCTTGCGCCGCCGCGCGCGCGACGGCCGGCGCCGGTGCGACAGGTTGTCCGACCTCCATATGAACGACGCGCCCGCCCGCGGCCTCGATTCGGGCGGCGGCGGCCATCACATCCATCACCATGAACGGGGGCACGTCCCCGCGTGCCGATGGCGAAAGCAGCCGACGCGCCGTATTCACAAGCATTCTGTTCTCCTGGGTGCGGCGCCCGCGCCCCGCTGCCGCCGCAATTCTTAGAGTATTTCCGCCGAGCAAAACCGGTCGGCACGTATTCGCGACCGGTCCGCGGCCGACCATAGAGGGCGCCGGGCGCCCTTCACAAGGACGTGTCCGATCCCCAGATGCGCGGACTGATATCTATTCGTTCAGGCCTCCACTACAAAATCCGGCCGAGTCGCAAGCCAAGGAACACCAGATGCCCCGCGCCTTCACATCGCTCGCCGCCGCGGCCGCCATGGCCGGCCTGTTCACGGCCACCGCCGTTGCGCAAACGGCGCCTTTCTCGGCTGAGCAGAAGACGGCGATCGAAAAGATCATGCGCGACTATCTGATCAGCCATCCGGAAGTGCTGCAGGAGGCGGTCGCTGAACTCGAGAAGCGCCAGACCGCCGCTGAAGCGGACAAGAGCAAGGCGGCGATCGCGCAGAACCGTGACGCGCTGCTGCGCTCGCCGCGACAGGTGACGCTCGGCAACCCGGACGGCGATGTCACGCTCGTCGAGTTCTTCGATTACAATTGCGGCTACTGCAAACACGCTCTCGGCGACATGATGGCGCTCTTGAAAAGCGACCCGAAGCTGCGCGTCGTGCTCAAGGAATTTCCGGTTCTCGGACCGGGCTCGGTCGAAGCCGCGCAGATCGCCGTCGCCGTGCGCATGCAGGATAAGAGCGGAAAGAAATATCTCGACTTCCACCAGAAGCTGCTCGGCGGGCGCGGCCAAGCCGATCGCGCCAAGGCTTTGGCAGCCGCGAAGGACGCGGGCCTCGACATGGCGCGGCTGGAGAAGGACTCCAAAAGCCCCGAGGTTCGCGAGACGCTCGATGAGAGCATGAAGCTTGCCGAAGCGCTCGGCATCAACGGCACACCGAGCTATGTCATCGGCGACAAGATGCTGCCCGGCGCGGTCGGCCTGCCCGCGCTCAAGGATCAGATCGCCGCTTCGCGTTGAGTACCATCGTGTCCGGCTGAGCCGGACACGATGCTCATCGCTTTCTCTGTGAATCCAACGCGTTCGCCTCGCGCTCCACAGCCCTACTTGTGATTTGCGTGGTGTTCAGTGAATGCTCCGTGATCCGGAGGTCATCTGATGCCGCAGCCGCACGTCTATACGATCGGCGTCGAAGAGGAATTTTTCGTTTTCAACGTCGCGACGCGCAACGTCATCCGCCGGCGCGACAACCGTTTCCTCGCGGCCATCAAGAAACGCCTCGGCAACCGCGTGACGCCGGAATTGCTGCAATCGCAAATCGAGGTGGTCACGCCCCCTTGCGACTGCACGCGCGACATCCGCGCGCATCTCGCCGAATGCCGCACCGGCCTCGCTGACGAAGGCAAGGCGCTTGGCCTTGGCATCGCGGCGGTCGGAACGTTCCCCCTCGCCTATTGGCGCGACCAGTCGCCAACACCGAAAGAGCGTTACGACACGGTGATGGACGATCTGCAGATGCTCGGCCAGCGCAACATGATGTGCGGCATGCATGTGCATGTCGCCGTGCGCGACCCGGCGCAGCGTGTTCCGATCATGCAGCGAACGGTGCGGTACTTGCCGCTCCTGCTCGCGCTCAGCACGTCCTCGCCGTTCTGGGAAGGCCATCGCACCGGCCTGCACGGCTATCGCCTCGCCGCCTACGATGAATTGCCGCGCACCGGCCTGCCCGACCGCTTCGCCTCCGGCGAAGAGTACGACGAATACGTCGCGGCATTGACCAGTGCCGGCGTCATTCCCGACGCGAGCCACATCTGGTGGGCGATCCGCCCGTCGCTTGCGCATCCGACGCTGGAATTGCGCATCGCCGATGTCTGCACGCGCCTTGACGATGCGGTCGCGATCGCGGCGCTGTTCCGTTGCCTCATCCGCGCCATCGAGCGCGACGGCGAATCCTTCCAGCCCCTCGATCGCGTCGGCCACGCGATCACCGAGGAGAACAAATGGCGCGCGCAGCGCCACGGCGTCACCGCCGCCTTCATCGACTCGTTCGGACGCGGAACGATCACGACGAAGGAATGGCTTGAACGCCTGCTCGAGCGGCTCGCGCCGGATATCGCCGCGCTGGAGAGCGAGGACGATATCGCCCTTGCGCGCGCCATCGTCGCGCACGGAACCAGCGCCGACCGGCAGCTCGACATCTATCGCAATGCCAAGACCGCCGGACGCTCCAAGCTCAACGCGCTGCGCGAAGTGGTCGATTGGGCGGCGCGGACGACCGCGGGGTTGAATTAGTTCGCTTCACTCTCCGTCGTCATGCCCGGCTTTAGGCCGGGCATTCAAGACCTTTGCCCTCATCCTGAGGAGCGTCCGCAGGACGCGTCTCGAAGGATGGTCACAGCCACGACGCCATCCTTCGAGACGCATCGCTTCGCGATGCTCCTCAGGATGAGGACTGTGGGTGATGCCCGCAACAAGTGCGGGCATGACGCAACCAAGGCAAGCTGTATCTTACTTCGCCAGATAGCTGCGGTGAATCCATTCGCCGTTCGCGCGCGCCGAGGCGAAGAAGAGAACATGCTCGGCGTCGCGCGTTTCGAGCCGCACCGCCGCCGTCAATGGCTTGCTCGCCGGCTTTCCATTTTCAGCCGCCGCGAGAAAGGCAAGCACCTTGTCCGGCGCCGGCGGCGCATCGGCATCGTCGGCTTTTTCCGCGATCGCTTCCGTGACGCTCGCGCGCAAAAGCTTCGACCACATCTTACGGAACAGACCATTGGACGGATAAAGCTCCGCGCTGCTCAACTTGCCGTTGATGGCGAATGCGACGCCGATGATGTCGGAGGCCTTGCCGCCGGCCGGCTCCAGCGCCGCGAGATACACCTTCTGCCGGTCCTTCAGCTTCTCGTTCTCAAGCGCGAGTTGCAGGCTCGATCGCGAGGCGGGCGAGGCAACGACAGCGCCGACCTTGTCGGACAGCTTCGCCTGCGCCGCCGCGACGCCCTTCCAGACCTCATGCTGGCGCGCCGCCGTTTCAGAGCGCGGATTGCCTGCAACATTCGGCGCCGGCGGCGTCGCCATGGCGACGCGCGTTTGCCGCGGCGCGGAAGCATTCGACGACGAGAACTTGGCGACGTCCTCGCGGCCGCGCGCCGACCAGCGCCCCTGCTCGACGCAGAACGACGCGATCGAGATGCGCCCCGAGTGCGGCGG
>JAFKKS010000399.1 GCA_017304555.1 Hyphomicrobiales bacterium
CCATGTCGACGCCGGTCGGGCACTCGCGCCGGCAGGCCTTGCAGGAGACACAGAGCTTCATCGTCTCGGCCATGGCGTCGGAGGCGAGCGCATCGGGGCCGAGTTGGCCGGAGATGGCGAGGCGCAGCGTGTTGGCGCGCCCGCGTGTCACGTCGCGCTCGTTGCGTGTCGCGCGGTAGGAGGGGCACATCGCACCGCCGGCGAGTTTGCGGCAGGCACCGTTGTTGTTGCACATCTCGACGGCGCCCTGGAAGCCGCCGCCGACGCCGGGGTAGGCCGACCAGTCGAGCGCCGGCGTCATCGGCGCCGGGCGATAGTTCGGGCCGTAGCGAAAGTTGTTGCGATCGTCGAATTTCGGCGCGCGCACGATCTTGCCGGGGTTGAGGGTATGTGTCGGATCGAAGCGATCCTTCACCTCCTCGAAGGCGTGCACGAGTTTCGAACCGAACATTGTCTCGTGGAATTCGGAGCGGACGAGCCCGTCGCCGTGCTCGCCGGAATGCGAGCCCTTGTATTCGCGCACCATGGCGAAGGCTTCTTCGGCGATGGCGCGCATCGCCTTCACGTCTTGATCGAGCCGCAGATTGAGCACCGGGCGCACATGCAGGCAGCCGACGGATGCGTGCGCATACCAGGTGCCGCGCGTGCCATGCTTCTCGAAAATGTCAGTGAGACGCGCGGTGTAGTCCGCCAAGTGTTCGAGCGGCACGGCGCAATCCTCGACAAAGGAGATCGGCTTTCGTGCCTCCTTCATCGACATCATGATGTTGAGGCCGGAGGTGCGGATATCGGCGATCGCTGCCTGCAGCGCCGGATCGAGCACGTCGACCACGCCGCCGTAATGCGCGCCGCTCTTGTCCCAATCGAAGCCGAGGCCACTCATGGTGTCGTGCAGGCCCGCGAGCTTGCGCGCGTTTTCCGCCTCGCCGTCGTCGAACTCGACGAGCAGGAGCGCGGTCGGTGCGCCGCGCACAAATTTCTCCAAGGTCGGGCGAAACATCGCGATCTCGCTCGCGAGCGCGATCATGGTCGCGTCGACGAGCTCGACCGCGATCGGGTTGAGCTTCACCAGATGCTGCGCGGCGTCCATCGCTTCGTGGAAGCCGCCGAAATGGCAGACGCCGAGCGCGCGCTTGCCAAGCACCGGCCAGAGTTTCAACTCGATACGCTTGGAGAAGGCGAGGGTGCCCTCGGAGCCGACGAGGATGTGCGCAAGATTGACGTCGTTGCGGCCGGGCACCAGCGCGTCAAGATTGTAGCCGCCGACGCGGCGCTGCACCTTCGGATAACGCGCGGCGATTTCGTCCTTCTCGCGTGCGGCGATGCCGAGGAGGTTGCGGGCGAGTGGCATGAGCGGCGAGGTTGCCGGGAGGTCCGAAAGGTCTGGTAGCGCAGCGAGCGGCCGCCGCAGGAATTGTTTGCCGCCATGCCGCCGATGGTGGCGCGTGAGGCGGTCGAGACGTCGACCGGGTACCAAAGCCCGTGAGCTTTAAGCGCGCGGTTGAGTTCATCGAGCACGATGCCGGGCTCGACCACGCAGCTGCGCCCTGCGACGTCGAGGTCGACGATCTTGTTGAGGTGCTTGCTGCAGTCGACGACCAGCCCGCGGTTCATGGTCTGGCCGCTCTGCGAGGTGCCGCCGCCGCGGGCGAGCACACTCACCCCTTCATCACGCGCGACGGCAATCGCGCGTTCGGCTTCATCGATGCTGCGCGGCACCACGACGCCTGCCGGCACCATCTGGTAATGCGAGGCGTCGGTGGCGTAGCGCCCGCGGCTTGCAGGGTCGAAGAGGACGTCGCCGGATATCTCCGCGCGCAGGCGGCGTTCGAGGGTGGTGGACATTATTCGTCGCCTTGCCAAGTCTGGCGGCGTGTGTGTCGGATATGGACGATCGATATCTTATCGCCTTCGACGCGATAGAAGATGAAGTAGGGATAGCGGCCGATTTCCAGGCGGCGGATGCCGGCAATGCCAGTCCGCGCGCCTTTCAGCGGAAAGAGTAGGAGCGACTCGCATCGGCTGCGGATTTCGTCCACGACAGAAAGGGCTGCACGCGGATTACGATCTTTGACGTATAGAAAAATGGCGCGCAAGTCGGATTGGGCAAGCGGAGCGTATTCGAGCTTCATACGCCCAATCGACGAAAGAAGGCATCCATTTCCTCTTGGCTCAGGGCCTCGCCGCGCTCGATCTGCGCAAGACCTTCCTTCACGGCCATACGCGTCTCATCGTCGAGTTCGATTGGCTCATCGCGCCGGGCGACGAGATTAAGAACCAGCTCAGCCGCCGCGTCCTGTTCGTTCTCGGGAAGTTTCTTGAGCTCTGCTATAGCGCGCTCTAGAAGTTTCGTCATGAATGCCTCTTGCGGGCGGCCGCTGTCTTGCACCCGTAAACGTTGTATGCTTCGCATTCCATTGTATCAATAGATCACATCAGCTTGGAAACCATGTCTCAAAACTCCTCGCGCACCGCCGGCCGCCATTTCCTCAATATTCCGGGCCCGACGCCCGTGCCGGACCGCATCCTGCGCGCCATGGACATGCCGGTGCTCGACCATCGCGGGCCGGAATTCGCCCGCCTCGGCAAGCGCGTGCTGGAAGGCATGAAGACAATCTTCAAGTGCGCGGGGCCGGTGATCATCTATCCGGCGTCGGGGACCGGCGCGTGGGAGGCGGCGCTGAGCAACACGCTCTCGCCCGGAGACAAGGTGCTGATGGTCGAAACCGGCCACTTCGCGACCCTGTGGAAGAACATGGCGCTCAAGCTCGGGCTGGAACCGGAGTTCATCGCCACCGATTGGCGCACCGGCGCCGACCCGAAGCTGATCGAAACACGGCTGCGCGAGGACAAGGACCACACGATCAAGGCCGTCTGCGTCGTGCATAACGAAACCTCGACCGGCTGCGTCACGCATGTCGGCGAGGTGCGCAAGGCGATCGACGCGGCGAAGCATCCGGCGCTGTTGCTTGCGGATACGATCTCGTCGCTCGGCTCGATCGACTACCGCCACGACGAATGGGGCGTTGACGTCACCGTCGGCGGATCGCAGAAGGGCTTGATGCTGCCGCCGGGGCTTTCGTTCAATGCGCTTTCGGACAAGGCCATCGCAGTTGCCAAGAACGCGAAGCTGCCGAAGTCGTTCTGGGGTTGGGAGGAAATGATCGCCAACAACAAGAACGGCTTCTTCCCGTACACGCCGGCGACCAATATGCTCTATGCGCTCGCCGAGGCGATCGACATGCTGCATGAGGAAGGGCTGGAGAACGTGTTCGCACGGCACGACCGTCATGCTGAAGCGACGCGGCGCGCCGCGAAGGCGTGGGGCTTAGAGATCTGGTGCCGCGAGCCGCGCGATTATTCCTCATCGCTCACGACGTTGCTGATGCCCGCAGGGCATGATGCCGACGCCTTCCGTAAGACAGCGCTCGCGCATTTCGACGTGTCGCTCGGCACGGGACTCTCAAAGCTTGCGGGCAAGGTGTTCCGCATCGGCCATCTCGGAGACACCAACGATCTCACGATCATCGGTGCTCTTGCCGGCGTCGAAATGGGGTTAGGTCTCGCGGGCGTGCCGCACAGACAAGGTGGCGTGCAGGCGGCGATGGATTACTTTGCGGCCGAAGCGAAAGGGAACGCGCGGGCCGCTGCTTAAGCCACCTGCCCGACTTCCAACGCAAAAGGCCGCGCGCCGACGATATCTGCGGCTTGCGGGGATGCCGCCGCCTCGTTGCGCCGTATCAGATGACGGTGCTCCACAAGACGGCGAGCACGCCCACCGCAAGGATGGTGCTTACTGTGAGCACAGCCAGCACGGGCCGGTCCATGAAGCCCTGCCAGGTCTCGACACTCGATTCGATCTTGCCGTCCACGTGTTTTTCCATGTGCCCTCTCCGTGGCCTCGTTGCTTAAGGACAACGGAGGGCCATGGAGATGGGTTCCGGAATGAGGCGCGCCGGAGTGTCGCGTCAGTAGCAGGGAACGGGACGCATCCGGCCGTAAGGATCACGGGCATAGCAGGGCGGAGGCGGCGGAGGCGCTGCTGACGCCTCGGCTGCGCCGCCAACCGCGGCGCCGAGCAGGCCACCGGCAAGGGCGCCGCCGGCGCTGTTTGTCGCGAGCCCGCCGATGGCGGCGCCTGTCGCGCCGCCCAGAAGCATGCCGTTCACCGGCGGCGGCTCACGGGCCGTGCCGGCACATCCGGCCAGCAGCAAGGCAAGGGCGGCGAACATCGCGACCTGTGGTGTCACCTTTGGCATCGCAGCTTCAAGCATAGAGTTCCCCTCGCAGCGGCGCGTGCGCGCACCGATACGCACAAAGCACCGGAAAATGACGGTAACAAGGAGTTTGCCGCCGTGCCGTTGCCGGAATTCACAGCCTGGTGGTTGGCGAAGTGGATGGAAGGATCGCGTATCGGAGAAAGCCATGCGGTTAATGCGCCCGCAAAGGCCCCGATCACAGATCAAGTGCTGTCGGCCAGCACCGCGCGCGTCGTGTGGTCCGGGCCGAAGTCGTCGGCGCCTTCGATCTGCATCAACTCAGCAAGACGCCCGCGCGCGCGATTGACGCGGCTCTTGATGGTGCCGACCGCGCAGCCGCAGATTTCCGCCGCCTCTTCGTAGGAAAAGCCGGACGCTCCGACCAGGATCAGCGCTTCGCGCTGGTCGGGCGGAAGTTTTCCAAGTGCAACGCGAAATTCCTCGAACTCGACGCGGCCAACCTGCTCCGGATGCGACTTCAAGGAATCGGCATAGCTGCCGTCAGTATCCTCGACCTCGCGCCGGCGCTTGCGATATTCGGACCGGAAAAGGTTGCGCAGGATGGTAAACAGCCAGGCCGACATGTTGGTGCCGGGCTGGAAGGAATTGATGTTGGCGAGCGCGCGCAACATCGTTTCCTGCACGAGATCGTCCGCGCGATCGACGTTCCCGCTCAGCGAGATCGCGAAGGCGCGAAGGCTCGGCACGGCGGCCAGAACCGCATCGCGAACTGATGGGTCCAGCTTCATTAACGGCGCTCTCCATCGTCCTTGTCTTCCAGGCGGCGCAAGAGGTCGACGAACCGGTCCGGTACGCCCTGATCAAGCACGCCGTCGTAGAGCGCACGGAGTTGTTCGCCTATTTTGGATTGGATTTCGCGTCCGAGACTCGCTTCGTTTTGCACTGACCCAAATTCTGTCTTAGTCATTGATGATCCACGTCGGACGGGCCTTTTATTCATCGCAATGCACCCCATCTCCCGCTGTACGCTACCCGCGGGACCCCCTCGCCTAGCTGGTACAAACGCCTTGTTTAGCGCTTAGTTCCTTGGATGGAACCTCTATTTCGCTAAAATGTTATAAGGCAAGCACAGGGAGCCAAATAAGTGTCCGCAGCGCAAGCCGTCGCCCAGCACCTTCCGTTTCTTCGCCGTTATGCCCGCGCGCTCAGCGGGAGCCAAAGCTCCGGTGACGCCTACGTTTCCGCGACCCTTGAGGGGGTTATTGCGGACCCTAAGACGCTTGACGACCCGGCCGGAGCCCGGGTCGCCCTCTACCGTATCTTCACCTCGATTTGGAATTCGGTTTCGGTCAACGACTCGGCCGATGCCGTGGATGCCGGCCTTCCCGCCGAGCAGAGGCTCGGGCAGATCACGCCCCGGCCGCGCCAAGCCTTTTTGCTCGTTTCGCTCGAAGGGTTCTCGGAATCCGACGCGGCGAACATCCTTGGCACCGATGTCGGCGGCATCCGCCAACTCGTCGAAGAGGCCGGCCGCGAACTGGCGGCTGAAATCGCGACCGACGTGCTGATCATCGAAGACGAGACCTTCATCGCGATGGATCTCGAGGGGCTTGTGCAAAGCCTCGGCCATCGCGTCATCGGCGTCGCACGCACGCACAACGAAGCGCTGGCGCTCGGCAAGAAATCGCGCCCGGGCCTGATCCTGGCCGACATCCAACTGGCGGATGGGAGCTCCGGCCTCGACGCCGTCAACGATCTCCTGCGCACATTCGAGGTGCCGGTGATCTTCATCACCGCCTATCCGGAACGCTTCCTCACCGGCGAGCGGCCGGAGCCGGCGTTCCTGATCGCGAAGCCGTTCCAGCCGGCGACCGTGTCTGCCGTCATCAGCCAGGCCTTGTTCTTTGTGCGCAACGCCAAGCGAACGGAGCCGCGCCGCGCGGCCGGCTAGCCGTTCGGCGAGCGCATAAACTCGCTAAGGTTCGGGGCCAAGCCGGTTCAGCATGTGAAAGAGAAGTTAAGCGCGGCGCCTACTCGGTTGCCGCGCGCGTCTCGTCATCGGTTGACGTTTCGGCGTCCGCCGGCGCGCGGCGTTTACGTCGCGGGGCGCGCGGCTTTTCACGCAAGCTTTGCGCGAGGGTGTAGCCGAGGTCGATCGCTTCCGCGATCAGCTCGGTGCGCTCGCTGCGTCTATCCGATTCGTCGTTCGCCCTCGCGCGCTCCGCGGCCGGTTTGCGTTCGGCCAGCGCGAGAACGATGAGCGCGATGACGATGATGGCAACGAACACGCCTGCAATGGCGGCATGTGCGCCTGCGGGCCCAAGCATCGGTTCCAGCGCGAGGCGCGCCGCGGAGACGCCCTCGATCAACGCAGCGATCACGCAGATCAACGCAATGACGCCGACGATCGCGCGCCGGCGCCACTTGCCCAAGATCTGTTCGATGAATGCCGTGGAGAGTTCGGTCAGCCGCATGATGGGCGGAGCTTAGTGCTTTCGCGCAGGCGGCGCATCTTTTGTCGATCCTGCGATCCCGGCAAGGAAGCCCAAGCCGAGTGCAAGCGCGACCGTCATGAACGGGCGGCGCTCGACCTCCTCGCTGACGCGGCGCAGCGCGGTCGTGCCGAGCTTGGCGACGCCGGTCACGGTGTCGCTGCCGTTGCGGACACGATGCGCGAAATCGCTCAGCCCGTCCGCCACCATGGTGCCGACCTGGTCGGTCGCGCGGGAGACGAACTGGTTCACCTGGCCCGATGCAGCGGACACCGAGTGCCGGATCGTGGAATCGCTCGTGAGGTTGGCGATGCGCGCTTCGAGCGTCCGGATCATCTCTTCCAGATGGCTGATCTCGGCGGACTGATTGCGGCGTTTGCTGCGGCCGTTGGCGCGGCGCTTTGCAGGCGCGCGGCGGCGCTTGGTGGCGGGGGAGGCGGCGGTGCGTTCAACTTGTGACATGAAACCCTCTGTGCCTGCGCGGTTCTCCGCGCGTGATCAGTGACCTAACCCGCTTTCGCGCAAATGGTTTCGTTTGTTGAAAAACTTGCCGCCGGCATCCATCTAACCGTCATGCGGATGTCCGGTATTGCGCTTCTTGCGTCAGGCGGATTGTGAAGCATATCGGCCCAAAACGAGAGCTCCAAACACGAGAAGGCGTAGCCGGCACGCGCCAACTACGCCAACTCGACCGGCCGAGCACGAGGGGAGGGGATGGCGGCCGGTTGCGATGTCAATTCACGTCGGTGTTTCCGGTTCCCGCGCGGGTAAAACAAAAGTTGGGTATTTCGCCTGGAAGAACCCGTGGCGCACGAACCAATTCCAGATACGCCGCGTTGGCGTGCCGTGAATGGGGGCGGGTTCCTTGGAAGCGCTACGAAGCCATTTTCAGATAAGCCACGTGCGGCGCTCTCAGGCGTTGGTTGTAAATGTGATGCGTCGATTTAATCTGCTAAGAGATCACGTGGCGCGGTCACACAAGGCGCCGGGTCTTCCGGACTCCACGGCCACGATCCTCGTTTCGTTCGCCGCCGTTGTTTTGTTTTATTTTCCGGCAGAGAGTCTGCGGCTTTATGACGCTCTGAAGCTTTTCATCGAGTCGTTTCTCGCCTGGCCGCCGCACGGCGGACCGCTGTCTGTCGTCGCGATGTCAACTGCCGTTCCAACGGGATCAGTCCGGCCCACCATGTCCACGTCCCCCACACCCCAGGATCTCAAGGAAGCAAACGAGCGGTTGAGCCGCGAGGTCGCCGCGCATGAGGCGACGTTGCGGGAACTGGAAGCGGTCCGGCGTGATCTCGAACTGCGCGTCAAGGAGCGCACGAAAGAATTAAGTCTCGTCAAGGCGCGGTTCGAGACCGCACTTCGCGGCGCCAAAGTGCATGTGTTCTCGCAAGATCGCGATCTTCGCTACACCTGGGCCTACGCGCCGCATGGCGTCGAGACCGGCGACGACATGGTCGGCTTGACCGATGAGGAATTGCTGCCGGAGGTCGATCGTGAATCCGTGATCGCGTTGAAGCATTCGGTGCTGGAAACGGGAAAGCCGGCGACCTGCGAGGTTTCTTATCCGCTGCCGAAAGGCCGTGCGCTGGTGTCCCTTCACATCGATCCGACTTACGGCGCGGACGGCGCAGTCGACGGCATCATGTGTGCGGCCATCGACATCTCGCGCACGCGTTCGCTTGAGACGGAGCAGCGACGCCTGGCGGAGGAACTGGGCGCCGCACTGCAGCGCTACGATACGGCGTTGCGCGGCGCGAAGGTCATCGTGTTCACGCACGACAAGGACATGCGGTATACGTCGATCAGCAACGATTTTCTCGGCCGCTCGACGGACGACATCGTCGGGCGATCCGATCGCGAGATCTTGCCGGCTTCGAACCTGACGGCGATTGCGGCGCTCAAGCAAAGCGCGTTCGAGTTGGGTGAGGCGAAAGACGGCGAGTTCCACCTGAAAAGCGGCGCGACCGATCTCTGGTTCGATCTTCACGTGGAACCGTTACGCGATCTCATCGGGCAGATCGTCGGATTGACTGGCGCGGCCGTCGACATCACCGATCGCAAGGAGGGCGAGGCGCATCTGCGCATGCTGATGCGAGAGCTGACGCATCGCTCGAAGAATCTGCTGGCCGTCATTCAAGCGATGGCGCGGCAGACAGCGCGCCACGCGGGAACGATCGAAAGCTTTCTCGATCAGTTCGGAGCGCGGTTGCAGGCGTTGGCGATGTCGCATGACTTGCTGGTGCAGGAAAGCTGGCACGGCGCGTCGCTGGGTGAACTCGTGCGCTCGCAACTCGGACATCATCTCGACGACGGGCGGACGCAGATTTCGATCGAGGGGCCTTCGGTCCTGCTCAAGCCCGAGGCGGCGCAGGGCCTTGGACTCGCGCTGCATGAACTTGCGACCAACGCCCTCAAATACGGTGCCCTCTCCACGCCCGAGGGCAAAGTTTCGATCGCGTGGCAGCGCATGAAGGCCTCAGACGGTCACGGTATTGAACTCGTCTGGAAGGAAAGCCGAGGACCGAAGGTGAAAGAACCCGCGCAGCGCGGTTTCGGCAGCCTGGTGATCGAAAGGCACCTAGCCCGGTCGCTGGACTCGGAGGTGGTCTTGACTTTCGAGCCTGACGGCGTCCGTTGCCGTATCGTTATACCGATAACGCAGTTTCTCGCTAGCCGCTAGCAATTAAGAACCCGCCAAGGGAACCGGCGCGGCGCGAGGGCGTTAACCGGGTGATCCAATTCTTCACGTCGGCGCTTCGCGACCGGCAGCAGCGCGTAGGGGAGGCTCCCGTGCGTATCACGACTTATTGCGCCTTCGGCGGTGCGCTTGTGCTTTCGCTCGGCCTAATTGCGGCCGAGTCGACGACGACATTTGCCAGCAGGTTGGCCGGTTTTTCGGCCGTCCCGCAGCAGACGGTGGTCGACCGTACCAATAAGGGCGACCGGCTTGGGGTGGCGGCGACGGTTGTGCCCAAGTCGACTCAGCCCACGTCAATCCAACCCAAATCGACCCAACCTGTGCCTGGCGACATCACGTCGGCGCGGCCCCGTAAACTTCTCGATGGCTGCGACCCGCTGGTGAGCCCGTTGGCGGGCGCCGCGACGGCGGGTTTGACGGGCCGCTGCATGTCTTAAAGGCGTTTGTGCAACGCCGTCTCGTTTAAGGCGCCGGGCCCGAGGCTCGGCGCCTTTACGTTTGTCGGGCCGCAGCGTGCGCATGCGGAATTAGGCTTCGACAGGCACGCGCGGGTGCGCGATATACGATCGGCATGCCGGCTTGGCCGGCCAAGAAAGGATGTTTCGATGGAAGGCTCACGCGCAGCGGCGCATTCCGTTCAGGTCGAACTGGGGTCCGACTTTCCCGAATTGCGCGATGCCGTTCAGCGCGTGTGTGATGATTTCCCGGGCGAATACTGGCGCAAGAAGGACGAGGCGCAAGAATACCCGAAGGAGTTCGTCCAGGCGTTGACCGAGAACGGCTTCCTCGGCGCGCTCATTCCCGAGGAATATGATGGCTCGGGCCTGCCGCTGCGTGCGGCCGCCGTGATCCTGGAAACCATCAACGCCAGCGGCTGCAACGGCGGCGCCGCTCATGCGCAGATGTACATCATGGGTACGCTGCTGCGGCACGGGAACGCGGAGCAGAAGCGCAAGTATCTCCCCGGCATCGCCAGGGGTGAGTTGCGGCTGCAGGCCTTCGGCGTCACCGAGCCGACGACGGGTTCCGACACCACCAAGCTGAAGACACGCGCGGAGAAGAAGGGCAATGACCGTTACGTCGTCACCGGGCAGAAGGTGTGGACCTCGCGGGCGCTCTATTCCGACC
>JAFKKS010000400.1 GCA_017304555.1 Hyphomicrobiales bacterium
GACGACGCCGACGAGTTGAAGTGCTGGCTTTTCCGGCTCCGGTGGTGGAGCGGGCTGCGCCGCGGGAGGCAGCGCCGCTGCGACGGCCGGCGCTTGCGGGCGGCGCGACGGCCGAAAAATGGGGCGCGCTCGTGTTGCCGTCAGCGTTGCGAGCGGAATACCCCATAGCGGGTTGGCACTGACGGGCGCATCGACGGCAGCAGCGGGGGAAGGGGCAGCACCGAGTTGGTGGCGTGCTGCGGCGTCGTCCGATGGCAGCGGTTCGAATGTCGTCGTGGCGGCAAATGCGAGACTGAGGCAGGTAACGAGGACGGTGGGCGCAGCCGCTATGATGAGGAGCTTGCTCATTTGACGTTCTTCCATTTGCCTGCAACGGCGAGCAGAACGCGCACACGAGCGGCCTCGACTCCGGCCACCGGCGCCTGCACGACCAGCCGCTCGACGAACAGAAACGGCATGCCCGATTCGAGGTCGTAAAGAAGGGCCTGCAAACGGCTTTCCTCCAGGTCACAGCTCGCGATCAGGCCAAGCCAGCCAGCGGCGACGTCAGGGCGCTGCAAATCGACCTGTGAGGACAGAACATTGCCGTCTTGCCGGCTGACAGCATCGGCAACGCGTTGCAGTAGCGCCGCGCCGGCGATGGTCAAGGTCTGGCCTTCGAGGAACGGCGAGCCCTGCGGCAGTGCGTCAAGGCTGGAACGCGCTTGCCCATCCGCCGGAAGTGTCCGCCCCTCAAGCTGCGCAAGAAGTGCCTGCGCTGCCTCGGCCGTGGCCCGGCGTTCACCGAGTGTCGTAATGGCCACCAAGGCGCTGGCGACAAGCGCCACAACCAGTGCGACATAAATGAAGGCCGCAATAGCAAGCCGCGTCGGTGTCTGCTGCTCGTCCATTGTCATTTCACGGCCCCACCGAGAATACGGGCAGTGTCTGCATCTCGATGTGGAAACGGTCACCCGGATCTGACGGCGCCCGCGTGGTCGGCGCGAAGAAGGCCGCATGAGCGAAGTGGTGGGATTGCTCGATCAAACGGATCAGCGACGGCGCATCCCGGCTGATGCCGGTCAGGCGAAGCTTGTTGTCTTCGAGTCGCAGTTCAGTGACGTAGGTGTGGTCGGGCAGGATCTGCGAAAGAACCTCAAGCAGGATAACGGCGGACGGCGTTTCATTCTTGCGGCGCGCAAGCTCCCGCTCGGCGGCCGTCGCCGGATCTTCTTGCGCATTTTTCGCCGCGAGGAGGGTGGCGCGGCGTTCGGCGATACGGCGCGCCGTTGCGTCCTGACGCGCTTGAAGATCGTTGCCGATGACGACGGCGGCGACAACGGCTCCCGCGGCAGCCAAAGCCGCTGCCAGTAAGATCGTCAGGAGCACGCGCCGCACGCCTGCCAGGTCAACGCCGGACAGCGATTCCCGCAGGACGAGAATAGGTGCGGCATCGGCAGGAGCCGCGGGATCGCGCGTCCAGATCGTGATCGACCGGGCGCCGTGAGCGGCGAATTGCTCGACCAGCGGGCGTAACGCCGAGCGCGCCGTCGCCGCGACGGTGACGACGATGCGGCCGCCGCCGGCGTCCGTCGGCGCGGTATGGCCGAACGCCGCGGCATCCGCGTTCCACGGTGTGAGCCGGTCGATCTGCGAGCGCACGATGCCGCCCAGGAATTCGGTTGCGCGCGTGGGAAGCTCAAGCGGCTTAAACAAGAAGCGGTCGGCTGCCAGCACCATCTCGATGTGCCGGCCCTTGATGACGGCGAGTTCAGCGGCTCCGCCGGCCAGCGCATCATCGGCAAATCGCAGACCGCGAGGCCCGTCCGGCAACGCTCGCCCCGCAGCATCGACCACAAGCGTTCCCGGCTTCTCCTCAACAAGACGAAGCGTGCCTTGTGCTTTCAATGGTCGCACGGCGGCAATCATGCCTGCCGCGACGTCGTCCAGCCATCGACCGGCACGGTCTGCGATCGTCAGCATCATGGCGTGCGTCTGCACTCTCGGTGTCCTTATCTGACGACGGCCTGCGGCTCCTCTGCCGCCTCATCGATATCATCACGGCGGGAAAGGATGCGATATGGTTTGACGTCCTGATCAAGGACGAGCGCGACGATCTCGGACCGGGCATAGCGAAGGCCGCCGCGCCGTACGTCGACCAGCAGTCTCATCGTATTGCCCGGCTGCACACTAACGTAACGCGCCGTCGTCCCCAGCCTTGCCCGCAATACATCCTGTGGGGCCGCCTCCCGCATGACGATGAGATCCTGCAGCCGTGCCGGTGTAAGGCCCGGCAAAGCCGCCAGCACAGCGGGAGGGGCGGCGAGAACATTGATTTCCGGCCGGCCGCTGTAGACCGTGAGATAAGGCAAGGCACGCCTGATCAGGTCCGGCGCCATGCCGAGCACGAGGGCAAGTTCGTTCCGGTGCTGAAAAAGGCCGCGACGAGGACCGTAGCGTTTTCCGGCGATGCGGTAGAGCGACGTCTCTTCGTCTTCAGCACCGGGCACGGGCGGTGTCCGCCAGGCAACGATGCGCTCGGCGAAATAGGTGGCGTCGGAGAGGCTGGCGCCGAGGCCGACGAAGAGGTTCGCCAGTACGTCGCGCGGCGCCGCATTGAGATCGATGCGCCCGTTCTCCGCACTGAAGGTCGCGGTCACGTCCGCCTTGCCCAGGCGGAAAGCCACGCGTCCTCGCGACGGGCGGCTCCCAGGTGTCGCCGTTACCGCTTGCACCGCCATCTCGGCGCCGGCCTGGACCAGTGCCTCGCCGATCAGCCGCTCGTCCCGGCTGGCAAGCGTGGCGGTGCTTTGGCGCACGTATAGGGAGTAGATTGCCGCGAGGGTCGCCAGCGCGGCGAGCAGCCACAGCACGGCAACCACAATGAAGCCCTCGCGCTGGCCGTTGCGCGGGGTCAGCTCATGGCTATGAACATTCAGACGCATCGGGCTAGCGGCTCGGTGCTACGGCGGCCGTCAAGTTGGCCAATGCCGGACAGTCGGCGGGCGTCTGCGGCGCGGCGCACGACGCCGGCAGTTCTGCCTGGATCACTGCCGTCGTCGACAGCGCGAGGATTTGCGCCGTCGCCGCATCCCTCACTTGCACACGCACCGCGCGCGGCAGCTGGCGCGGGTCGTTCCAGGAATCGTGCCAGACGTGGTCAGCTCCGGCATAAGCGAACGACATGCGATAGGGGGCACGGATGACCGTGACGGGATTGGCAAACTCGCCCTGCCACGCGCCGTCAGCCCCAGGCATGAACGGCGCTGTCGTGCGCACCAGTGCGACCGCTCCCTGACTACTGCTTTCCGCCAGTTGCACGACCTCGAGGCCGATGCCGGCATTGGGGCCGATCGACGTGCGCACGAAGGTGACCGACACGGGCGTGCCAGTGAAAAGAAGTGGCGCCGGTGCGCGCCCGACCGAGACGAACACCGCGCTCGCGAGGTCGGCGACGACGCGTTCCACGCCAGCGGCGAGAAGCTCGCCCTGCTGCAGCCGCGCGAAGCCGCGGTTCCAGTTGGGGAGCCATTGTCCGGTCACGGCGGCGAGCGCGCCGACGATAATAGCCATCAGCAATGTCGCGACGAGAGCCTCGACAAGCGTGAAGCCGGCGTCGCCACGGGCGGGCGGGCGCGCCCCGTGCCGGCCGTCGCGGGGGCAGAACAGGAGACGCAAGACGCGCGTCATCGCGCGGCGTCTGCGTTGCGGCGCAGGCGGATCGTGTCGAGGCGGAGAGATTGCCCGTCCGGCGCTTCGACCTGCAGCGTCACCTCTTGCGGCAACCAGGGCGGCGGCTGGCGCGCGTCTCTGGGCGCGACCGGAAGGCTCTTAACGTCGGCGCGCCAGCGATGGCCGGCGACCTCGCCGGAGAGCCTGCCGGAAGACAGGTCGTCGCGCAGGGTGAGATCGGCGAGAACGGCCCGCGCACTAGCCGTCAAGGCGAGCCGCTGGTCGAGCGCGCGCGTACCCCGCGCGTTGGTTGCAACAAGGGCGCCGATGGCGCTGAGCGAGACAGCGACAATGGCGAGCGCCACCAGGACTTCGAGCAAAGTGAACCCTGCGGTACCGTGGTGTCGGCCCCGCCGCACCGCCCTGCGGTTGGAGAGCGCTCTAGTTGACGGGGACAACCTCGACCCCTCCCGTCAGCCAGTTGACGCGAACCTGATAGCCCGCGCCATGCCGCGTCACGGCGATCACGCCGCCGCATGACATGCCGGACGCGAGATGGCGGATGGTCGGACCCGACGGGCGGTCGTTGCAACGGGTGGCGAGCATGGCTTGAAGGTCGACATCCTCCGGCACGCGCACGGAGCGACCGGTTATTCCGGAGCGGACCGTGCGGCCGGATGCATCGACGACGGTGGCGACGTCAACGCGGCGTCGCATCGCCGCGTTGTGGTCAGCCTTGAGCAACGTCGCCATCTGCATCGCGTACGCCTCCAGTTGCGGGCGCGACGTACTGCGCGGCAAGGCCGGTAGCGCGATTGCCGCGAGAAGCGCGAGAATGGCGAGAACGCAGACGACCTCGATCAGCGTGAAGCCGGCCGCGCCGCTGTCAACGCGCCCAATTGACGATGTCGCTGGCGGCATCGACGCCGCCCTCTTGTCCGTCTGCGCCATAGGAAACGATATCATAGGGCCCGTGCTGTCCGGGAGAGCGGTAGACATAGGGGTGTCCCCACGGGTCGTTAGGCACCACGCCGCCCTTCAGATAGGGACCGTTCCAGCTGGTCACGCCGCCCGGCCGCTGCACCAGCATGACAAGACCCTCGGCGCTCGTCGGATAGCGGCCGACGTCGAGATAAAGAAGATCGAGCGCGCTGCCGAGGCTCTCGATCTGAATCTTCGCCGCCTTGCTTTTCGACTCGGTCAGGTAGTGCAGCACGCGCGGGCCCACCAGCGCCATGATCAGTCCGATGATCGTGATGACGACCAGGATCTCGACAAGCGTGAATCCGCGCTGCCGGTTGCGCTTCGAACGTCGATGCGACCGCACCGGCTTGCGTGTGAGGAACGGCGTCATGCGGTGGTTGTCATCCGACGATCTGGCTCACCGACAGCAACGACGTCATCACCGAAACGATGAGGCCGCCAACGACGATGCTGATCGTGATGATGGCGGCTGGGCCGGCGATGCCGACGATGCGGTCGAGATGCCGCTGCAGCTTCGCTTCGTAGAATTCCGCTATGCGCCCCGCCAGCATCGGAAGCTGCCCCGTTTCTTCGCCGAGCCTTAGCATGCGCACCGCCATCGATGGAAGAGCGCCGGCATCGGCGAGAACGTCGGAAAGTTTGCGCCCGTGGCGCACTTGCTCGACGACGGGCGCCCACGCCATCGGGTGGCCGCTGCTCTCCATGATGTCAGCGAGAATGCGCAACGCATCTGATAGCGTCATGCCGCTTGCCAGGAGCACACCGAGATTTCGGCAGAAAAGCGTGGTGGTATGGAGCGTGATGATGGTGCGTACGCCCGGCAGCCGCGCCATCCATTGCACGGCGCGGCGGCGTCTTGGCCCGCTTCGGAGCAACAGCCAGGCTGCGGCGAGAGCGACGGCGAGCGCACCAAGAACGAGATCGCCGTTCGCGCGCAGCGCCTGCGAAAGGCCGAGGAAAGTTTCGAGAAACGGATCGAGCGTGGTGCCGAAGTCGTGCAATACGGTGGCGAACTGCGGCAGCACGAACAGCAGAAAGAACAGCAGCACGCACAGCGCGGCGAACAGCACGAAAGCGGGGTAGCGCAGCGCGTCCGTGAGCTTACGCCGCAGCGCCTCGGCACGCGTGCGCTCGCCTTGCAACACGTCGAGGACGTGGTCGAGCGTGCCCGAAGCTTCGCCGACGCGCACCAGCGCCAGGTAGATCGGCGGAAAGATCGCCGGATGGTGCGACAGTGCCTCGGCGAAGTTCTCGCCGGCGAGGACGCTTGCGCGCACCTTGGCCACCACCGGCTGCAATCGGCCGATATCCATGTCGGTCGCGAGCAGGGCCAGCGCCGTGTCGAGCCGTGCGCCGGCCTTGAGCAGAAGCGCAAGATCGCGGGTGAAGATCGTCACATCCTCGGCGCGCGGCTGGTTCAGGAAAGCGAGACTGGCGCGCGGTGCAAAGGAGGCACTGCCTTCGGCGACGACGTCGATCGGGATCAAGCCGAGATATTCGATGCGCCGATCGACTTCCGCCGCGGTCGGCGAGGAGATCGAGCCGGTAACGACTTCGCCCGCCTGTGTCATCGCACGATATTGAAAATTCGGCATCGGCTTACCGCAGTGCGACGACGCGCAGCAATTCGGTTGGCGAGGTGATGCCGGCGCGGCACTTGGCGACACCGTCGTCGAGCATGCTTGTCATGCCTTGGCGCCGCGCCGCCTGCTCGATTGCGACGGAATCGCTTCCCGCCTCGACCAGCTTGCGCACCGGATCGCTTATCGTGATGACTTCGAAGACGCCGACGCGCCCGCGATAGCCCGTTCCGCTGCAGTGGTCGCAGCCGCCCGGCGCATAAAGTGTTTCGCCGTCCGCGAAGCCGAGCGCCGCGTAGCGGGGGTCCGCCGCAAGATCGTCCGCGGTCAGCTGTCGTTCGCGCCGGCAGCGACCGCACAGCATGCGCACGAGGCGCTGTGCGATGACGCCGCGCAAGGTGGAGCGGAGCAGGAACGGCTCGACGCCGAGGTCGATGAGCCGCGGGATGGCGGCGGCGGCCGTCTCCGTGTGCAATGTCGTGAGCACCAGATGGCCGGTCAGCGCCGCGTGGATCGAAATATGCGCTGTCTCCCCGTCGCGCACCTCTCCCACCATGATGACGTCGGGGTCATGGCGCAGGAAGGAGCGCATGGCGGCGGCGAAGGTCAGCCCGATCTCGGGCTTCACCTGCGACTGGTTGATGCCGTGGATCTCGTACTCGACCGGATCCTCGACCGTGAGAATTTTTCGCGTCGAATCGTTGAGGGACGTCAGCATGGTGGCGAGCGTCGTGGTCTTGCCGCTGCCGGTCGGACCAGTCACCACGATCATGCCGTGCGGGAGAGCGAGCAGATTGGTGAGTTGCTCCCTGTCCGTGGTCGACATGCCGAGGCGGACGATATCGAGCAAGCCACGGTCTTTCGGCAGCAAGCGGATCACGACGGATTCGCCGTGCTGGGTCGGCATCGTCGCAACGCGCGCGTCGACTTGCGTCCGTGCCACGCTCAGGCGCGCCGCGCCGTCCTGCGGCAGGCGCCGCTCGGCTATGTTGAGGCCGGCCAGGATTTTGATGCGTGAGACCAGCGCTTGCGGCAGCACCAGGGTGAGCGCGGGCATCGTGCGCAGCACGCCGTCGACCCGCATGCGCACGTTGAGCGTGGTCCGAAAGGGCTCGATGTGGATGTCGGTAGCGCCGAGCTCGATGGCGGTTTCGAGCAGGTCATTGACGGCCCTCACCACCGGCGCGCCGCTCGCCAAGTCACGCAGACTGTCGATGTCGTCACCGACGCGCCCGGTAACTTCATCGTCGGCCTGCGCCGGTGCGCCTTTCTCCTCCAGCCGTGCGCGCAACACCGTCTCGATGTCGTCGAAGGAGGCGACGGTGACCTCGAGCGCGTTGCCGAGAACGATGGTCGCCGCCCGCAAGGTCGCCGTGTCGGTCGGATCTCCGACCGCCACGCAAGCGCGACCGTCCGATGCTGTGTAGGCGAATATTTTCGCCTCCCGCAGGAAGCGATGGGAGAACCGGTCGGCGAGCGAGCCGGCATTGAGAAGCTCCGCCAGCCCGGCATGGCGCAGATGGAAGAAGCGCGCCACCTCGTCGGCGAAATCGTGCCCCGACAGGATCGTCAACGCCTGCAACTCTTGCAGCGACTTTGGCCGCCCTGGCGCATCGGAGGCGTCAGGTCCTGCGGATAGAAGGCCGGCGCGCGAAAGATGCGCCTGAAAACCGCTCGCGTCAGCGACGGTCGTGCTGCCTTTCGCTTGGAATGCCTTCGACATCGCAACCCGGATCGCAGTTGACTTCGGCCTCGTGTCGTTCCTATCCTAAATTGATTTTGGCTGCAGCGGTCAGTGGGCTTACGGGGGGAAGTTTGCCCGAACGGGTGAGCAAGGGCGCCGCTTCCGTATATTGTTCGCTGTTGTATCTGAAGAAGTAACGCTCGCCGAGCGACGACGGGGTCTGATCTTGATCGGATCCGGTCCGGAGCGCGGAGCGAAGTTTTCGTGTTGCGTATTTGAGTTGGTGGCAAGGCCGTGGTCAACCGGAAAAAAGTCGTCGGATGTTGTGTGCCGGCACTAGCGGGAGGCCTTGCGACGCTGCTCGTCTCCTGCGGCAATTTCCAGGAAAGCCAACTCAACCGCACCGCGGACCCGTTCGAGGCGATCCGCAAGCTTGACCTTGAACCGCGGTTTCCCGCGCACCCGACGGAAGCGCAGGAAGCCCCCAAGAGCCCGCGCGCAGCTACATATATCGGCAGCGAAGTGAAGAGCAGCGCGCCAGCGCGTGCCAGCGCGGCGGGGCAATTGCAGGCGGTCGGCGACGGCTACGAGCTGAACTTTGAGAATGCGTCGGTGGCGACCGTCGCCAAGGTCATCATCGGCGACATTCTCGGCACTGGCTACACGCTCGATCCGCGCATCCAGGGCACCGTGACCATTGCGTCGGGCCGGCCCGTTCCGAAGCGCGATCTGCTCTTCGTTCTTGAGAATGCGCTGCGCATGAGCAACGTAGTCCTGGTGCCCGACGGGACTGGCTATCGACTGATCCCGGCCGGTGATGCCGCGGGAAATGGTTCCGCGCGCCTCACGCAGCACAGCGGCGAGCCGGGCTATGGCATCACCGTCGTGCCGCTGCAGTTTGCGTCGGCGCCGGCGGTTCTCAAGATTCTCGATAGCTTCGCGCTGAAAGCGGGAAGCGCCCGCGTCGACGCCTCGCGCAATCTCGTCATCGTCCAGGGCAGCGGACCGGAGCGGCAGTCCGCCGTCGAAACCATCATGAGCTTCGACGTGGATTGGATGCGCGGACAGTCCGTCGGCGTCTATCCGCTGCAGTCGGCGACGCCGGAAGCGATCATCGCCGAACTCGAGAAAGTTATGGAGAGCGGCGATGGTGGCCTGAACCAGAATCTGGTGCAGTTTCAGCCCGTCACGCGTCTCAATGCCGTCCTCGTCGTCTCCAAGAAGCCCAATCTGCTGCGGAGCGCCGCAACCTGGATCAAGCGCCTCGATCGCAGCAATGCCGCGGCCGCGGGCGTGCGCGTCCGGGCAACGGGATGGACTCTGCGTCCAGCCAGATCGCACCCGGCGCAGGCATGACAACGTCGCACTCAGACAGCACGACGTTCTCCGATGGTGCAACATTCTCCGACGCCGCAGGCAACCGGCAGGCCGCACAAAGCATGTCGCGCACATCCGGCACGACGGCCGGTGCGGCAGGAGCGTTCGCGCCTGGCGCCAATCAGGCCGCTTTTGGTGGCAATGGCGGAGCCGGCGGAGCCGCCGGACAACTCACCAGTGCGGGCGCGGTCGCCGGTGAGCGGCAGCAGGGCAGTCAATCTTCATCTGTGGTGGCTCCGGGGATCCGCATCACCGCCGACGTCACCAACAACTCCTTGCTGATTTTCGCCAATCAGGAGAACTATCGCCTGATCGAGCGGACGATCCAGCAGATCGACCGCCAGCAGCTGCAAGTGGCGATCCACGCAACGATCGCGGAGATCACGCTCAACAACGATCTCCGCTACGGCGTGCAATACATGCTGCAGAGCCGTGACCTCGGCCTCGGACGCAATAACGGCTCGGCGGGTCTGCAGAACACGTTGCCGAACGCGATCGCGCAGAACGCGATTAACCGCGTGCTTCCCGGTTTCAATCTGCTGCTCGGCCCGGAATCCAATCCGCGCGTTATCCTCGACGCCTTGCGCAACATCACCGACGTTAAGGTGCTCTCGACGCCTTCGCTCGTCGTCATCGACAATCAGGCGGCGACGCTGCAGGTCGGCGACCAGGTGCCGATAGCGACGCAGAGCGCGACCATTCTCACCAACCCCAATACGCCGCTCATCAACACCATCGACTATCGTAATACAGGCGTCATTCTGCGCGTGCTTCCACGCGTCAACGTGAATGGCAACGTGGTTCTCGACATCGAGCAGGAGATCAGCAACATCGCGCCGAATGCGAATGCCGAGACGCTGACGCCGACGGTTTCGCAACGGAGGATCAAGAGCTCGATTTCCGTCGCCTCCGGGCAATCGGTGCTGCTCGGCGGTCTCATCTCGGATCGGCAGGAGCGCGGCCGCGCCGGCATTCCGATCCTCGAAGAGCTGCCGGTCGTCGGCGACGCGTTCGCCAAGAACAACAGAAAGACGAACCGCACCGAGCTGATCATCTTCATCCAGCCGCAGATCATCCGTGACAGCGTCGACGCCTATAAAGTGGCTGAAGAATTGCGGGCTAAGCTGCGCGGCACGGTGGAGAGCTCTTTCCCTCCCGGCCCATCTCTGCGCAAGGATCCCAACCTGGTGCGCTGAGGGTGCGCGGACGCGGCAGCCCCAAGTCCCGCGCACGCGACCTGCAGGGCTGTTGAGGAGGCTCGCACATGGCGAACGTCTCGGATGTCGCTTTGCGCCGCCGGTTCAAGGCTTGGGCAGGGTGGACCCTCGCGGCTTGCGGCGCGGTCGTGGCAAGCGTCACTCTCGCACCGTGGCCGCTCGGACTTTTCGGCGGCGCTTTGGCCGTGACGATGATCTCCATCGCCGCCATCGACAGCCGGCATTTCATCATTCCTGATGGGCTCGTGCTGACCGCTATCGGGCTGGGGCTTACGCAGGCCGCTTTTCTAGCGACGCAGGAAATCCTCCCGGCGGTGCTGATGGCAGCCGCGCGAGGCGTCATTCTCGGCCTCGCGTTCTGGGGGCTTTTGAAAGGCTATGAGCGGCTGCGCGGTCGTCCGGGTATAGGCCTCGGCGACGTCAAACTCGCTGTCGCCGCCGGTGTCTGGCTCGATTGGCCGATGATCGCCGTCTCGATAGAGATCGCAGCGTTAGCCGCTCTGGCAGTGGTTGCCGTGTGCTATCTGCGCGGGAAGCGCATCAGCCGCACGACGCCGATTCCGTTTGGCACATTCCTGGCGCCGGCGATGTGGTTGGGCTGGCTTCTGCAGGCCGCCGTGCCGGAAATGATGTTCGGTATCGCCGGCTAGACCAGAGCATGATCTGGTCAAACGGGATCATGCTCTGGAACGTCCGTTCCGTTATCCGCCCCAGTTGAACTTGTAGACAAGCTCGGTGCGGATCGTCTGTGTGCTCGGGCGCAGGCGCTCCGCGAGGCCCGTGAGCGCGCCGCCGAATCCGGTGTCGATGTCGGACACGATCTTGCTGCCGTAGTCGGCGTAGCGATACTCGGCCTTGGCGAACCAGCCGGGCGCGATCATGTATTCGACGCCGGCGCCGACGAACCAACCGTTATAGGTCTGCGCACGCACCGCAATGTCGAGCGGCACGCCGGGCGCGAAAGTCGACTCATAGTCGACGCCGCTAAACCGCGTCTGCGTATAGCCGCCGCTCACATAGGTGAGAACACGCGGGGTGACGAGATAGCCGAGCCGGCCGCCCGCGGCCCACGCCCAGCGCTGCTGGAGGTTTCCGAAGCCGGTGTTGACGAAGCCGACATGACGGCCGTCGAGGTCCGTCCAATCCCAGTCGGCGAAGACGCCGGCGACCCATGTCGGAGCGAACTGATAATCGACGCCGATCTGCGCCGTCGCGAACGCGCCGCTCCCGCCCGACGTCAACTGATCGTTGACGAAGACCGAGGGCGGGGCGACCGCCGGATCCGTCACTTGCACGCCGTCAACGTTGAACGAGCCGTAACCGCCACCGAGTCCGGCATAGATGCCGCTCCATCCGGCGGGAGCCGGAGACGCGAATATCGGCGCGGATGCCGCGGCCGGGACGCCACCACCCCAGTTGAATTTGTAGCTCAGCCCGGCGCGAACGCTCTGGACGATCGGATGCAGCCGTTCAGCGGTGCCGATCAGAGCGCCAGTCGCCGTGTCGACGTTGGAGAGGATGCGGCTGCCATAGTCGGCGTAGCGGTATTCGCCTTTGGCGAACCAGCCCGGCGCGATCATGTATTCGACGCCGGCGCCGACGAACCAGCCATCGTAGGTCTGCGACGGCAGCGAGACGCCAAGCGGTGTTCCGGGAGCGAAAGCGACGTCGTAGTCGAGGCCGCCGAAATGCGCCTGCGTGTAGCCACCGGTCACGTAGGTCAGAAGCTGCGGCGTAGCCAGATAACCGATCCGGCCGCCGGCCGCCCAGGCCCATTTCTGCGTCAGGTTGCCGGTGCCGACCGTCAGCATGCCGACGTGAGTGCCGCTGATATCCGTCCAGTCCCAGTTGGCAAAAGCGCCAACCACCCAGGCGGGAGCGATCTGATAGTCGAAACCGACCTGCGCGGTCGCCAGCCAGCCGGCGCCGCCGGACGTGCCTTCGGCGAAGATGAAGGCCGGCGGCACGCCGGCCGCGGGGTCGTCGATCTGTGTGCCGCTCAGATTGTACGCGCCGTATCCAAGGCCAAGCCCGGCATAGAAGCCGCTCCAATTGTACGTTTGCAGCGGCGGTGCCTTGAAAATGGGAGCCGACAAATCGGCCGCTGTCGCTGCGCCGGTGATGGTAACTGCAAATACGACGCCGGCGGCGCCCGCGAAAATTCGTTGCATTTTCTAGCCCCCCAAGGACTACGCGGATTACTCAATCAAGCTGAACGTCATCAGATGCATGGAAGCTTACATCAGTCGTAAACCGAAGGGCCAGCATCCACAAAGGGTTGGCGAGTGTCTGTGGCGGCAAGGACGCGCCTGTGTGCTCAGAATGCTACACCCGTTTGCGCGAACGGGTGAGAATGTGGCCAACGGCGTTTCATTCCTTCATGATGCGACCCCCGAGCGTGAGAGAGGCGCGTGACGAAAACCGGATTGATCGTGCTGGCGCTGGTTCTTGCGGCCGTTTGCGCTGGCGACAGCGGGCGCGACGGCGCTGTCGCAGCAGATGCCCGCAGCACACGATGGAGCGTCGCACATATCATGCGGGCAGCGGAGCGGGGCGACGCGCGCGCGCAGGCTCGCCTTGGGCGCATGTATTCAATCGGCTCCGGCGTTCCGCAGAATTATGTCCTGGCCGCCAAATGGTATCACTGCGCCGCCGAGCGTGGGCATCGCGGAGCCGAGTTCCAACTCGGGCTGT
>JAFKKS010000401.1 GCA_017304555.1 Hyphomicrobiales bacterium
CGAGGTCGAGCGTGTGCTCGCGACTCAGACGCGAAGCCAGAAGAAGGCGAAGAACATGCGCGTGACCGTCGACGGCAAGTTGCCGGCCGGCGTCACCGCAAAGGACATCATCCTCGCCATCATCGGTGAGATCGGCACCGCCGGCGGCACCGGCCATGCAATCGAGTATGCGGGCGAAGCGATCCGCGCGACCTCGATGGAAGGCCGCATGACCATCTGCAACATGTCGATCGAAGCGGGAGCGCGTGCCGGCATGGTCGCGCCCGATCAGACGACTTACGACTATCTCAAGGGCCGGCCGCGCGCGCCCAAAGGGGCGGAATGGGATGCCGCGGTCCGCTATTGGGACTCGCTGCGCTCCGATCCGGAAGCGTATTTCGACACGGAAGTGATGCTCGACGCCGCGAAGCTGCCGCCGATCGTCACCTGGGGCACCAACCCGGAGCAGGTGATCTCGGTCGTCGGCCGCGTGCCGGTTCCAGCCGACATCGCCGACAGCGACAAGCGTGAAGCGGCGCAGCGTGCGCTCGCGTATATGGGCCTCAACGGTGGCGAGAAGATCGTCGACATCAAGCTCGACCGCGTCTTCATCGGCTCCTGCACCAATGCGCGCATCGAGGATTTGCGCGAAGTTGCCCGCATCGTGAACGGCAAGAACGTCAACGGCAACGTCAACGCGATGATCGTTCCGGGCTCCGGCCTCGTGAAGGAGCAGGCGGAAGCGGAAGGCCTCGACAAGATCTTCCTCAAGGCCGGTTTCGAGTGGCGCGAGCCGGGGTGCTCGATGTGCCTCGCGATGAACCCCGACAAGCTCGCGCCGGGCGAGCGCTGCGCTTCGACGTCGAACCGCAACTTCGAAGGCCGGCAGGGCTACAAGGGACGCACGCATCTCGTGTCGCCGGCCATGGCGGCGGCGGCGGCCATCGCCGGTCACTTTGTGGATGTCCGCGAGTGGAACTGACGCGCGCTTTCGCGGCGTAAAGTAAAAGGCCCGCCGGTTGGCGGGCCTTTTGTTTTTATGATGTGCGGTCAGTAAAAGCCGAAGCCGAAGAACGGGATCGGCGCCGGGCGGTAATAGTACGGCCGATAATAGGGGTAGCCGTAACCATAGCCGTAATACGGGCGATAATAACGCGGTCCATAATAGTAGCGCGGCCCGGCATAATAGCGGCGATAATGCCGGCGATGATAGTGGCGGCGGCGCTGTGAACTGAATTCGGTGGCCTGGCTCTGGCCCGAGTCGACGCCGGCGGCCGTCGTGGAGGACGCGGCCTGGGCGGGAGCCGTAAACCCGATCGCTGCGAGAAGGCCGGCAGCGGCAAGCCCGGATAGAAGATATCTTTTCATCACATTCTCCTTCGATCTCCTGTTAGGGGACGCACGCCGCCCTAGCATTCAAACGTTTTCAACGCGCGAGAGTTCTCTCTCAACAAGGCGCGTTTTGGGCGAAACCACGACGATCCGCCGTTAACGTTGCCGACAGATTCGAGATATCGGCTCGCCGGCAACGTTATTCGCACGACCGGACCTGACGCCACCCATAATTGAAGTCGCGGACCCAGTGCACGTAGCAGCCATCCTCATCGTAGTAACCTTCACTGGAATAGGCGTAGGTGTCGTACGGGTAGGAGTCATCGTAAAGGCCATAGCCGAGGCCGAATGCGACGCCCGGTCCGTACCAGCCGCCGTGCCAGTGACGATGATGTCGGCCGGGATGGCGCCCGCCGCGCCAGTTCGTGCTGGGGCCTGTCGCGACGCGGCCACTGTCGCGGAACGCCGGGCTGCTCTGGGTGGCACGGCCACCGTAACTTCCGCCATGAAAGGCGCCGCTCGGCGCGCCGCCGTGATAAAATCCGCCACCGCCCATGCTGCCGCCGCGGAAGCTTCCACCAGAACCGCCGCCGAAGCCACCGCCGCCGCGCATGCCGCCACCTGCGGAAAATCCGCCACCGCCACTGCGCATGCCGCCGCTTGCGCTGTCACGCTGCGCCTGCGCCGCCGCCGGGATCAATGCCGCGACCAACAATGCCGCCGTCGCAATGCTCGCGAATTTTTTCATCGCATCTACTCCACGTCTCAAACCGTGCCGTTGCGTATCCTCACGGCACATATGTCCTCAAAGGACAAAACGCTTGGAGCAGACGAAGGTTCGACGATCACCAGTTCGTGCGTCGGTGCGCTAATCGCGCCGCAATCGATCTTTGAAATCGCCGCCTAGATGACGTTGCGTTCATAAAGCGGGCGGCCGGCCGCGACGCGCTCATAACCGAACACGGACAAATCGAGCGTCACGAAGCGTGCGTGCGTGATCAGTGCGTGATCAGCTCCGCGATGGCGCGGCCTGTCGCGGGCGCTTGTTGCAAGCCGTGCCCGGAAAAACCGTTGGCGAAAAGCAGATCTCCGATCTGCGGATGCGGCCCGATCACCGAGTTCTGGTCGAGCGTGTTGTAGTCGTAGTGGCCGGCCCAGCCGCGCATCAGTTTGATCGCTTCCATCGCCGGAATCCGTTCCGCGAGCGCCGGCCACACGACATCATGAAAGATCGATTCATCGAGCGTGAAGTCGCCGTCCGCGCGCGGATCGTTCGCGGCTTCCGGCGAGATGCCGCAGATGAACGTCTGCCCTTCCGGCCTGATCCAGACGCCGGACGTGTCGACGATGAGCGGCATTCTGGGCAACGGCGTGCGGCAGTTCACGACGAAGACGCAGCGCTTGCGCGGCTCGACCGGCAGCGCGACGCCCGCCATCGCCGCGACGTCGCCGGCTTGCGGGCCCGCTGCGATGACCAGCGTGCCGCAGCCGATCGATTGCCCGCTGCGCAACGTAACGCCCGTCATGCGCTCGCCCGTACGCGACAGCGCTGTGACTTCGTCGTGGACGTAGTGCGCGCCGCGCGCTCGCGCCGCTTGCCGCAGCAAAGTGAGCAGCGCGTGGGAATCGAACCAGCCTTCGCCGGTACGCCCGAAGGTGCCGAGCACGACGCCGTCCGTGTTCAGCCAGGGGAAGCGTTGCGTGATCTCTTCCGGACGGAGCAAGGCGATGTCCGCCTTTTCCTTGATCTGCACATCGTGATTTTCGTAGGCGATGACGGCGCCGGCTTCGCTTGCGAGAAGAAGATAGCCGCCCTCGCGAAAGCCGATATCGGCGTCGGCGCCGAAACGCTCGCGCAATCCCTTGATGAAGGTCACGCCGAATGTGCTCATCCGGATATTCTCCGGTGTCGAGAACTGTTGGCGGATCGACGCGGCGGACAGCGTCGTCGACGCATGCGTGTAGGAGGGATCGCGCTCGATCACCGCGATCGTTCCGCCAAATCCAAGATCGTGCGTGAGGAAATAAGCGATGGCGGAACCGACGGCCGCGCCGCCGACAATGACCACGTCGTAATTCGTCTGCGTCACGACATACTCCAATGTTGCGCGGACGGTGGCACAGGCCGCGCACGCTCGCTAGAGCATGATGTCGAAAAGTGTGAAGCGGTTTTCGGGTGACATCGTGCTCTAAATTATGAGAATCGATCGTGTTCATGATTTTGGATCGATGCGATCCAAAATCATCGTGATCTAGCGTAGGCGGCGTAAATCTCGAACGCGTCAAAGTTCTTCAAATCGGAGTTTTCAATGAGCATCCGCCCACGCCGCAGCGTGCTTTACATGCCCGCGAGCAACGCGCGTGCGATCGACAAGGCGCGCACGCTTCCCGCGGACGGCATCATCCTGGACCTCGAGGATGCCGTTGCGCCGGACGCAAAGCTGGCGGCGCGCGCGCAGGCGGTCGCGGCGGTGAAGCAGGGCGGCTTTGGCGGCCGTGAGGTCTTCATCCGCATCAATGGCCTCGATACGCCCTGGGCCATCGACGATCTCGCTGCGGTCGTGGAGGCGGCGCCGGACGCCGTCGTGATCCCGAAGGTCTCGGCGCCGGACATCCTGTCCATGCTTGGGACGCGTCTTCTCGATATGCATGGCGCGCATCGCATCCGCGTCTGGGCGATGATCGAGACGCCGATGGCGATCCTGCGCATTCACGACATCGCCATGCTGGCCAAGGACAGCGAGACGCGCCTGGAGGGCCTCATCGTCGGCACCAACGATCTGGTGAAGGAGGCGCGCGGCCGCATCGTGCCGGGGCGCGCGCCGCTGCTGCCGTGGCTCGCCAGCGCCATCGCCGCAGCGCGCGCCTACGGCCTCGTGATTCTCGATGGGCCCTACAACGACTTCAAGGATGCGGAAGGTTTGGTACGCGAATGTGCGCAGGGGCGCGACATGGGATTCGACGGCAAGACGATCATCCATCCCGCGCAAATCGATGCATGCAACGCCGCCTTCGGGCCGTCGCAAGAGGAGATCGCGGAGGCGCGGCGGATCGTTGCCGCATTCGATGCGCCCGACAACGCCGACAAGGGCGTGGTTCAGATTGAAGGCCGCATGGTCGAGCGCCTGCACGCGGATATCGCGCGCCGCACGCTTGTGCTGGCGGATGCGATCGCCGCGCGTGCCGCCGGCTGACTACTCTGCCGCTTGTGCCGCTTCCGACAGGTTATCGAGCGAGGAGATGATGTGCTCGGCGAGTGCGTCCGCGAGCGTCGAGCTGATGTGCGGATTGCGGACAAGGCCGATGCGGCACGAGGGCAGGGGCGGGAAGCCGTCGGCGGGAGAGAGAACGCGCATACCGGGGCGCAGGCCCGATTCCGGCAGAACTGAAATCGCCAGGCCCGCCAGCACGGCCGCGCTGATCGCGCCGGCATTGCCGCTGGAATAGAGCACGCGGTAAGGCTTCCCCACCCGATCGAGACATTCCATCGCGCTGCGCCGCCAGCAGCAATACGCGTGCCCGAGCGCCAGCGGCAGGGGCGCCTCGGTATGCGTGGAGTGCCGGCTCGACGTCACCCACAGCAGGCGTTCCTGGCGGAACGTCTCGGTGGCTTTCTGCGTCTCGGTTGCCGTGATGATGGCGATGTCGAGTTCGTCGGCTTCGATGTGCCCGATAAGGTTTGACGAGGGCTCGCACAGCACGGTGAGCTCGACGCTCGGATAGGCGCGGGAGAAGCGCGCCATGATCTCCGGCAGATAGCGATCGGCATAGTCGTCCGGCAATCCGAGACGGACGCGCCCGCTCAGTTCCGGGTCGGCGAAGGTCGCGAGCACCTCGAAATTGAGCTTGATGATCCGCCGCGCGTAATCGAGCAGGCGTTCGCCGTCTTCCGTCAGCTTCGAGAAGCGCCCGTCACGGGCGAAGATCGGCCGCCCGACCCGTTCCTCCAGCCGCTTCATCTGCATCGACACGGCCGACTGCGTCTTGTGCACCAGGTCCGCGGCTTTGGTGAAACTGCCGCTTTCGGCGATGGCGATGAAGGTGCGGAGATGGTCGACGTCGATCAGGGCGGTCATGCGCGCTCCATTCACGGTTCGAAAGTGTGGGGTCGATCTCTCATCATTGCTGCTGATTGGTTACATTAAAAACATTCGTTTCACTTATCAATAGGAGAGGCGCATATAAACATCATCGATCGATAGGGCCTGATCGATCAGCCGGAGGCGATGGTTGAAGCCACACTGGCGGATGCCGAGGCAGGCCCCGATCAGAACCGATGGACGATGGAGAGAGCCATGTCGATGACCGCAATGACCCTGAACAGCAACGCTTCTGGCCCGTTCGCGCGCGCCGTCCGCGTCGCCGGGGTCGCAGGTCTGCGTGTGGTGGAATTTTACCGCAGCTTCAAATCACGCCGGGAGATGCGGATGCTGGCCGGGTTCGATGACCGGATGCTGGCCGACATCGGCTTGACGCGGAGCGACCTTCGCGACGCGGTGTCCGAGCCCCTCTGGCGCGATCCGACCCACGTTCTGGTGACGCGCGTACGTGAGCGTCGCGCCGCGCGTCCGGCAAGCCATCCGTCTCCGGCAGAATTTGCGAACTCCCCGTCGATCGTGCCGGAGCATCGCGGCGAAGCCGTCACACCGGCTCGCTATTACTAAGAACAGCGGTCGGATCCACGACCGGCCGCCTGCCGCGCGCTTCCCCCTAGCGGCGTGACGGCATGAAGCGCCCGCCCGGCCCTCCCCCGGCGGGCGCTTTCTTTTTCAGGCCGAAGGCTCCTTTTCGCGCCGGATGATGTCGTCCGCTTCCGGATTGAGCGGCGTCGTGCCGCGCCGTGGCGCGCGCAACGGCTGTGGCGTCGGTCCGGTCGGCAGAAGGTCCACACCCGCCAGCAGCCCGCCGGCCTGCTGCAGCACGAGGCGCGCCGCGTCCCTCCGGCGGATGTCCTCTTCGATCTCCCGCGCGCGATCGCTGTCGGTTCCGAGCGCTTCGAGCGCATTGCGGCCGAAGACGATCGCGGACTCGTAGGTCTCGCGCATCTCGTAATCGACGCCTGCGGCGATGAGCGACAGCGTATGGCCGCGGTCATAGGAGCGCACGAACAGCTTCACGCCATCGAATTCGGCGCGCATCAGCGCAACGATTCGGTCCGCCGAAGCGCGGCGATCGACACAGACCGCGACCAGGCTCACATCGCCGGCGCCGGCCGCGCGCAGCACGTCCGGCCGCGTGCCGTCGCCGTAATAGATTTTGAAGCCGAAGCGTCCGGCCGCCTCGATCATTTCGGGGTCGTTGTCGATGATCGTCACGTCGACGCCGGCCCCGAGCAGGCATTGCGACGCCATCTGGCCGAAGCGTCCGAAGCCGATCAGCAGCACGCGTCCGTGGACGTCCTCGAAGGCATCCAGCGCCGGCTCGGGCTCTTCCTCTTTCGGCGCGCGTTTGAGGATGAGTTCGGCGAGCGATGCGGTCGGAGGCCCGAGCAGAAGCGTGACCGACGCGATGCAGGTCAGGATTGCGGCCGGTTTGCTCTCGATCAAGCCGAGGCTCGCTCCAAGCGGCAGGATGACGAAAGCGAACTCGCCCGCGCCGGTGAGGATCGCGCCTGCCCGCAGTCCGTCCTCGCGCCGCTGACAGGTGGCGCGGAAGAGGAGGCCGACGATGATCGCCTTCATGATCGTGACCAACACGGCGGCCGCTAATATCAGCCAAAGATTCTCGAAGACGACGCGGAAATCGATGCCGATGCCGATGGCCATGAAGAACATCGCCAGTAGCAAGCCGCGAAATGGTTCGATGTCCGCTTCCAGTTCGTGGCGGAAATTCGATTCCGCGAGCAGGACGCCGGCGAGGAATGCGCCGAGCGCCATCGACATGCCGACGGTCTGCATGAGGAGTGCGGTGCCGAGCACGACCAGGAGCGCCGCCGCGGTCATCACCTCGCGTGCGCCCGTCTGCGCCAGCAGTCGGAAGAACGGATTGAGGAGAAATCGCCCGGCGACGACCACTGCGGCGATCGCGGCGAGCGCAAGACTGACCGATCCGAGCGTTCCGGACGCGGAGCGTTCCGGACTGAAGCCGGCTGCGATCGGCAAGATCGCGAGCAGCGGTACCACCGCCATGTCCTGGAACAGCAGCACGGCGAAAGCGCGCTGCCCGTAAGGCTTCTGCAGGTCGCCGCGATCCTCCAGGATCGAAAGTGCGACCGATGTCGTGGACAGTGCGAGCGCGAGGCCCGCGACGATGGATCCGCGCCATCCCGCAAGCCCGACGGCATAGACAGCCGCAGCGATGACGAGTGCGGTGCCGATGAGTTGCCCGGCGCCGAGACCGAAAATCGTTCGGCGCATGCGCAGGAGCTTGGTCAGCTCGAGTTCCAGTCCGACGATGAACAGCAACATCACGATGCCGAGTTCGGCGACGGTGAGGATCGTTTCCGGATTGGTGAAGACACGCAGGCCGTAAGGGCCGATCAGCATGCCGGCGACCAGATACGCCATAATCGCGGAGAGCTTGAACTTGCGCGCCAGCGGGACGCTCAATACGGCCGCACCGAGCAGCACGACGGCGAGCGGCAGGAAGCTGGCCGTGTCGTTGTGGGGCGTCATCTAAGGATCCTCACGACCGGAGCGGCGCAAAAGCGCGCCTTCGGAGAGCGGGCGAACGATGGCGTAGCGACAATCATGTCCAATTTTATAGGCAAGCGGCGATTTTGGCGTCTCGCGTTGGGCGGTTCATAGCTGCTCTCACACCGGGCTCCAATCGCGCTCGGCGCAAATCGGCCGCGAGCAGCGCGGCGATTTGCTCGCGGGGAGTTGAGGGAGCGTCGGCGTTTGGCTCTTTACCCACGGTATAATTGTGGGATTGTGGCCGGACGGACCCGCGGCCGAGGGCTGAGACGATGCGATGGGTGTTGTTTCTGATCGGACTTGCGGGCCTTCTGGCCTTTGCGCCGGACACTCAGGCGCAGACCGGATTCGATCGCCCCGGCGGCGACTACACACATTTCGTCGTCAAGTCGGGCGACCCGGCTGAATGCAGCGCACGTTGTGACAAGGACGGACGTTGCCGGGCGTGGGCCTTCGCTTATCCGGCGACGGGTTCCGGCGCCGGCGCCCAGTGTTGGCTCAAGACGCGGGTGCCGCGGCGCACCGAGGGCGCGTGCTGTGTGTCCGGCGTGAAAGGAAGCGGCCTGATCGAGCCGCGCGCCGGCGCGGTCGAATTCGGCATCGACCGGTTCGGTGGCGACTATCGCAGCTTCGATACGACACCGCAGCAGAAGGGCGAATCCTGTGCGGCGGCCTGCGCCGCGGAGAATCGTTGCCGCGCCTGGACCTATGTGCGTCCCGGCTATCAGGGCGCATCCGCGCATTGCTATCTGAAGAGCCGCGTCACCCCGCCGCGGCGAAAGCCCTGCTGCATGTCGGGGGTCGTGCGTTAGGATTGGGCAACTGGCAGGGAGACGTCGATGAAACGCTTCATCACCGTTGGCCTTCTCTCCGTCGCGGCCATTGGTTCCGCTATCGCACATCACGGCTGGGGCAGCTACGACGCGTCGCATCCGGTGACGGTGGAAGGGCCGATCCTGACCTCCAAGTTCGAGAACCCGCATGCGGCGATCACCGTGAAGGGCGCCGATAAGGAGTGGACGGTGACGCTGGCGCCGACCTCGCGCATGACCTCGCGCGGCGCCACGGCCGCGATGATCGCGGTCGGCCAGACGATCTCGGCCTACGGCTATCCGTCTACGGTCGAGAAGAATGAGATGCGCGCGGAACGCATCACGGTCGGCGGCAAGACTATCGAGATGCGCTGATGAATCACGCCGCGCCGGCCATCTTCCAGGCGCTGGAAGCGTCCTGGTTCGGCGCCGGCATCCGGCAGTCGATTTGGCTTTACCCGCTCGCCAATGTGACACATGTGCTCGCGGTCGTCGTCTTCTTCGCCTGCGTCGCGATCATGGATGTTCGGCTTCTCGGCGGCTTTGCGGCGACTGCGCCGGGACGGCTGATCGCGAAGGCGCGCACCGCCGCGGTGATCGCGTTTCTTTGTGTCGCGGCAAGCGGGTTTCTGTTGTTCGCGGCCGAGGCGAGTCACCTCGCGCTCAACCGCGTCTTCCAGTTCAAGCTCGCGCTGATCGCACTTGGGCTTTGCAACGTGCTGCTGTTCGAATGGATCGTGCGCCCGCGTGTCGTTTCGCTTGCGCCGGGACAGCGGCTGCCGGACGTCGCGCGAGCGTCCGCGCTTGCCTCGCTCACCGCCTGGCTAACGATCGTGATCTGCGGGCGCTCGATCGCGTATTTTTGACCTTAAAGGCCGGTGAAAAGCTGATCGATAGCCGCGATCAAAGCATAACGATCGCCCCTTCGACGGAGCCGACAACATCACCTAGGGTCGTTGGCCGGACCGCTGCGAGTTCTTCAATAAGAACGCGATAGTCTTGGCCTTCAATACTCAACAGCGGATGTAATCGATCTAAGGCCCGTTCTTTGTCTGCGCGAGCAAGAGGCGCCACGACAAGCGTCGGAAGGCCGGATATCCGGTCTCGTGTTGCAGGACAACGACGTAGGGATATTGCCGCCGGCTAGCAGCATTGGCGTTCCGGACAATGTCGAACTGCTGCACGTCGGCTCTTAAAAAGTCCGCGCGCCGTCCGAGAACACAAACCCGTTTTCCTCGACGCGGCGATTGATGGCCTCAATAGCCTCGCGATTTTCCTCCAGCCAGCGTTGTCTGAGTTCCCGGCGTTGTTCGGCGTGAAGGTCAGGCAGCTTTCGGTAGAGCGCCTCCAACAGTACCGAACTCAAATTCAGTCCGGCCGCTTCAGCAGCTTGAACGGCCTCCGAATCCAACTCCAAGACGACCTTTTGCATCGCTCGCCCCGTCCGTCTTCGTAGCAGCTTACAACAGTTGACGGTTGAGTTTCTATCCCGTCCCGCCGACGGTGATGCGGTCCATGCGCAGGCTCGGCTGACCGACGCCGACCGGCACGCCCTGGCCGTTCTTGCCGCAGGTGCCGATGCCGCTGTCGAGCGCGAAGTCGTTGCCGATCATCGAAATGCGATGCAGGTCGGTCGGCCCGTTGCCGATCAGCATCGCGCCTTTCAGCGGCGCGCCGACTTTGCCGTTCTCGATCTTATAGGCCTCGGTGCACTGGAAGACGTACTTGCCGGACGTAATGTCGACCTGGCCGCCGCCGAAATTGACGGCATAGATGCCGTTCTTCACCGAAGCGATGATCTCCTGCGGATCGTGCGCGCCCGCGAGCATGTAGGTGTTGGTCATGCGCGGCATCGGCACATGCGCGAAGCTTTCGCGCCGCCCGTTGCCGGTCGGCTTCATGTTCATCAATCGTGCGTTCTGCCGGTCCTGCATATAGCCGACGAGAATGCCGTCCTCGATCAGCACCGTCTTGTTCGTCGGCGTGCCCTCGTCGTCGATCGACAGGGAGCCGCGCCGGCTGGCGATGGTGCCGTCATCGACCACCGTGACGCCCTTCGCGGCCACCTGCTGGCCCATCAGGCCGGCGAAGGCTGACGTCTTCTTGCGATTGAAATCGCCCTCGAGGCCGTGGCCGACCGCTTCGTGCAGCATCACGCCGGGCCAGCCGGGACCGAGCACGACGTCCATCTCGCCGGCCGGGGCGGGGATCGATTCGAGATTGACCAGGGCTTGCCGCACCGCCTCGTCGACCGCGCCGCGCCAAGCCTGCGGGTCGATGAAGCGCTGGAAGCCTTCGCGTCCGCCGGCGCCGTGGCTGCCGCTTTCCTGCCGGTCGCCGTCGCCGGCCACGACCGACACGTTGATTCGCACGAGCGGCCGCACGTCGCGATACAGCGCGCCGTCGGCGCGCATGATCTCAACGACCTGCCACGTCGCGCCGAGGCTCGCCGAGACCTGCCGCACGCGCGGATCCTTGGCACGGGCGTAGGCATCGATCTCCTGCAGTAGCTTCATCTTGGCCTCGAAGGCGGGCGTGCCGAGCGGATTGTCGTCACCGTAGAGGCGGACATTGGTGCGGGGCGGGGCGTCCGCATAGGCGCCCGTGTAGCCGCCGTTGACCGCGCGGACCGCGTCGGCGGCACGGCGCAGCGCCGCCTCGGAGATCTCCGAGGCGTGTGCATAGCCGACCGCTTCGTTTTTCACGGCGCGCAGCCCGAAACCCTGAGACGTGTCGTAGG
>JAFKKS010000402.1 GCA_017304555.1 Hyphomicrobiales bacterium
TGGTCGCCATGCGGGCTCGGAAGCCGTGGCGGCGCTTGCGCACGAGTTTGCTGGGTTGATAGGTCCGCTTCACGGGTCGTCTCCGCCTGTCGCCGCCACTGTCGTATGAATGATCCCGCAGGCACCGTTCGCGCCAGGCGAAAGCGAAGGCCTTGCGGGGCGATTGGTACGCGTGTAGCGGGCTTATAGGGGAGGGGCGGCAGCCAAGTCAATGCGACATGTCAGGCTGTCTTAATGGCAGCACCCGTATATGCGCGCGCCCTGACGCTTCGAGCGGGCGCCGTCAACCGAAAGTGAATTGGGATGCCGCCGCGGCGGCCCCGTTCGACGGTAAGATTACGGGAAAGTGCCGATCAACCGCCAGCCGCCGGGTTTGCCAAAGCCGATGCCCTTGGATGAGCCGACCAAGACGCCGGACCCTCGATCTTCCGGCCGTTTCCCGGCCGGCAAAATATGGCCGCTGATCGTCCTTCTGGCTGCGGGGGCCCTGGTTTTCGGCATGGGCTGGCATCGGGAACTCTCGATCGAGGGGCTGGTGCGGCGGCGGGCGCTGCTCGACGGATTCATCACGACGCATTATTTCGGGGCTTTGGCGACGTTTATGGGGATTTACGTGGCCGCGATCGCCCTGTCGGTTCCCGGCGGGGCGCTCTTGACCATCGCGGGTGGGCTGCTGTTCGGCTGGCTCATCGGCGGCATCGCGGCGGCGGTTGCCGCGACAGTCGGCGCGACGCTCGTTTTCCTAGTCGTGCGTAACGCATTGAGCGGCTATGTCGAGCGGCGGTTCGGGCCACGAATGGCGAAACTCGCGCGGGGCTTTCAAGCCGACGCCTTCAACTACCTTCTCTTCTTGCGTCTCGTTCCTGCATTCCCGTTCTTTCTCGTCAATCTTGCGCCGGCGCTTTTCGGCGTACGGACCGGGACGTTCGTCGTCACGACCTTCATCGGCATTCTTCCGGGCACATTCGCCTATGCGTTCTTCGGAGCAGGCCTCGATAGTGCGTTTGGTGCGCAAGAAAATGCCTACAAAGCGTGCCTTGCCGCCGGGACGCAGCCGTGTGAACTGGCGCTCGACGTGCGGGCGGCGCTGACGCCGAAGCTTCTGTTGGCGTTCGCCGCACTGGGGCTGCTGGCGCTGCTGCCGGTGGTGCTACGGCGCTGGCGCTCGACGGGAGACGCATCGGCATGAGACAGCGGCGCGGCCCGCGACGGCGCCTCCATCATGGCTGAACGGCTCATGCCCGATATCTGTGTCATTGGCGCAGGCTCAGGCGGGCTGTCGGTTGCAGCGGCCGCCGCGGCCTTGGCTGCGTGCCGTCGAAGGCGCTGCTAGCTGCTGCGAAGCATATGCATGCGTTGCGCATGGCGTCCGCCTTCGGCGTCAAAGCGCCGCGCGCCAAAGTCGACTTCTTCGACGTCAACGCCCACGTTGAAGATGTGATCGCCGCGATCGCGCCGAACGATTCCAAGGAACGCTTCACCGGGCTCGGCGTGCGCGTCATCGACGGCGAGGCGCGGTTCCGCAACCGCCACACCGTCGTGGTCGGCGACGATTTCGAGATCGCGGCGCGCCGCTTCGTCATTGCGACCGGCTCGACGGCGGCAGTGCCGCCCATCCCGGGGCTCAACGATGTGCCTTACCTCACGAACGAGAGCATCTTCGATCTGACGCAATGCCCGAAGCATCTCGTCATCGTCGGCGGCGGGCCGATCGGCCTTGAGATGGCGCAGGCGCATCGCCGCCTCGGCGCCGATGTCACGGTCCTCGAGGCGGCGCGGCCGCTCGCCAAGGATGATGCCGAGTGCGCGGCGGTCGTCCTCGATGCGCTTGAAAGCGAGGGTGTCGAGATTCGATCCGGCATTGCCGACATGCGTGTCGAGCGCGCGCGCAACCGTATTCGTGTCGTTGTTGCGACGCCGGATGGCCACGAGGAAGTCATAGAAGGGAGCCACCTTTTGCTCGCGACGGGCCGGCGCGCCAATGTCGACGATCTCGACCTTGAAGCGGCCGGTATCGCTTACGAAGCTCGCGGCGTGCGTGTCGACAAAGGGCTGCGGACAACGAACCGCAAGGTCTATGCGATCGGCGACGTCGTCCTTGGCGCCCTGCAGTTCACGCATGTGGCGAATTATCACGCCGGCTTAGTGGTGAGGAATGCGCTATTCCGTCAGCCGGTGAACGCCGATAAAGGCGTCATCCCATGGGTCACCTACACCGATCCCGAGCTTGCCCAGGTCGGATTGCAGGAAGACGAGGCGCGTGCCCGCCACGGCACGATCCGTGTATTGCGCTCCGCGTATCACGAGAACGATCGGGCTCAGGCCGAGCGCCGCACGCGCGGGCACATCAAGATCATTACGGACAGGAAGGGGCGCATTCTCGGCGCCACCATTGTTGGTACGCAGGCTGGCGAATTGATTGCGACCTGGACGCTCGCCATCACGCAACGGCTCAAAGTCGGCGCCCTGCTCGGTACGGTGCTGCCTTATCCGACGCTCTCGGAGGTGGGAAAGCGCGCTGCGCTAACCTATTTCACCCCCAGTTTGACCATGCCTTGGGTGCGGCGCATCATATCTTTGCTGCGTCGCTTCGGATGAAGGCGCGCGTTTTCATGATGCAACGATGACCAACGTCTCGATCGAAGACAAAGCAGCATCGACATCGAAGTCGCGCTTTGGCCTGTCGGGCAAACTGCTGCTGATGACGGTCGTTTTCGTGATGATCACGGAAGTGCTGGTCTACGTTCCGTCCATCGCGAATTTCAGGCTGAACTGGCTGCGCGACCGGCTGGCGGCTGCGCACACGGCGGCGCTCGTCCTCGACGCCGCGCCGAGCGGCATGGTGCCGGAAAGCTTGGCCCGCGAGATCCTCAATAGCGTCGGCGCTAAAGCCGTCGCGATGAAGACCGGCAAGCAACGTCGGCTGCTCGCATTCTCCGAATCGCTGCCGCCGGTGCATGCCGAGATCGACATTCGAACGGTGTCGTCTTACCGCGCGATTGCGGATGCGTTCGACACGCTGTTCGGCTCGGACGCCGACAATCTGCGCGTGGTCGGTCCTGCGCCTATGGGTGGCGAGTTTGTGGAGATCGTCGTGCCTGAGGCCCCGCTGCGCGCGGCGATGTGGCGCTTCTCGGCGAACGTGTTGCTTCTATCCCTTTTTATTTCCGCCGTCACGGCTGCGTTTGTTTATCTGGCGCTGCATTACATGATTGTGCGACCGATCCGCCGATTGACGATCGGCATGGTGCGCTTCCGTCAAGAGCCGGAGAACCCGGCGCGGATCACATCGGCGAGCGGACGGCGTGACGAGATCGGGATCGCCGAGCGCGAACTCAACGCGATGCAAACCGATATCGCGTCGATGTTGAATCAAAAAAGCCGCCTTGCGTCGCTCGGATTGGCGGTATCGAAGATCAATCACGATCTGCGCAATCTGCTCGCGTCGGCACAATTGTTTTCAGATCGGTTGACCAGCATCCCTGATCCGACCGTGCAACGCTTCGCGCCGAGCCTGATGCGCGCGCTCGAGCGTGCGATCGCCTTCTGCCAATCGACGCTGTCATACGGCCGTGTGCAGGAGCCGGCGCCGGAGCGTCGTTTAATCTTGCTTGAACCGCTAGTGGAGGAAGTGCGCGAGACGCTGGGCCTCGCCGTGGATTCTCCCGTGCGCTGGGTCTGTGCGATAGAGCGCGGTTTGAGCATCGATGCCGATCCCGATCAGCTCTTTCGCGTACTGGTCAATCTCGGACGTAATGCGCTGCAGGCGCTCGAAGCGCGCACGCCGAACGATCCTGCACGCGACCAGATTCGCATTACCGGTCGGCGCGAAGGCTCGGTGACCGTCATTGAAGCGTCGGACACGGGGCCCGGCATTCCCGAACAGGCAAAGCTGCATCTATTCGAGGCGTTCCGCGGGTCGACAAAGGCTGGCGGCACCGGGCTCGGCCTCGCCATCGCTGCGGAGCTTGTACGGGCGCACGGTGGCGAAATACGGTTGGTGGACGGCACCATCGGCGCAACGATCTCGATCTCCATTCCCGATCGGCCCGTGGAGTTGCGCTCGCGGCGCGGCGCGCGTGCGAAAGTCGCGTCGCGCTGAGCGCAAGCGGGATGATGGGCGGCGTTTTGGAGCGCACGATTAAGTGAAAATCTTTTAATCCGCCGGACAGGTCGTTGTTAGCAGGGCCAAGCGGCTTCGCGCGTTTATGGGGATACGTTCTCGCGCGTCGAAGCGACAGTGAGGCCAATTCCGTGGTCAGCATCCCTCCTGATAAACGTTCACGCTTGCGTGTTGTGTCTCTCCTCGGTGCCGCTGTCCTTGTTGCGGCGACAGTCATCACGTTCTTTTGTTGGCGTGGTGATGCGCCCCGTCTTGCTGTGGCGAAGCCCGCGCCGGCCGCGGTACCCGTGAGCGTCGTTGCTGCGAAACGGCAGGATGTGCCCATTTATCTTTCGGGCCTCGGCTCTGTCCAAGCCGCCAATACGATCGCCGTGCATGCGCAAGTCGACGGTGTTCTGCAGAGCGTTGAATTCACGGAAGGCCAGTCGGTCACGAAAGGGCAGCTGTTGGCGCGTATCGATCCGCGCGTCTATCAGGCGGCCCTAGAACAAGCGAAGGCGAAGAAAGCACAAGATCAGGCGCAGCTTGCGAGCGCCGAGACCGATCTGACCCGGTTTGTGACGCTTCTCAGCCGAAACGCCGAGACGCAACAGAACGTCGACCACCAACGCGCGCTCGTCGCGCAGATCAAAGCGACGATCGATGCTGATCAGGCGGCTATCGATTCCGCACAGGTGCAGGTCGATTTTACCAGCATCACCTCTCCCGTCGATGGACGCATCGGCATCAGGCAGGTCGACCCCGGCAACGTCGTGCACGCGGCGGACCAGACGCCGCTCGTCACCGTGACACAGGTCAAGCCGATCTCGGTGATCTTCACGCTGCCCGCAACCGCGCTCGACAGTGTACGCGACGCGTTGCGCAAAGGGCCGGTTGCCGTAACGGCATTCGATCAAGACAACGTCAAGGCTCTGGGGACGGGAACGCTTCTGCTGATCGACAATATCATCGATCAGACGACGTCGACGATCCGACTGAAGGCTGTCTTCGCGAACGAGGATGAACGGTTTTGGCCGGGCGAGTTCGTGAACGCACGCGTCCACCTCGAAACCAAAGCTGGCGTTATCGCCGTCCCGGAGACTGCGATCCAGCGTGGCTCGCAAGGCCTCACGGCATGGGTAGTGACCCCGCAACAAACGGCGGAACTGCGCAACATTCAGGCCGGTCCGACGGAAGGCGGCACAACAATCGTCACCGCCGGATTGAAGGAAGGAGACAGCGTCGTCACGAACGGGCAGTACAAGCTGCAGCCGAACGTGCCGGTCACTGTCGGCTCTCCGGATGCGGCTGATGAGCGGAGCGCCTCTTGAGCATTTCCGCGCCGTTCATCCGCCGCCCGATCGCGACGACGCTGCTGATGGCGGCGCTCGCGTTCGTCGGGTTGATCACTTATCCGCTTCTGCCCGTCGCGCCGTTGCCGCAGGTTGATTTTCCGACCGTCCAGGTTTCGGCTCAGTTTCCCGGCGCCAGCCCGGAAACCATGGCCTCGTCGGTAGCCGCACCGATCGAGCGGCAGTTCGGGCAGATCGCCGGCGTCACGCAAATGACGTCGATGAGCACACTCGGGGCGACATCGATCGTCGTCCAGTTCGATCTCAATCGGAATATAGATTCCGCGGCGCAGGACATTCAGGCCGCGCTTACCGCCGCCAACAAGCAGTTGCCGCAGGCGATGCCGACGCCGCCGACTTATCGCAAGATCAATCCGGCCGATTCTCCGGTCCTTATCCTTTCGGCCGGCTCGGATACCTTGCCGCTGACGACCGTGGACGATTACGCCGACAACGTCCTCGCGCAACAGATCTCCCAGATCGCCGGCGTCGCGCAGGTGGTGATCGCTGGTGAGCAGAAGCGCGCCGTGCGCATCCAAATCGATCCAGCGAAGCTGTCGGCGCGCGGATTGACGCTGGAGGATGTCCGCGGCGGTGTACTGACGGCGACAACGAATGCCGCCAAGGGGACGCTCAACGGCGCGGAGACGAGCTTCACCATCGCGACCAACGACCAGTTGACGGACCCCGCGCACTACGACGATGTGATCCTGGCCTATCGCAACGGCGCACCGGTGCGAGTGCGCGACGTCGGGCATGCGGTCACCGGGCCGGCCGATACGACGGTCGCGGCCACGCGTAACAATAAGCGCAGCGTCCTGCTGCTCGTCTTCAAGCAGCCGGGCGCGAACGTCATCGACACCGTCGACCAAATCAAGGCGCGTTTGCCGCAACTGACGGCGACGATCCCGCCCGCGGTTAAGATCGACACGATCCTCGATCGCACCACGACAATCCGCGCCTCGGTCGCCGATGTCGAATTCACATTGGCGATCACCGTCGGCCTGGTCGTCATGGTGATCCTTCTGTTCCTGAAGGATTTCTGGGCCACGCTTATTCCAAGCATCACGGTGCCGCTGGCGTTGCTGGGCTCCGCGGCGGTCATGTATCTGCTCGGCTTCAGCCTCGATAATCTCTCGCTGATGGCTCTCACCATCGCCGTCGGCTTCGTCGTGGACGACGCCATCGTCGTGGTGGAGAACATCCATCGCCATATCGACGGCGGCGCGCCGCCGATGGAGGCCGCATTGAAGGGCTCCGGTGAAATCGGCTTCACCGTCATTTCGATCAGCCTGTCGCTGATCGCCGTCTTCATCCCGCTGCTTCTGATGGGCGGCATCATCGGGCGGATGTTTCGTGAGTTCGCACTGACGGTGACGGCGGCCATCGCTGTTTCGGCGTTCGTTTCGTTGACGCTCGCGCCGATGCTGTGCTCGCGCTTCATGCGGCGGAAAACGGACCAGCACGGGCGACTCTACCGCTTCGTTGAAGCGAGGTTCGATGCCCTGCACGACGGATATCGCCGCAGCCTTGCCGTCGTGCTGCGGCATCAATTTCCGACGCTGTGCGTGTTCTTTGCGACCTTGGCTTTGACCGGGTTCATGTTCGTCGAGATACCGAAGGGCTTTTTCCCGACGCAAGACACCGGCTTGATCGTCGGCCTCTCTGAAGCGGCGCAGAGCGTTTCGTCGGCCGAGATGCTGCGCCTGCAAAAGGCGCTTGGCGATGTGATCTTGCGTGATCCCGATGTCGCTGCGTTCGGCTCCAACATGGGGAACGGCGGCGGTGCTTCAACATCGAATACGGGCCGCTTCTTCATTGCACTCAAGCCGCGCGACGAGCGCACGCTGACGGCATCTCAGATTATCGACCGGCTGCGGCCGAAGCTCGACAAGGTCGAGGGTGCACGGCTGTTCCTGCAGCCCTCTCAAGATATCACCGTCGGCGGCCGAATATCACGCGCGCAGTTTCAGTACACGCTGCAGGACGCCGACATTGCGGAGCTCAATACATGGTCGGAAAAGCTGCTCGATAAGCTTCGCACGCTGCCGCAACTCGCGGACGTCTCAAGCGACGTGGAGTCGAACGCGCCGCAGATGAAAGTGACGATCAATCGCGATCAGGCGTCGCGCTTCGGCATCGCGCCGCAACTGATCGACGATACGCTGAATGATGCGTACGGGCAGCGGCAGATCACGCAATACTTCACGCAGATCAATACATATCCGGTCATCACGGAGATCTTGCCACAGTTGCAGGGCGACCCGTCCTCGCTGAAGCAGATCTATGTGAAATCGCCGCTGACGGGGACGGCGGTGCCGCTGGCGTCGCTTGTCGACGTCGACACCAACCAAGTCGGTCCGCTGTCCGTCTCGCATCAAAGCCAGTTCCCGGCGGCGACGCTTTCGTTCAATCTGCGAAGCGGCGTTTCGCTTGGCGAGGCGGTGGACGCGATCCAGGCAGCCGCGCGCGCGATCAAGATGCCGGCCTCCGTGATCGGCAGTTTCCAAGGCAATGCGCAGGCGTTCCAGACATCGCTTTCGAGCGAGCCATTGCTGATCGCGGCGGCGCTGGTCGTCGTCTACATCATTCTCGGCATGCTGTATGAAAGCTTCATCCACCCGCTGACGATTTTATCGACCCTGCCGTCGGCCGGCATCGGAGCACTGCTCGCGCTCCAACTCGGCCGGTTCGACCTTTCCGTCATAGGGATCATCGGCATCATCCTTCTCATCGGCATCGTGAAGAAGAACGGCATCATGCTCGTCGACTTCGCGATCGCGGCGGAGCGTGATCGCGGCGTGCCGCCGGTCGATGCGATCCGCGAGGCGTGCTTGCTGCGCTTTCGCCCGATCGTAATGACGACAGCGGCCGCGATGCTGGCCGGCCTGCCGCTGATGCTCGGTCATGGGACCGGTTCGGAACTGCGTCAGCCGCTTGGCTTCGCGATGGTCGGCGGGCTGGCGCTAAGCCAGCTGCTGACGCTGTACACGACGCCGGTCGTCTACCTCTATCTCGATCGTCTACAGCACTGGCTTTCGGGCCAGCGCCACCGGTTGCCGCCGCAGGAGCAACCGTCGCTGCCGCTCGCTGCGGAGTAGTCGGGAGTTTCGTCACGCCGGCAACGACTCGGCCATGACGCGCCCAACTTTTACGCACTCCGTGCGAGCGCGCCGTCGATCATGCCGACCGTGTTGGCGATGCCGTAGACGGCAACGAAGGAGCCGAAGCGCGGCCCTTTCTCTTGGCCGAGCAACACCTGGTAGAGCATGTTGAACCAGTCGAGCGAGACGCCGGGCTTGCCGTCCTTGCCCTTCTTCTTGGCATCGAGGAACGGCTCACGCCGCCCGATCTCGTAGACGACGTCCTGGATCGCCTCCGCAGTAGCGTCGGCCGGTAGTTGTGACAGCGCGTCGCGCAGATCGGTCAGTGCCGCGCGCTCACTGTCGGTTGGCTCGCGGAACTTCTTTTCCGGCAGCACGAAGTCGCGGAAATACTGGATCGCGTAGCCGACGAGCGCGTCGAGCTTGGGATGCGTCTGCGGCGTCACACCCGGACGATAGCGGCCGATGAAGCCCCACAACGTTTCGGCGTTCTCCGCGTTCGAGGAGGAGACGAGCGTCAGTAGCATTGCGAATGAGATCGGCATGTCGCTTGCCGGCGGATGGCCGGAATGGATGTGCCAAACCGGATTGGAGAGCTTCTGCTTTGCATCCTGCCGCGTGTAGCCGTCGAGGAATTGCTGATAGTCGTCGACGTTGCGCGGGATGACGTCGAAGTGGAGCCGCTTCGCCGCCTTCGGCTCGCGATACATGAAGAGCGACAGGCTCTCCGGGCTCGCATAGCGCAGCCACTCCTCGATGGTGAGACCGTTGCCCTTCGACTTGGATATCTTCTGGCCCTTCTCGTCGAGGAACAGTTCGTAGTTGAAGCCTTCCGGCGGCGTGCCGCCGAGCGCGCGGCAGATTTCGCTGGAAAGCTTTACGGAATCGATCAGGTCCTTGCCGGCCATCTCGTAATCGATGCCGAGCGCGACCCAGCGCATCGCCCAGTCCGGCTTCCATTGCAGCTTGCAGCGCCCGCCGGTTACCGGCGTCGTCACCGGCGCCTTGGTGTCGGGATGCTCGTAGGTGATAGCGCCGGCCTTGGCATCGTGTGCGATCACCGGCACCTGCAGCACGACGCCGCTTTCGTCGATCGGCAGGAACGGCGAATAGGATTGCGCGCGCTCCTGCCGCAACGACGGCAGCATGATCGCCATCACTTCGTCGAAACGCTCGAGCACCTTCAGCAATGCGGCGTCAAAGCGCCCCGACATGTAGCATTCGGTCGACGACATGAATTCGTAGTCGAAGCCGAACCGGTCGAGGAACCCGCGCAGCATCGCGTTGTTGTGCTGGCCGAAGCTCGGATGCGTGCCGAACGGGTCGGGCACCAGCGTGAGCCGCTTGCCGAGATGTTGCGCGATCAGCTCCTTGTTGGGGATGTTGTCGGGAACTTTGCGCAGGCCGTCCATGTCGTCGGAGAAGGCGATCAGGCGCGTCTTCACCTTGTCCTCGGTGAGGACGCGAAAGGCGTGGCGCACCATGGTGGTGCGCGCCACCTCGCCGAAGGTGCCGATATGCGGCAGGCCGGAGGGGCCGTAGCCGGTCTCGAAGATCACCTCGTCCTTCGGTGTCCGCTCGAGCCGTTTGACGATCTTGCGCGCTTCCTCGAACGGCCAGGCCGACGATTGCTCGGCGAGTGCGCGGAGGGAGTTGGCGGTCAAGACTTCGGTCGACATACGGTTCTCCAGGTGGGACGCGGACGATTGTCCCTTCGTCGTCATGGCCGGGCTTGTCCCGGCCATCCACGTCTTCCGGTTCGGGGGGTTAAGACGTGGATGCCCGGCATAAAGCCGGGCATGACGA